>NZ_JANUEW010000062.1:0-25769 GCF_024807515.1 Pseudomonas sp. BIGb0558
CCGAGCCTAGGCGAGGTGCCGACAGGCGGGGCAGAGCGTTTTGGTTACTTTGCCGCTTTTGCAAAGTGACTCGCTGTAAGAGCGAAACCATAAGCGGCCGTTACCCAAATAACGGATATGTACACCAAAAGCCCCCTACCCCTCACAATCAAAAACCTCCCCCCGCCTTACCACACTACCCGCCGCAAGCACCGCCCCCGGCGCCAACACACCATTGGCTCCAACCCGCGACAGGTCCCCCAACAGCGCGCCAAACTTGTCGCACCCGGTACGCTGCAACTGCCCCCCAATACGCACCTGGACCTCCTTGTCATCCCGCTCATTACGGTAGTTGGCAACGATACTCCCAGCCTCCAGATTCACCCCCCGCCCCAACACCGAATCCCCGACAAAGTTGAAGTGCGCCAACTTGCTGCCGCTGAAAACAAAGGACGTCTTGAGCTCCGCACCCGGCCCGAAGATGCAATATTCATCCACCCAGCAACCACCACGAAGGTAAGCCCCGGCAGCGATAAAACAGTGGGCACCAATGATCAGCGGCGCTTTCAACACAGCGCCCGCCTCAACCACCGCTGTACGGTGCACGGCAATCTCGTCATGAATCTCATAGTCATCATCAGACAACCCCGCCAGCAATTGGCGAACAACGCCAGGCGCCTGGCTCACCAGCTCCCAGGGAGCAAGATCAACCCAGGGTGCCAGCGGCGAACGGGAAAAATCAGCGATGTAATCGGTGAGTCGAATCAACGTCGAGCCCTCTACAGATCAGAGAAGCCCGAAACGCTAACACCCCCGTCACTGCCCGTCGAGCAGCACCGGCTTGCCCAGTTCACCGATCTTCTCCAGCCGCGCCCGCACAATGTTGCGGCTGATATTCAGCAAGCGCCCGGTCTGCAACTGGTTGCCATGGCAGTAACGATAGGCCGCACGAAAGACCGTCTCCTCAATGTGTTCGTAAAGGTCCGGAATGTTCTGCTCGAACAACGCATTCAGCGCCGCCTCAAGGCTCACCGGCCCGGCGATCGCAGGCGCGGCCTGGTTCGCCTCGTCCTGGCGAATGCCCGAGGAACGCATGTCCACCAGGTGCAGGTCCGGCGGCTGCACCAACTGGTTTCGGCACACCAGCAAGGCATGGTGAATCGCGTTTTCCAGCTCGCGAATATTCCCCGGCCAGCTGTGTTCCAGCAACTTGCGCTCGGCCTCGATACTCAGCGAAGCGCGGTTGTAGCCCAGGCGCTGGCAATGTTCCTCAAGGAAAAATTCCGCCAGTGGCAAGATGTCCCCCGGCCGTTCCCGCAGAGGCGGCAGGCGGATGGTGGCGACGTGCAGGCGATAGAACAGATCCTCACGAAAATGCCCGGCCACCACTGCATCGGCAAGGTTTACGTTAGTGGCCGCTACCAGTCGCACATTGATCGGAATCGGCGTGCGCGAACCCAGGCGCACCACTTCGCGCTCCTGCAACACCCGCAGCAGTTTGACCTGCATGTTCAA
The DNA here is from genome assembly GCF_024807515.1 of Pseudomonas sp. BIGb0558. Taxonomy (NCBI): domain Bacteria; kingdom Pseudomonadati; phylum Pseudomonadota; class Gammaproteobacteria; order Pseudomonadales; family Pseudomonadaceae; genus Pseudomonas; species Pseudomonas sp. BIGb0558. Next base: position 1,495 of record NZ_JANUEW010000062.1, read on the forward strand.
CGGCAAATCGCCAATCTCATCGAGAAACAGCGTGCCGCCGTTGGCCGCTTCGAACCAGCCGGCCTTGTGGGTGGTGGCGCCAGTGAACGCGCCTTTTTCGTGGCCGAACAACTCGCTTTCCACCAGGGTTTCGGCAAACGCGCCGCAGTTCACCGCCACAAACGGCTCACGCCCGCGACGGCTCAGATGATGGATATGCCGCGCAACCAATTCCTTGCCGGTGCCGGTTTCGCCAATGATCAAGGTGTTGGCCTCACTGGGTGCCAGGCGCTCGATGCGGGCCAGCAGTTCCTGTGAGCGCGGGTCCTTGAAGACCAGCACGGTGGCGCGCACCGACTTGGTCAATTCACGGGCGTTGGGATGGGTAATCAGCGACATGGTGCATTCCTGGCAGTAAAAGCGCGTGTCAATAGTGCATGAAGTTTTCTATACCATTTAATTATTAATTAATATTTATATATGCCTTAAAAGAATATACCAACACATCCCCCTCCACCTGCTGCTGGAGCAGCAATCGGCCAGCACCTGCGTGTGTGCAGATCAACACCAAGCCATTGCCAGCCAGCTTTTCGAAAACCCTCAAAGCCACGGCCTACAAGGCGCGCAGGGCGTTTTCCCGCTGATGGCATGCAATCTGCTCTCTCCCTCCCAACGCCGCCTCCCCTGTAGGAGCTGGCTTGCCAGCGATGAGGCCCTCAGGCCTTGCACCGACCAAACGGACGCCTTCGCCGGCAAGCCGGCTCCTACAGGGGGTCGCGATCACTTAGCAGGGAGAACCCAATGAAAAACTTCTGGCGCAACAGCATTGCCACCGTGTTCGGTGTGCTGGTCAGCACCGGCGTGCTGGCCGAACAGGCGCCACCGGCGTCGGTGAAGATCGCCATCGTCGCCTACACCCAGGGCGGCAAACCGGTGTTCGGCGGCATCGCCGGGCGCGTGATCGAAGACGGCTGGCTCGAAGCGCAACTGCGTGAACGCGGGGTCAAGCTGGAGTGGATCGCCCTGCCCCACGCCGGCGCCGGGCCGCAGATCAACGAAGGTTTCAGCAACAACAGCCTGGACTTCGCCGTGCGCGGTGACCTGCCTTCGGTGATCGCCGGGGCCGGCGGCGTGCCGGGCAAGCTGATCGTGCCCGGCGGCAGCGGCAACAACATCTACCTGGTGGTGCCCGAAGGCTCCACCGCGAAAACCATCGACGACCTCAAGGGCAAGCGCCTGGCGCTGCATCGCGGCCGGCCATGGGAGTTCGCCTTCAGCAACTTCCTGGCCAGCAAGGGCCTGAAGCTCGATGACTTCAAGATCGCCAACCTCAACCCGCAAGTCAGCGCCGCGGCCGTGTCTGCCGGCAAGGTCGACGCTGCGGTGCTGCTCAGCGAGGCCTATGCCCTGGAAGACAAGGGCGTGGGCAAGATCATCTGGTCCACCAAGCAAGGCAACAACGATTGGCGCCTGGTCTCCGACCTGTGGGGCACCGACAGCTTCGTGCAGCAGCACCCGGACATCACCCAATTGCTCGCCACGGCCTGGGTGAAAGCCGCGTGGTGGATTTCCCAGCCACAGAACCAGGACGCCTATTACCAGCTGTCTTCCCGCGCCGGCACCGCCGAAAGCGTATTGCGCCGCGACGACCAGGACGACCCGGTGGCCTGGAAGGATCGCTGGGCGCCGAAAAGCGACCAGCAACTCAAGGCGCACTACCAGGCCCTCACCACCTACGCCCTGGCCAATCACCTGATTCGCAGCACCTACGACATCGGCCCGTCACTGGCCACCGGCTTTACCAACCAGGCCCTGATCGACCTGAAACTCACCGACTACTGGCCGGCCCTGCGTGGCCAGGTCAGCACTAATCCGTAATAGGGAAATTAAGCATGAAACTGCCGCACTCCTTTGCCTTTGGCCTCAGCGTCCTGGCCCTGTCCATGAGCGTGTTTGCTGCCGACACCTACGCCCCCAAACCCGACCCGCTGCAAGGCGATGGCCGCGTCTCGGCGTTCTACACCTGGGAAAAAGCCATCCCGACGGTTCCCGGCAAACTGCTGCGCAGCGAGCCCCTGGATAACACCTTGAGCCTGGCCAATGCCGCCAGCGCCCAGCGGATTCTGTACACCTCCACCGACGGCATCGATAACAAGACGCCGGTGGTGGTGTCCGGCGCGCTGTTCCTGCCAAAAGGCACGCCGCCTGCCGGTGGTTGGCCGGTGGCGAGCTGGGGCCATGGCACCGTGGGCGTGGCGGACGTGTGTGCACCGTCCTGGCAAGGTCGCTCGTACCGTGACGTGGCCTACCTCAATCGCTGGCTGGCCGAAGGTTTTGCCGTCGTCGCCACCGACTATCAGGGCCTCGGCGTGCCCGGCGGCCACCCCTTGCTGAACAGCCGCATGGCTGCCTACGGAATCCTCGACGCCGCCAAGGCCGTGGTGGCCGGCGTACCCGGGCTGGCCGACAAGGTGTTGATCGTCGGTCAATCCCAGGGCGGTGCCGGTGCCTTCGCCGCCGCAGCCTATGCCGCCACCTACGCCCCGGACCTGGGAGTGAAAGGCAGCATCGGCACCGGTGTGATCTACACCCTCGACTACGCGAAAAACCCCAGCGAAGAAGTGCGCAACAAGGTCGACCCCACCCTGGCCTACGGCTTCTACACCTTGCTCGCCGCCCAGCAATACGACCCGAGCATCAACCCGGCCGACTTCTACACCGAAAAAGCCCTGCCGATTTTCGAGCAGGCCCGCACCAGTTGCCTGTTCGCCCTCGAAGGCGACGTGGAAGGCCTGGGCCTGAGCATCGCCAACACCAAGAAAGACTACAAGGGCAAGCAGCTCGCCCCGTGGCTGGCGCAAGTGTCCTACCCGACGTTGAAAACCTCGAAGCCAATCTTCATCGGCACCGGCGCCGAAGACACCACCCCGGCCGCCGTGACCCAGGTCAAGCTGATGCAGGACGCGTGCAAGGCCGGCTCCATCGTCGAAGGCCACCTGTACAAAGGCCTGGGCCACAGCGCCACGGTCAATGCATCACTCAAGGACTCGATCCCGTTTGCCCACAAGGTCATCAACGACCAGCCGATCACCCCGATCTGCGCCCCGACCGCGCAATAAGCAGGAGGCTTGCATGAGCATCGAATTCTTCACCCGCCTGCCTTTGCACGGCGAAACCCAGTTCCTGCCCGGCGACCCACGCAACCGCGGCGACTGGCATCGCGGCGGGCCAAGCACCGGCGCAGTGTCGGGTTTCAGCGTAGGTGATCACTTCACCTACATCGACTACCTCGGGCAAATCGCCAGGGCCGCAGAAATCAACGGCTTTGGCGGTGCGCTGATGGTCAACGCGCCCACCGGCGAAGAGCCGTGGACCGTCTGCGCGCTGCTGGCCCGGGAAACCCGCACCCTGCAATTCGTCACCGCGTTCCAGCCCTACCACTACACCCCGTGGGTGGCGGTGCAGCAGGCGGCCACCTACCAGCGCGCCACCGGCAACCGCCTGGTGTGGAACATCATCAACGGCGGCTCGGACGCGATCCAGCGCCAGGTGGGCGACTTCAGCGACCACGATGAACGCTACGAACGCGCCACCGAATTCATGGACGTGGTCAAGGGCTATTGGCACAACGAGTCCTTCCACTACGACGGCAAGTTCTACAAGGCCGAGGGTGGCGGCCTGCGCGGGCCGTTGAAGAAGGCCCGGTTGCCGCTGATCTGCACTGCCGGTTCGTCCATCGCCGCCCGGGAGTTTGCCGCCAAGCACGCCGACTTCTACCTGATGCGCGCCGAGCACCCGGACGAGATCGCCGCCCTGATCGCTGACCTGCGCGCGCGCGCGTTGAAATGGGGCCGCACCGACATTCGCTTCGGCCTGTCGATTGACGTGATCACCCGGGAAACCGAAGAACTGGCCCGCACCGAAGCCAAGCGTTTCTTCGACGAAGGCATCGCCCGGGGCGCGGTCAAGGCCGTGGCGGCCCATGCCGGGTTGCGTACGGCGCGCAAGCTCAGCTACGAGCACGGCTTCAGTGAAAAAACCGAGACCCAAAGCTTCGACGACTTCTTCATCCACCCCAATGTATGGACTGGCTTGGGCTACATCGGCATCCCGCCGGGCTGTGCGCTGGTGGGCAGCTACGAGAACGTGGTGGCAAGGATTCGCGAGTACAACGCCATCGGCATCGACCTGTTCTTCCTCGCCGGCTACCCGCATCTGGAAGAGGCCTATCGCCTGGGCGAGCACATCCTGCCGCACTTTCGCAGTGAACGCGCCGAGCTGAGTCGCCCTCAGGAGCCCGTGCTGGAACTGCGCTCCGCCAACGGCCCGGCCGGAGTCTGATGCCATGAGCCTACTGCTTAGCCGCCGGGACTTTCTCGGCTACAGCGTGACCGTCGGCGGCGGCTTGCTGCTGGCCGGTTGCGGCCCCGCAGACACGCCCAAAAGCGTTGCCGGCAACGATCAGCCACGCTATGGCGGGCGCCTGCGCCTGGGCATCCTGGATGGCAACCAGAGCGGCAACCTCGATGCCCACAAGCCCGTGGGCAGTGGCATCGTTCGCGGCTTTGCGCTGTACAGCAAGCTGTGGGAATGGGACGAGCAGATGCAACCGCGCCTGGCCCTGGCCGAATTTGCCGAGCCGAATGCCGACGCCAGCAGCTGGACCCTGCGCCTGCGCCCCGGCCTGGAATTCCACAACGGCAAGACCATCGATGCCGATGACCTGATCTTCTCGATCCGCCGCCTCACCGACCCGCAACTGGCCTCGCCCTACGCGGCGCTGCTGCACTGGGTGGACCGTGACAACCTGGTCAAGCTCGACAACCGCACCGTGCGCCTGAGCTTTCGCGACGGCCGCAGCTACATGCCGCTGGCAGAAACCTGGGTCAACTTCGGCGGCATCGTGCCGGTGGATTACCACCCGGTCACCAACCCGGTGGGCGCCGGGCCCTACAAGCTGAAAAGCTTCACCCCCGGCCAGCGCTCGCTGTTTACCCGCTTCGAGCACTACTACAAGGACGGCAAGCCCTACGCCGATGAGCTGGAAATCATCGACTTCAAGGACCAGGTTTCGCGCCTGGCCGCCCTGCGCTCCGGGCAAATCGACATGGCCAACGTGATGCCCACCGAACAGCTGCCGATCCTGCAAAAGGACCCGCGCCTGAAGGTGATCACCTCGGTGACCGGCAACTGGCTGTCGTTCGACATGAACCTCGACAAGCCACCGTTCAACGACCCACGGGTGCGCGAAGCATTTCGCTTGATGGCGGATCGTGAAGAGCTTGTGCGCCGTGCATTGAACGGCCAGGGCCGGGTGGCCAACGACCTTTATGCACCCAGCGACCCGACCTTCAACCACGACCTCGGGCCGCGCCCCTACGACCCGCAACGCGCGGCGCAACTGCTCAAGGACGCCGGCCAGGAAAACCTCGAGGTGGAATTGATCACCACCCCGGGGCCGGGCTTGAGTTCGGCGCTGGTGCTGGCCGAACAGGCCAAGCGCATCGGCGTGACCCTCAAGGTCAAGCAGGTGGATTTGGCGACCTTCCAGGGCCCGCTGAAAAACGACTGGACCCTGAGCACCGGCGGCAGCATCGGCGCGCCGTTCCTGGCGAGTGCGATCCATACCGACGCGCCGTTCGCGGTGTCCAACAAGACCCACTTCAACGACCCGCAATTCAGTGAGCTGTTCCTGGCCGCCATGGCCCAGCCCGACCTGGAAAAACGCAAGGCCCTGGTGCATCAGGTCCAGCAGATCCAGTACGAGCGCGGCGGGATGCTGATCTGGGGCTACGCCGACTTGCTCGACAGCGTCTCCACCCGCGTCGGCGGGGCGCAGTCCGAAGAGTCGCTGTTCAGCACCTGGCGCTTCGAAAAGCTCTGGCTCAAAGACACCGCCTAACCCACTTACACCGCATCGCCCTGTAGGAGCCGGCTTGCCGGCGATGGCGTCCGGTCGACCGGCGCAGGGCTCAAGGGCCTCATCGCCGGCAAGCCGGCTCCTACAAGGGACCGTGCGCTCTTCATTCTTTTTATGGGGCATTTCTGCCATGCACGCTATCGCCTTGCGTTTACCTCTGCTGCTGGCCGCAAGCCTGCCAATCCAGGCCTTTGCCGCCGATACCCAACTGCAAACCGTGACCGTGCAGGCCAATGCCAGCCAGTCCGATGACGACGCTTTGCCCATTCGCCCGCCGACGTCGGTGTACGGCGGCACCGAGACCAAGGTCCTCGATACACCCCGTTCGGTGGTGCAAATCAACGCCGAACAGTTGGCCAACGACTCGATCCGCAGCGCCGACGACCTGGTCAAATACGCCCCCGGCATCACCCGCGGCGGCGGCCAGAACGCCGGCATCGCCCCGCAGTTTCGCGCCCAGGGCTCGGAGGTGTTCCAGGACGGCCAGCGCGCCTACGGCGTGCGCCACCCGGCGAATTTCAACGCCTATGAAGGCGCCGACATCGTCGCCGGGCCATCCTCGGTCACCTACGGTTCGGTGTCCGGCAGCGGCGGTTATGTGAACTACCTGAGCAAGAAGCCGAACTTCAACGAGTTCAAGACCAAACTCAGTGGCGAACTGGGCTCGTGGATACCGGACGGCACGTCCCGCAGTTCCAACAAGTTCAGCATCGACAACACCGGGCCCTTGAGTGACAACCTGGCCTACCGCCTGAGCATCACCAAGCAGCGCCAGCAGGACTTCTACGACAACGTCGACAACAACTTCGACGCCTTCTACGGCGCCCTCGCCTGGCGCAACGACAACGTGCGGGTGGACTGGAACGCCAGCTACGACAACTACTACGACTACAACATCACCCACGGCTGGAACCGCGCCACCCAGGACCTGGTGGACAACGGCAAGTATTACGCCGGGCGCGCCACGCCGATTATCCAGAACGGCAACACCCTGTGGTCGCCGGTGCTGGCCTCCGGCGCCGCCGATGCGCCGACCCTCGGCTGGGTCAAACGCCAGCGCAATGCCCAGGGCCAATACAGCGTGGTGGACGGCAGCTTCCAGACCGCCTCGCCCAACACCCAGAGCAACCCCGGCAGCCTGCGGGGCTGGGTGTATGACCCGACGCTGGCGGGTAACGGCGAACGCTCGCTGTCCTCGCAAACCGGGCAACGCAAGGAAGATGAAAGCAGCTCCCGACGCTTTACCACGCAACTGCGCATCGAGGCCGATCTGTCGCCCACCATCACCGTGGCCAACAGCACGTTCTACCAACGCTCCAAGGACATCACCGATGCCGTGGGTTCGTTCCAGGTGCAGTCCAAAGACAACATCTTCGACAACCGCTTCGAATTCCGCTCGCGCAATGAAACCCGCCTGGGCGGCTGGACCCTGCGGGATGACAGCAACACCGGCCTGATCTATCGCCGGGAATTCAACCAGTCGATCGTCGCCAACAACAGCTTCGGCTCCACCATCAATGCCTATGACTTGACCCAGGATCCGTCGGGCAAGAACCCCGGCGATCTGCTGGGCCTCAACGGCGCCAACCCCGCCGGCGGCAATGGCGCCTGGATCGGCCAACCCGGCGTGCCGCAGTACTCCAATTACTATGGCTGGCTGAGTCTGCCGCCGATGTACCCCGCCGGGCACGGGCTCTACGCCGAGTCCGTGGCGCCCTACACCGCCGAAAGCACCTGGACCACCAAGACCCTGTTCAGCCAGCACAACCTCAAGTACGGCGATTATATCGGCCTGAACATCGGTGCCAGCCGCAGCTGGATCGAGGCCGAGATCGACAACCCGTTCGTGCTCGCCGGCGGCAACCCGCGCAAGGACAGCGACAACTACCGGCTGTTCGCTTTCCAGGTCAGCCCCTACGTCAAGCCCACGGAAAACACCACGCTCTACTACACCTTCGATCGCTCGCTGGCGGTCAACACCGGGTTCTTTTCCAACGGCCTCGGTTGGGGCAGCGGCAGTGGCGCGAACCTGCTCAATCCCCTGGCGTTCCAGAGCCTGAGCGTATTGCACGAAGTGGGCGTGAAAGTGGAAGCGGTGCCTAACCAGCTGTTCATGACCCTCGCCGCGTTCAAGCAGGCCCGGGACCAGGCGCCGGACAGCAACAACAGCATCGCGCGGCTGGTGATCAAGGGCGTGGAAGCCACCGTGCGCTACCAGCCGGATGACCACCTGCGCAGCGGCTTGAACCTGTCCAAGCTCAACGCCTACAACGAATTCACCTCCCAGGCAGGCTTTGCCTCCGCCGGGTTCGTGCCCGATAACGGCACCGTATTCGGCGATAACAACAACCTCAACCAGCGGCCTTCCGGGCGTTTCGACGCGGTGCAGATTCCTGAATACACCGCCAGCGGCTACGTCGACTACCGCTTCGACTCGGGCTTTGGCGCCGAGCTGTCCGGCTGGTGGACCAGCAACTGGTACCTGAACCTGAGCAAGACCGTAAAGATCCCCAACGAATACAACCTCGACCTTGCCGTGTACTACCGCCAGCCGCAGTGGAGCACCACCTTGCGCGTGCTGAACCTGACCAACGAACTGAATTTCGTCAGTGGCCTGGCCGGCTCCACCAACACCTTCCTGCAACCGATGCCGGGCCGCACCTTGCTGGCCCAGGTCGACTACCAGTTCTAACCCTCAAAGGAGCCCCACCATGTCCATCGAATTTGTCGGCATGATCTTCCCCCGCCAATGGTCCGAGACCCGTGGCGTGCGCAGCCCGGACTTCGACCTCGGGTTTATCCGCCACCACGCCCGCGCCCATGAACACGCAGGCTTTGACCGGGTGCTGATCGCCAGCGGGCCCGGCAGTGCCGACAGCTTGCAGATCGCCGCCTATGCGGCAGCGCACACCGAGCGCCTGGGCTTCATGATCGCCCACCGCCCGGGGCTTACCGCGCCAACCGTCGCAGCCCGTGCGTTTGCCACGCTGGATCACACCACCGGCGGTGGGCGTATTCGCCTGCACGCCATCACCGGCATCACCGCCGAACCCCAGGAAGGCGACTTCCTGCTGGACAAGACCGAGCGCTACCAGCGCACCGACGAATACCTGGAGATCGTGCGACGTACCTGGACCGCCGAAGAGCCGTTCGACTTCGAGGGTAAGTACTTCAACATCAAGGGCGCGTTTTCGCCGGTCAAGCCGCTGCAACAGCCGCATATCCCGATTTCGTTTGGCGGCTCGTCGGACATTGCCTATCAGATCGCAGTCAAGCATGCGGATTTGTACGCGCTGTGGGGCGAGCCGTTGAGCGGTGTGGCGGAGCAGATTGCCAAGCTCAAGGCAGCGGCCAGTGCGGCCGGTGTGCAGGCGCCACGGGTGAGTTTGTCGGTGCGCCTGATATTGGGGGCGACCGAGGAATTGGCGTGGCAGCGGGCCGAGCAGATCCTGGCGCAGATCAAGGCCAATCCACAGTTTGCGGCGGGCAGTCCGTGGCAGAAGAGGATCAAGGGCACGGGGTCGGAGCGGTTGTTGGCGGCGGCTGCGCTGGGGGATCGGCATGATCGGGCGTTGTGGATGCCGACGGCGACGGCTGTTGGGGCGTATGGCGACACCACGGCGTTGGTAGGCACACCGGAGACCGTGGCCCAGGCGCTGCTGGATTATGTGGATCTAGGGGTCACGACGTTTTTGAACCGGGGGTATGACCCGCTGTATGACACAGTGGATTATGGGCGGTGGATCATTCCGGCGGTGCGCGAGGCCGCGCGTAGGCGCAAGGTCGCGTAACGGCGGCCAACGCCATCGCCGGCAAGCCGGCTCCTACAGGCGATGGCGCCCCCACAGACACACCCTGAGCCAAAAGCCCGCCGCAAATCTCGACGTTCCACACTAGCCTTTCCTGCCTGTATTCCCAACAGGAGGACAAGGAATGTCCACGCTTCCCCACGCCAAACACCTACGCTGCGGCCGCTATTCCGAACCCGGGCAGATTTACATGCTCACGGCAGTCACCCAGCACCGCGATCCTGTCTTTGCCGATTGGCGGGTCGGCCGACTAGTCGTTCATCAATTCCGCCAGGCCCAAACCGAAGGCTTGGCTGACTCTCTCGCCTGGGTCGTCATGCCTGATCATTTCCATTGGCTGGTTGAGCTCAAGCACAGCACGCTGGCGCAACTGATGCTTGCAACAAAGTCCCGTAGTGCGCGTGCGGTTAACGCGCGTTTGGGGCGCTCGGGGCGTTTCTGGCAGAAAGGTTTTCACGATCGGGCAATTCGCCGGGAGGAAGACCTGCAGGCCGTGGCCCGTTACATCATCGCCAACCCAATACGGGCGGGGCTGGTGCGGCGGGTACATGACTATCCGCTGTGGGATGCCATTTGGGTGTGAACGGACGGACGCCATCGCCGGCAAGCCGGCTCCTACACGAAACCTGTAGGAGCCGGCTTGCCGGCGATCACTGCGCAGCAGTGCCAGTCAACCCAGCGAGGGCGAATGCTCCAGCAACGTCTGCGTATACGCCGCCTGCGGCTGATCCAGCACGCTATCCACCGCGCCCTGCTCCACCACCCGCCCGACCTTCAGCACCAGCACCCGGTCAGCAATCGCCCGCACCACGCCCAGGTCATGGGTGACGAACAACAACGTCAACCCGTCCCGCTGCAACTGGCGCAGCAGATCCAGGATCGAGGCCTGTACCGAGACGTCCAGCGCCGAGGTGATCTCATCGCAGATCAGCAGCTTCGGTTCACACAGCAACGCCCGGGCAATCGCCACGCGCTGGCGCTCACCGCCGGACAGGCTGTGGGGATACAACCCGGCCACCGACGCCGGCAGCGACACCCGCTTGAGCACCGCCTCCACCCGCTCCCGCGCCGCAGCACCTTTCACCGCAAAGAAATGCTCCAGCGGTGCACTCAAGGTCTGATACACCGTCTGCCGGGGATTCAACGCCCGATACGGGTTCTGGAAGATGTACTGAATCTGGTGCCGCAACTCCGCCTCGCGCTGCCGTGCCTGTAGCGGCAACGGCTGCCCGGCATAACGCAGCTCGCCTTCGGCATTCTCCCCCAGCCCGGCAACGGCCCGCGCCAGGCTGGTCTTGCCGGAACCGGACTCGCCCACCAGCGCCAGGCATTCCCCCGGCAGCAACTGCAGCGACACGTCAAACAGCACCTGCCGGTCATACGCCACGTTCAACCCACTGATCTCCAGCAAGGCGGTATCGGTGCGCGCATCCACGGCGGCAATCGGTGCCAGGGCGATGCGCTGCAACGGCTGATCATGGGGCGCGAAACACGCCACTTCATGCGCCGCCGACAGCGTCTGTAATAACGGTTCCTGTTGCGAACACTCAGGCCGAAAACGCTCACACCGTGGCCCGAACCCGCAGCCTTGCGGCCGCTGACCCGGCGCAGGTGCATGCCCGGCAATCGCGAGCAACTCACGGCGCCCGGCCACATCGGGAATCGCCGCCAGCAAGCCCCGGGTGTAGGGATGGGACGGCCCGCTGAACAACCCTTCCCGGGTGGCTGTTTCAACAATCCGCCCGGCGTACATCACCATCACCCGGTCCACCAGGTCCTTGATCACCGCCAGGTCATGGGACACATACACGGCCGCCACGCCCTGGCTTTTGCACAAGCGGCGCAAGGTGGCGAGGATGTGCGCCTGGGTGGTGACGTCCAGGGCGGTGGTCGGCTCATCCAGCACGATCAGCCGGGGCCGCAGCACAAACGCCAGGGCCAGCATGACCCGCTGTTGCTGGCCGCCGGACAGTTGATGGGGAAAGCGCCGTAAAAACTCCGGATCATCCGGCAGGCCCACATCACGCAAGGTTTCAATAATTCGCTGTTGCTGCGCAGGCTTGTCCAACTGCAGTGGGTGCACCGCCTGGGTTTCGCGCAGCAGGCTGCCAATACGCAGCGCCGGATTGAGCGCGGTGGCCGGGTCCTGGGCGACGTAGCCGATCAGGCTGCCACGGGCGCGGCGCAAGGCTTCGCCTTCCAGGCTCAACAGCGCCTGGCCGGCGATATGCACCTGGCCACCGACAATCCGCGCACCGCGACGGGCATGGGCCAGCAGCGCGGTGGCCAAGGTGGTCTTGCCGGAACCCGACTCACCCACCATCCCAAGGATTTCGCCAGCCTGCAGGCTGAAAGACACCCCGGACAGCACATCCACCTGCCCCGGCAACTCAACCCGCAAGCCGCTGACCTGCAGCACCGTCGTCGTAATCTCCGCAATTGCATTCATGGCTGTTTTTCTCCCAGGCGTGCGCTGCTGCGGCCAATGCCTTCGGCGAGGATATTGGTGCCATAGGCAAATACGCCGATCAGTACGGCGGGGGCCAGCACCGCCCAGGGCTGTACCAGTAAACCTGCCTGGTTTTCATTGATCATCAAGCCCCAGTCCGCCGTCGGCGGCGCCACGCCATAACCGAGGAAACTCAGGCCCGAGAGCATGCCCACGCCCCAGGTCAGCATGTTGCCGAAGTGCACCAGCAACGGCGTCAGGATGTTCGGCAGGATTTCCTTGAACAGGATCCGCCGTCGCGAGTAGCCCATCATCTGCGCCGCCTCGACAAACTCCTGCCCCGCCACTGCCACCGCACTGGCCCGCGCCAGGCGAATCACCCCGGGAATAAATGCAATCGATACGGTGAGCACGATCAACCACGGTGCACGGCCCAGCATCGAGACAATCAACAACACCAGGATCAGGTCGGGAAACGCCAGGGACACGTCCACCAGCCAGGTGATCAACTGGTCCAGGCGCCGCCGCGAGAGCCCTGCGAGCAAGCCGAGGGTGCTGCCCACCGCCAGGGCAATGCTTGCCGCCGCCACTGACATCCACAGCACCGACAGGCCACCGCTGAGCAGCCGCGACAACACGTCATGCCCCAAAAAGTCATAGCCCAGCAGCGCCCACCCCGTCGGCGCGCCGTACACCGGCCCGACCATGTCCGTCGAGCCATGGGGCGCCAGCAATGGCCCCAGCAGCGCCACAGCGATCACCAGCAGGGTGATCAGCGCGCCCTTGCGGGTTTGCGGCTCAGCCAGCCAGCGGGATACTCGACTCTTGCTCATGCATCACCTCGGGAGCGCCGCCACCATGGGGTAATGCCCCGGCGGTTGCGCGAAATCAGGGTCACACGACGGGCCGTGCGCAGCTTGGGCGTGAGCAGCACCGTCAACAGGTCGGCCAGCAGGTTGATCAACACCACTGCAAGCGTGATCACCAGCACGATGGCCTGGATCATCGGCAGATCACGCATCTGGATCGCCGCGTTGAGTGCCGTACCGATGCCCGGGTAGCTGAAGATCACTTCCGCCAGCACCGCGCCGCCAATCAACGTGCGCAGGGTCAGCGCCACGCCTTGAATCGCCGGCACCAGCGCATTGGGCAAGGTGTGCCGCCACACGATCCGCCAGTGGGGAATGCCCCGCAGCCGTGCGGCAATCACGTAGTCGGACTCCAGTGCATCGATCATCGCCGCACGCACCATGCGCGTGAGGTACGGCAGCGCCGACAGACTCAGGGCCAACACCGGCAGCACCAGGAACGGCAACTGGCGCCACAGCGACTGGTCCGGATCGAGGATCGACACCGCCGGCAACCAGTCCATATGCGGCATGGAAAACAGCAACACCAGGCCGATGGCCAACAGGAAGCCCGGCGTGGCCTTGAGGAAAATCAGCAACGACAGGCTCCAGCGGTCGAGGTGGCTGTCACGACGCAACGCCAGGTACACGCCAAGGGCCAGCGCTGCCGGCACCACCACGGCGATCACCCCGGCGAGCAACGCCAGGGTGTAGCCGAAACGCCCCCACAGGATGCTGCTGACCGGCGCGTTGGAGTCCAGTGACACCCCCAGGTCGCCGCTCAGGACCGAGCCGAGCCAGCGCAGGTACTGCCGCAGGATCGGCTGGTCCAGCCCCAGTTGATGTTGCAGGGTGAGGATGCTTTGCAGCGGCGCGTCGGGGCCGAGAATCACCCGGGCCGGGTCCGAGGGCAGCGCCTGGGTGGCGATAAATACCACCAGGCTGATCACCCAGGCGGTCAGCAGGCCGTAGCCCAGCCGACCAATAAACCAGGACAGCCAGGCCGGCGTTCGCAGGGGTTTAGACATGGTTCAACCACAGCTCGTCAAAGCGCCAGGAGGCGAAGGTGGTCTGTTCCGGCGTGAGGCCGCCAACCCGTACCGAAGCGGCGTCCAGCACATCGTTGAAGCCCCATATCAGCAGCCCGCCGCGTTCGTGTTGAATCTGCTGGGCCTCGTGCACCAGGCCTTTGCGCAATTGCAAGTCCGGCTGGGCCAGGGCCTGGCGGTACAGCGCGTCGAAACGCTCGTCGTGGAAATTGCTGCGGTTGTAGATCGCCAATGGCGCGTCGTTATGTAAAGCCGACGCGAGGAAGCCACGGGCCGGTGTCGAACCCGGTGAAAGTTGCCATTGCTCACGCTGCGGGCCGTTGAATACGGCGCCGTCGACCTGGGTCACGCGCACCTCCACGCCCGCCTTCTTCGCCTGCTGGGCAAACACCAGCGCGGCATTCACGCCGGGGCCCGACGGGGTGGTCAGCTCCACCCGCAGATCGGTCTGCCCGGCCTGGCGCAGCAGCGAGCGCGCCTGTTCCAGGTCATGGGGACGCTGGGCGATGTCATGGTTATAGGTGGGATCGTGGGGCGAATACAGGTCGTTGGCGATGCGCCCGAAACCGTTGAGCCCACGGTCCACCAGCTCCTGCCGATCGGCCAGCAGACGGAACGCCTGGCGCACCCGCACGTCATCAAACGGCGGCTTGGCCAGGTTCAGGTTGAACCCGGTGAACGAGGTGCTGGGCGACACGCACAGCGACAGGCGCGAGTCGGCCTTGAGCAATGCGCTGTGCTCGGCCTGCACCCCGCTGGCGACGTCGATCTGCCCGGCACGCAAGGCCGCGACCCGCGACACCTGGTCCTTGAACTCGATGATTTCCAGTTCGTCGGCATAGGGTTGGCCGGGCTTGTAGTAATTCTCGAACCGGCTGTAGAGCGAACGCTGGCCGGGCACAAAGCGCTTGAGCTTGTAGGGGCCGGCGCCCACCGGATTGGTGATGGGGTCGTAGTCGGTGGGCACGATGCCGCCGAAGCTGATCAGGGTTTCATCCAGCGGGAAGAAACTCTGGCCCTGTTTGAAGCGGATTTCGATGGTGCGTTCATCCAGCTTGCGCAGCGCATTGCGGTCGATGGCGCCCACCAGACCGGCAAACGGCGAGGCGAGTTTCGGGTCGGTGAGGCGCAGCAGCGAGAACAGCATGTCGTCCGCGCCGATGGTCTTGCCGTGATGAAACTCAAGCCCGGGCTTGATGCGGATGGTCCAGGCGCTGGCGTCGGCGTTCGGTTCCGCGAACTCGGCCAGGGCCAGGCGTGTACTGACGTCGGTGTTCCACTCCCAGAACTTGCTGTACAGCGCCCAGCCGCGAATGATCCCGCCGCCCACCGGTTTATGGGCATCGAGGTTGCCGGACTGGTCGCCGTCGATGATGCCGATGCGCAGGCGTCCACCGGTGGTCGGCGTAGTCGACAATACCGCTGTCGGTGCTGCGCCGCTGTCGCAGCCACCCAGCAGCAAACCGCCGCCGATGGCCAGGCTGTTGCCGAGAAACACCCGGCGGGAAAATCCTTCGCTCATCAGTTACGCCTCTTGGTGTTGCACGGCGTTCAGACGCGGCACTTCAAAACCGTGGTCCAGGTCCAGCAGCGGGAATAGCAGGTCCGCCACCCGGTGCGCTTCATCGATCAGCGGGAAGCCCGACAGGATGAACGCCGAAGTGCCCTGGGCTTCGTACTCACGAATGCGCTCGGCCACCTGCTCGGCGCTGCCCACCAGATACGTGCCGGCGGCCGGGCCGAGGATGTTGAAGCCGAACAGGCTCGGGCCCAGCCATACGTTGGGGTAGATCTCCAGGTCGCGGGCCTTGGGCAGGCGGCCGGCGCGAATGGTCTCGACGTTGCGCTGGGTTTGCGGGTCGTCGCTGTGGAAATCCTCGAAGCTCACGCCGGGGGGCAACTGGCGTTCGATGGCAGTGCGGGCGGTTTGCAGCGAGGTGCGTTGCAGCAGTTTCTCGGCGTGGGCCCAGGCCTCTTCTTCGGTCTCGCGCACGATGATTTGCAGGCGGGTGCCGAAGGTCAGTTCGCGGCCGATTTTTGCGGCTTCAGCGGCGACCTTGCGGAACTTGTCCCCCAGTTTTGGCGGCGTATTGGCGAAGCTCAGGTACACGTCGAGCAACTGCACCGAGTGTTCAACCCCCGGGCCCGACGTGCCGGCGCCCCACAGCGGGATGCCGGGTTTCTGGTACGGAGGATGCCAGCCGCCCAGCGGATGTTTGGCCGCCCCCGGCGCACGCGGGGCGAGCTTGATGTATTCGCCGTCGTAGCCCCGTGTATCCCCGGCGTAGAAGCCCTGGAAAGCGCGCCAGTATTCGAGGCTGAAGGCGTAGCGTTCATCGTGTGGGTAATGCACACCGAGGGTCGCCAGGCCCGCGTCGTTGCCGTTGACCACGTTGAACAGCAAGCGGCCGTTGGAGAACTGGTCGAAGGTCAGGGCCCATTTGGCCAGGACCGCGGGTGACAGCTCGCCGGGGTGCTGCGCCACCAGGAAACGCAGGCGCTGGGTGGCGTCGATCAACGACGCGGCCACCGCCAGGCTTTCATTCGGGCTGGAACCCAGCAGCGAGCCGTAATAGCCGAGGCGATCACTGGCGACCGCTAATTGCTTGAGGTGTTGGAAGTCCGTTTTCCAGCGCCCTTCAGGCTCCCACGGATAAGGCCCATCGGGCGTGGTGAGGTACCAGAGAATCTTTACAGCCATGACAGACATCCTTGAATGGAACCGCCCCTTGTAGGAGCCGGCTTGCCGGCGATGACGGTGGCACATCCAACAGGAATGTCGCCTGATGCACCGCTATCGCCGGCAAGCCGGCTCCTACAGGGATCGTGGTGGTTTCAGTCACCGTGATAAGGGTGAGTTCAGTTTTTGCGGTCGATGGCGGGGACCAGGCCCAGCGCCGTGGCCTGCTCAAACAAGCCACTCATCTTCCACTGCTGGGTCAGCACGCCCGGGCCGTAAGCCCGCGAACCACCCAGGGCGTCCGCCAGCAATTGCAGCTGCGCGCCCTCCTCCAGCAACAGGATGAATTCAGCCGTGGCCCGCAGCCCTTGCTTGCCCCACACGGTGGAGCCGCCATTGGCTTCGAGGATCGCCAGGTTGAAGGGGTTTTCGGCGATCTTGTCGAGGATGAAATCCACTTCCTGCTGGCGCCGGTCGATGTACACCGGCAGTTCGCGCGCCAGCTGGTAGCGCTGCACCGGCACGTAATGGAACGGCAGCGTGCGATGGGTCTGGGCCCAGGCACCAAGGTACGGCGAGTGCACGTGGGACACGGTGGTCACGTCCGCATGCTGCTGGAACAGCTTGGTGTAGCGCCCCAGGCCGCCCTTGCCTTTGCCGAAGATCACGTTGCCGGCAAAGTCGGTGACGGTGGCTTGCAGCGGCTTGCGGTAGTTCCACGGGCCGCCGTAGTTGACCGACACCAGCAGTTCCTGGCCCGGCACACGCTCGATAAAGCCCACGGTGCCATTGGCGGTGATGGTGTTGGTTTCACGGAAGACGGTGAAGGCTTCTTCGGCTTCCAGCAGGACTTTGTCGATGAAGCCCTGCAGTTCCTGGGTGATCGGTTGGGCGTGGACAATGGCAGTCATGGCAGTTTCTCCGGGTTCAGGCGCGGCGCTTGGCCAACAGTTCATGGGCAGCTTGCAGGGGGCGCGGGTCGACCCAGTCGGCGATTGCAAAATCGCGCTCCAGGAAGCCGTGCAGGTACAGGAAGTCTTTCTGGACACCGAGAAAATCCAGGCGCTGGGCCGACAGTTCCGGGGCCAGGGTGGTATGGAAATCACCGCGATAGGCCTCGGCCACCCCGGCACTGCCGGCGCGGGTTTCTTCTTCGAGAATCGCGTTCAGGCCGTCGCGATTGTTCGCAGCCCAGTCAGCCGCGCTGAGGGTTTGCGCGAGGAATCGCACCACCAGGTCAAAGTGGTTGTCCAGCAGGCTCTGGTGGACAGTGATCGGGCGCGGCGTGCCGTTGTTGATGCGGTAGCGCGGCTCGGCGATCAGGTCCAGGTCGATGCCCACCACCAGGCCCAGACGACGGGCAGCGTCGGCAGCCGAAGCGCCCTTGACGTACACCGCGTCCACTTCGCCGCGAGCCAGGTAATCCAGGCCCGACCACAGGCGCTGCAAACCTTCCTGAGGGTTGCTCGCCTGTTCCTGATCGTGCAGCGCGACCTCCACCAGTTGCACATCATCAAAGCCCAGGCCGGCCAGGCTCAGCGCGCCTTTATAGCCGTGCAGGCTCATGGCCCGGGCGATACTGCCCGGGCGGCTGTCGCCCCACGCCGGCAAGGCCAGGCGCTTGCCTTTCAAGTGTTCGGGGCGCGTGATGCCGGAGTCCGGGCGGACCAGAATGGTCTGCCATTCCTCGATCCAGGTCAGGCCGATCAAACGGCTCGGTGCACCGGCGGCACGGGCGGCCAGTGCCGGCACGTTACCGCCTTCGCGAAACAGCCCGGGCAGTTCGTGATCGTAGTGGTGATGACCCAACTGGCGGGCCTCCTGCAGGGTCGAGACCGGCAGGCCGTCAGCGGCGAATTCTTCGCTCAACCAACCAAGTTTGTAGGCGATGCCGGAAGCGGTCGGCACCGGGCAGCGGGTAAACCAGATCTGCTCAAGCGCAGGCTTGGGCAGGACGGCGGAAAGGATCATGGGCAGCTCCATTGAATTGGGCAAGGCAATCCATGGAGGTATTGCAGAGGCCGTGCCAATTGGCCAAAGCCCCGGTTTGCAAGGCTTTGGCGCAAACAGCTGAAGCGCGGTTGCTGGCCTGTCAGCAGCACTGCTGCTGATCCAGCAGTCACCCGTTCACCACTGCTTCCCCAGCAACACCCCGTTATCGCAGGCCCCGCCAGGCGTGGTTTTCGGCATTGGCGCAGAACTTGCTCAAGGCACCTTCAATGCCCGACATCCAGCGCAATCCCCTGTAGGAGCTGGCTTGCCAGCGATGGACTCAAGTGCACCGCGTAAACCCGTCAGTACACGTCATCGTTAACCACCATCGCTGGCAAGCCAGCTCCTACAGGGGGCTTACACACACGGGCCACATCAGGGGAAGAAACTATGAGTACGTTCGAACAGGTACCGGTGCGCCAACTGCACAGCGAGGCCGAGGCGATTGCCGCAGCCAAAGAGATCGCCGTGGAGATCGCCGCGATCGCCGCCGACAGCAGCCAGAACGGCCAACTGCCGTGGCGCCAGGCGCAATTGCTGTCCCAGAGCGGCCTGACCGCCATCGGCGTGCCCAAGGCATTTGGCGGGCTGGGTGCCTCGGTGCAAACCATCGTCGAAACCGTGCGCCTGGTCTCGGTGGCCGATGGCGGTGTGGGGCAGTTGCTGCAGATTCACAACGTGATGCTGCGGGGCATCTTCAACGGTTATCCGGATACGGTGCGTGATCGCCTGGTGGCTGACGTATTGGCCGGCAAGCGCTTTGGCAACGCCCTGGCGGAAGTCGGCGGCAAGAACAAGTTCGCCCTCAAGACCCGCGTCGAGCGGCGTGCCGACGGCAAGCTGGTGCTCAATGGCAGCAAGTTCTACTCCACCGGTTCCTACCTTGCCGAGTGGATCTCCCTCACCGCCGCCTCCGATGATGGCGGTGCCGGCGTGCTGCTCAACCGCAACGCGCCGGGCCTGACCCTGGTGGACGACTGGGAAGCCTTCGGGCAGAAAAACTCGGTCAGCGGCACGGTGAATTTCGACAATATCGAACTGGATGAAGACTTCGTCTCCCGGCGCAAGGGCCCGATGAAACGCACCGGGCTGACCTTTCCGCAGATCCTGCATGCGGCGATCGATACCGGGATTGCCTCCGGCGCGCTGAGCGCTGCGGTGGACTACCTCAAGCACAACGCCAGGCCCTGGGTAGAAAGCGGCGTGGACCACGCCAATGAAGAGCCGCACATCATCAAGCAGATCGGCGAATACGCGGTGGCCCTGCGCGCGGCGGAGTCACTGCTGCGGGATGCGGCGCGGGTGTTTGACGAACATGAACAGGACCCGGAAAACAAGGTACTGCAGGACGAATTGATCCTGTCGGTGGCCACCGCACGGGCGCATTCAGACAGCGCGTCGTTGAAGATTTCCAGCGATATCTTCTCGTTGCTCGGGGCCAGCTCGTCACTGAGCAAATGGAACCTGGACCGGTTCTGGCGCAACGCCCGGGTGCACACCACCCATGACCCGATTCGCTGGCGCTTGCACCATGTGGGCAACTACTACCTGAACGGGATTGATCCGGGGGAGTACACGGCGATCCTCAACGCCAAGGAAACCCAGGGGGCGACCACTCGCTAGACCCGCCCAACACATCCCTGTGGCGAGGGAGCTTGCTCCCGCTGGACTGCGTAGCAGGCCCAGTTTTTGGGGTCGCTTCGCAACCCAACGGGAGCAAGCTCCCTCGCCACAGTTTGGGAACGATCAATAACCCCCCAACGAGCTTTTCATGATCGAAAAACACCCTCTTCTGCGCAGCCTGGCGATCTACCGCGAAATGCCCTGGCGCTTCGCCCTGGTCGCCGGGCTGTTCGTAGCCATCAACCTCGGCCTGGTCTGGCAACAATGGCTGATCGGCCATGCCGTCAACGACGTGAGCGCCGGCCGCGCGGTGATCCGCCAGGCCGACGGCAGCCTCGACGCGAGCCTCGGCTGGCACTGGTTGTGGCTGATGCTTGCCGTGGCCCTGGGCCGTGGCGTACTGCAATACGCCGCCAGCGTACTGTCCCTGGTGCTCAGCCAGGAACTGCTGACGCGCCTGCGCGAACGCATCCTGGCCCAGGTACAAAGCCTGCACCTGGGCTACCACTGGCAGCACGGCATGGGCGAGATGATCACCCGTACCACCCGTGACGCCGACAAGGTGCGTGACGCCCTGATCACCTTCTGGCGCCAGGTGGTGGAAACCCCGCTGGTGGTGCTGGCCACCGTCGGCCTGTTGAGCTGGTACAACCCGTGGCTGGGGCTGGTACCGCTGCTGCTGACCGTCACCGGGCTGTGGATCTTCGTGCTGCAAACCGAACGCCTGGTTGAACTCGACCGCAGCGTCGGCGCGGCCTACGACCGGGTCAACCAGGACCTCAGCGAAGGCATCGGCGGCGTGCGGGTAATCAAATCCTTTGCCCTTGAACAGAGCCGTATCCAGGGCTTTTCCGAACAAGTGGCGGTGTTCGCCGGGCTGGCCCGCCAAGCCTTGGCGTACTCCAGTTCACGTATTCCGCTGCCCCAGGCAGTGGTCGCCCTCGGCCATGTGTGGATCCTGGTCTACGGCGCCCACCTGGTGGCCGCCGGCCAACTGGGCATTGGTGAACTGGTGACCTCGCTGCTGATCGCCACCACCCTGGTGTTTCGCATCGAAGGCATTGGCCGGGTGATGCAGACCTTCGCCGATGCCCGGGCCAGTGCCGAGCGCATCTGGCAACTGCTGGACGCCCCGGCCGCCATCCGCAGCGGCAGCGCCACCCTGCCCGTTTCGCCCCTGGGGCTGCGCCTGGAGCACGTCAGTGTGAGCGCTCCCGGCGGTGGCCGGGACATTCTGCATGACTGTTCGCTGACCCTGGTGCCCGGTGAAATTGTCGCGCTGGTGGGCGCCACCGGTACCGGGAAAAGCCTGCTGGCCAGCCTGCTGCCGCGTCTCACGGATGTCAGCGCCGGGCGTGTGTTGCTCGGTAACGACGACGCTGGCTGGCAAGACATTCGTGAACTCGACCTCGGCTCACTGCGCCAACGGGTGCATGTGGTACCGCAAGAGAGCTTCCTGTTTGCCGGCAGCCTCGCCGCCAACCTGCGCCTGACCGCCCCCGACGCCACCGATGAGCAACTGCACGAGGCCCTGCGCCTCGCCGCGGCCGACGATATCTTGCTGCGCCTGCCCCACGGCCTGGCCACGCCGCTGGGTGATCGCGGCGTAACCTTGTCCGGTGGCCAGCGCCAGCGCCTGTGCATGGCCCGGGCGCTGCTGGGCAAACCGGACATCCTGTGCCTGGACGACGCCACCAGCGCCCTCGACGCCATCAGCGAACGCCACGTGCTGAATAACCTGCGGGACTTGCGCGGCACCACGGTGCTGGTGATCTCCAGCAAGCTGTCGACCATCCTCCTGGCCGACCGGGTGCTGATGCTCGCGCACGGCAAGATCGCCGCCGCCGGCCCCCACGCCGAGCTGCAACACGCCAACCCGCACTACCGCGACCTGCTGGGGATCGACCATGGCTAATCCAATCGCCGGCAAAGCCTTGAGCGATATCGAAATTGAAGAAATGCTCGCAAAAAAGGCCCTCGACCGCAGCATGTTCAAACGCTTGCTGCCGCTGCTCAGGCCAATCCGCCGCTCGATTGTCGCAGTGATCGGCATTGAGCTGTTGCTGGTGTTCACGGTGTTTTTGCGCCCCTGGTTCGTGCGTGAACTGCTGGACCGTGGCTTGATTCAACAAGCCGACCACTGGCTGCTGGATGAGCGCCTGGTGCTGTGGCTGGGCCTTGGGCTGGCCGCCAGTTGGCTGGTGCGCTTCCTGCTGGCCGGGGTCTCGCAGTTTGTCGCCGGAAGCGCGGCGATCCGCGTGCTGAATGCCCTGCGGGTACAGGTGTTTGCGCATGTCCAGGGCTTGAGCGTGAGCTACTTCGACCAGACCCGTGCCGGGCGGATCATTTCCCGGGTTGACCGTGATGTGGACGCCCTCGAACCGCTGGTGATCCAGGGCCCGCCGGAATTGCTCGGGGCCGTGCTGCGCTGCGGCCTGGCGTCGGTGATGCTGTGGCGGATCGACCCGCGCTTCTTCCTCAGCCTGGCGGCCACCGTACCTTTGCTGGTGCTGGCGACCTGGAGTTTCAAGCGGATTTCCCAGCGCAACTGGGCCAGGGTCGCGGAAAACCGCAGCCGCTTTACCGCGCACCTGGTGGAAAGCGTCAGCGGCGCGCGGATGCTGCAGCAGTGCGCCCAGGAAGCGCCGAACCTGCTGCGTTATCGCGGGCTGCTGGACGACTTCAACCACGCGCTGATTCGCGGCAGCCTGCGGTCGGGGTGGTTTGCGCCCTTTACGGCGCTGCTGAGTTCGGCGGGGATCGCACTGTTGCTGCTGGTGGGCGGCTATGGGCTGGCGGCGGGTGAAGTGTCGGTCGGGCAAATGGCCGAGAGTCTGTTCTACGTGTTTTTGTTTTTGGGGCCGCTGCAGGAACTGTCGGATCTGTTTGAGCGGTATGCCACCGGGTCGGCGTCGGCGCAGCGGATTTTCCTGTTGCTGGATACCCAGGCGCAGATCACCGACAGCGTGGCGCCCCGTCATTTGGGGCGGGCGCGGGGTGAGGTGCGTTTTGAAAAAGTGGACTTCAGCTATGTGCCGAGTGCGCAGGCGCCGGTGATCGATGGGCTGGACTTGCATATTCCGGCAGGTGAGGTGTTGGCGATTGTCGGGCCTTCGGGGCATGGGAAAAGCACGCTGGTGCAGTTGCTGACGCGGTTTTATGAGGTGCAGTCGGGCGCGGTGCGGCTGGATGGAATTGACGTGCGGGAGCTGGGCCAGCATGCGTTGCGGCGCAATGTCGGGGTGGTGTTGCAGGACAATGTGTTGTTCAGCGGGAGCATTCTCGACAACTTGCGGCTGGCGGCGCCGTTGGCGGATGACGCGACATTGATCGCGGCGGCCCGGGAGCTGGGGGCTGATGAGGTGTTGGAGCGGTTGCCGCATCAGTACCACACCGAAGTCGGGCCCCTGGGCGCACATTTGAGTCATGGGCAGCGGCAGCTCGTTTGCCTGGTGCGAGCGTATCTGGCGGACCCGGCGGTGCTGGTGCTGGATGAGGCGACTTCGGCGGTGGATATTCACACGGAGCGACGGATTCAGCGGGCGTTGCGCAGGCTGTGCCTGGGGCGCACGGCGATCATCATAGCCCACCGGTTGGCGACCATTCGGGACGCGGACCGGATTGCCGTGGTGAGGCATGGGCGGGTTGTGGAGCTTGGGGCGCATGATGCGTTGATTGAGCGTGGGGGGGCTTATGCGGCGTTGTATCAGACGTATTTGCGGGGTGCTCAGGTGGGGGATTTGGTGGCTGGGTGATGGGGGGCATATCCGTTGTTTTTGTGATGGCTGATATGGGTTCCGCTCTTACAGCGGGTCACTTTTGAAAGGAGCCTGTACGGACCGGACACATGGTGGACACATGTGCGGGGACATGGTTGACACATTATGGTCCGTAATCTGGCTTATTCACGTCGATAGTCCGCAAAA
>NZ_JANUEW010000063.1:0-24830 GCF_024807515.1 Pseudomonas sp. BIGb0558
TGCCGAGCCTAAGCGAGGCACCGAGTGGTGGGGCAAAGACCTTTTGGTTACTTTTGGGGCGTTTGCCAAAAGTGACCCGCTGTAAGAGCGGAACCATAAGCCGCCGTTACCGCAGCAACGGATATGTACACTCACAAAACCCGCTCCCCAGCCACAACCCCATCCCGCCACCAAGCCGCCAAACTCAACACATTCCGCGCCTTGAGCAACGAAAAATGATTCCCCGGCCCATACCAAACCTCCAACGACCCGGCGCACTGGCGCCACCCCTCAACCATCACCCCCTGCTCCCGCTGATTCCCCGCCGCATCCAGGGTCGGATCCTCCGCCAACACCAACCGCACCACCCCCTCATACCGCCAAACCGGCCGATAAACCGTACGCAACGCCGACGCATACGTCCGCGCCGGACCATCCATGGCATCCGCCGAAGACCGCACAGGCAACAACCCAACCCCCACCATCCCCGCATGCAACAACCGCCGCTGCTCCACTTCATCCCGCCCGGCAAAATCCACCGCATCAACACCCAGCGACTTACCCGACGCAATCTGCATCGACTCCACCAACCGCAACAACGCCGCCGTCGTGGTATAGGGCCTGCCCACCACCCCATTCCCCCCGGGCGCCTCGCTGTCAATCAACGTCAACGAAGCCACCTCACGCCCCTGGGCCTGCAACCGCGCGGCCATCTCAAACACCACCCAGCCACCAAACGAATGCCCCACCAGATGCACCGGCCCCGAAGGACATTCCAACTCCAGCGCCTGCAAATAACAGCGCGCCGCCGCCTCGACCTGACTGTGAGGCACCACCTCCCCATCCAGCCCGCGCGGCTGCAAGCCAAAGATCGGCCAGTCCCGGCCCAACGCCTCGGTCAACCCCACAAACCCGGTCACGCTGTCCCCCGCACCCGGCACACAAAAGATCGGTGCCTGCCCGGCGCGGCCACTCTGAATCCGCAACAACGGCTGATGCTCCGCCACACGCGGCGCCTCACTCAGCGCCAGGGCTTCACCCAACGCCTGCCCCAGCGCCTGGATATGCGGCGCCTGCATCATGCTCTGGTGATCCCCCGGCACTTCAATGCGGCGCAATTGCCCTGCGGCCAGCGCCTTGTCCCAGCCCAAATCCAGGCTGCGCCGCGACAGTTC
Organism: Pseudomonas sp. BIGb0558; assembly: GCF_024807515.1. Lineage (NCBI taxonomy): Bacteria > Pseudomonadati > Pseudomonadota > Gammaproteobacteria > Pseudomonadales > Pseudomonadaceae > Pseudomonas > Pseudomonas sp. BIGb0558. The sequence continues at coordinate 1,155 of NZ_JANUEW010000063.1, forward strand.
CGTCGGCCGCTCGGCAGCGCTGAACAGGTGCACCGCCAGCGGCATCGGGAACAGGCTGTAATGCGCCAACGCATGCCCGTGCCCGACTTCCCGCTCGATAAAACTCAAGAGATCCGCGTCCGTTGCCGCCGCCATCTGCGCGTACAACAAATGCCGATCGCGGCAGCGTTGCAGCAAGCCAGCAAAGTCCAGCTGTCCAATCTGCGCGTCCAGTTGCTCCAGGCTCGCCAACTCATCCACACCTCCCTGTGCCTTCCAATACGCCGTGCACTGCAACAACAGATGCCGCTTGAGGGCATCCGGACCGGCCCAACGCGCCTTGCCCTGGTCGGTCATGCGCGGCACGTAGCTGTCGATCAGCCCGAGGAACGCCACCGGCTCGTCCAGCCCCTGCAGTTGCATCGCCACTTCATAGGCCAGCACCCCGCCAAACGACCAACCCGCCAGGCGATACGGCCCATGGGGCTGCACCGACCGAATAATCCTCACCAGCCGCGCCGCGAGGCCTTCCATGGTTTGCAATTGCGGCTCACCGAGGGGCGCGCCGGGCAAGCCATAGATCGGGTAGTCACCCGGCAGATGCCGGCCCAGCGCCGGGAAGTACACGTCCATGCCGCTGAACTCATGCACCAGGAACAACGGCGGCTGGCTGCCGCTGGCGCGCACGGTGATCAGCGAGCGGTTGTCCTCCCGCGCAGTGCGCTGGCCGAGCATCGCAGCCACCGAAGCCACGCTGGCGTGCTGGAACAGCTCCGCCAGCGATACCCCGAGCCCCGCCTCTTCCATCAGGTTGACCAGCCGGATCGCCAGCAACGAATGCCCGCCCAGTTCAAAGAAACTGTCATGCCGGCCGACCTGTTCCAACCTCAACACCTCGGCCCAGAGTCGCGCCAGGGTCTGCTCCAGCTCATTCGCCGGGGCCTCGAACACGCGGCTCACCAACGCTTCCATCGCCGGCACCGGCAGGGCCTTGCGGTCGACTTTGCCGTTGGCGGTCAGGGGCATTTTTTCCAGCGGCACATAGGCCGACGGCACCATGTAGTCCGGCAGGTGCTGCAGCAGATGGCTGCGCAACACCTCGATGGCCAGCGGCTCGCCGGTGTAGTACGCCACCAGGCGTTTGTCCCCCGGCACATCCTCCCGCGCCAGCACCACCACATCCTTGATCCCGGCACAGGTCGCCAGGCGCGCTTCGATCTCGCCCAACTCGATGCGGAAACCACGGATCTTCACCTGGTCGTCATTGCGCCCGATGCACTCCAGCAGCCCGTCCGCCGACCAGCGTCCCAGGTCGCCGGTGCGGTACAGCAAACCCTCGCCAAACGGGTTATCGACAAACTTTTCGGCCGTCAGCTCAGGCCGGTTCAAATACCCCTTGGCCACGCCGTGCCCGCCAATGCAGATTTCCCCGACCACACCCAGCGGCACCGGCTGCAACTGCGCATCCAGCACATGGATCTGCGTGTTGGAAATCGGCTTGCCGACCGGCACGCTTTCGGCGTCGGCGGCGATGGCGATGGCCTGCACTTCATACGTGGTGGCGTAGGTGGTGGTTTCCGTCGGGCCGTAGCAATGCACCAGGCGCAGCGCCGGTGCCTGGGCCAGCAGGCTGCGGAACGCCGCCGGGTCCGCCCGCTCGCCGCCGCACAACAGGATGCGCAGCCCGGCCAACGCGTCGGGAATCAACTGCACGTACTGGTTGAACAGCGCGGTGGTGACGAACAGGATCGTCGCCCCGCCGGCCTTCAATACCCGGCCAAAAGCCCCCGGGTCGAGCAAGGTGGCATGGTCGACCACCAGCACCTGGCCGCCGTTGAGCAAGGGGCCCCACACGTCCATGGTGCTCGCGTCGAACGCCGGGTTGGAGGCAAATGCCACGCGGTCATGGGCGTTGAAATCGGCGTAGCCGTTATTGATCACCAGCCGCGTGATGCCCCGGTGTGGCACCAGCACGCCTTTGGGGGTGCCGGTGGAGCCGGAGGTGTACATGATATACGCCACCCGCTCCGAGGACTGGGACAGGTCGGGGTTATGGCTCGGTTGCGGGTCCAGCGCCAGGGTGTCGAGGTCGATCCGGCGGGCCGGGTAATCGATGGATTCGTTGCTGTGGGTCAACAGCCACACCGCGCCGCTGTCCTGCACCATGAAGGCCTGGCGTTCGGCCGGGGCGTTGATGTCCAGCGGCACGTAGGCGGCGGCGCATTTGAGGATCGCCAGCTGGCTGAGCAGCAGGTCAATCGAGCGTGGCAGCAGGATCGCTACGTGGTCGCCGGGCTGCACGCCCAGGGTGCGCAGGTGATGGGCCAACTGGTTGGCGCGGGTGTTCAGCGCGCCGTAACTCAGGGTGTGTTCGCCGTGCACCACGGCGATGGCGTTCGGACGCGCCAGGGCCTGGGCTTCGAACAAGCGCTGCACGGTATGTTCGTGAGGGAATTCACGTTGGGTGGCGTTGAACTCCACCCGCAGTTTTTCACGCTCTGCCACCGGCAGAATCGACAGTTGGCTGATGGCGCCCCCGGCATTCTGTTCCAGGGCCTGCACCAGCTGTTCGAGGGCGATATGCAGGTACTCGCAGAGGCGTGGCGCGCCCTGCCCCATCACGTCGAAGCTGAACCCGTCCCCCAGGTCATCGACACTCAGGGACAACGCAAAGTTGGTGCGTTCCTCGGCCTTGAGCACTTGCATGCCCTGCCAGGCCTCGGCCACTGCGCCAGCGTGCGGCGCACTGTGACGGTAGTTGAACAGCACGCTGAACAGCGGCGTATTGGCCGGCAGCCCGCTGCAACGCTGGGCCAGGGCCAGAGGCGCATGCTCGTGGCTGAGCAGTCGGGTCAGGCTGGCGTGGGTCGCCATCAGCGCCGCGTGCACCGTGCGCTGCCCCAGGTCGACCCGCAGCGGCAAGGTGTTGATGAACACGCCCAAGGCACGTTCAGCGCCTTCACCGCCTTGCAGCCGGCCCAGCAACACAGTGCCGAACACCACCTGCTCGCGGCCGCAGACCTTGCCCAATACCTGCGCCCAGGCCAGGTGCATCAGGCTCGCCGCACTCACCCCAAGATGACGTGCCAGGCTGCGCAGGCGCCCGTTCAACAGCGGGTCGACGTTCAGGCGCGCCTGCTGCGCTTCACCCGGTGCATTCAGGGCTGGCGTCGGCTCATCGACCTCACCGAGCATCTCGCGGAAGAACGCTTCGTGCTCTTCCTCGCGCATTCCCAGCCGCGTCTGGGCCACATAGTTGCGATACGGCACCGCCGCGCCCAACTGTTCGCGCCGGCCCAGCAGGCAGGCCTGCATCTCGTGCTGCAGCACTTCCAGCGCAACGTGGTCCATCACCAGGTGATGGAACAGCAACAATGCAACCACTCGCTGGTTGGCCGGGTCCTCGGCGTACACCAGGCGCATCAACGGTGCCTGGGCCAGGTCCAGGCGATGCTCATGGAAGCGCGTCTGCAATTGCTCCAGCACATCGCCTGTCAGTTGAATCGCCTCGACCTGCAGCGAGGCCTGGCGCCATACCACCTGCACCGGTTCTTCCAGCCCATCCCAGTGCATCGACGAACGCAGGATGTCATGCCGCTCGATCACCGCCTGCAAGGCCTGGGCGAACGCTTCAAGGCGCTCGACGCTGGCAAAGGCGAACTGCGCCTGCAACAGGTACGCATCACCCTGCTGCACCGCGCGGTGGTGATACAGGATCCCGGCCTGCAACGGCGCCAGCGGGTAGATGTCCTGCACATTGGCCGCGCCGCCGGGAATGGTCGCGACGAGACGGTCGATGGCAGGTTGTGCAAGGGTCAGCAGCGTGAGCATGTCCGGGGTGATTCGCGTGCAATCCGCAGCAATGCCATTGGCCGGCACCGCCACCTCGCGGCCACCGCCCACGGCGGCGGCCAGCGCCGCCAGCGTGGGTTGGCCAAACAACACCTTCACATCCGCCGACAGTCCGGCCCGGCGCATGCGGCCGATCAGGCTGGCGGCCAGCAGAGAGTGGCCGCCCAGTTCGAAGAAATTGTCATGCCGCCCCACCCGCTCCACTTTGAGCAAGTCCGCCCACAGGCCGGCCAGGGTGACTTCGATATCGCCCACTGGCGCGACATATTCCCGGGCGATCACCGACGCAAGGCCCGGCGCCGGCAGGGCCTTGCGGTCGAGCTTGCCGTTGGGGCTCAGGGGCAAGGCGTCCAGGTGCATGAAGGTCGTCGGCACCATGTAGTCCGGCAGGTGTTCCAGCAGATGGCTGCGCAGAGCATCGATCTCGGCCGGCACGCCGGTGTAGTAAGCCACCAGCCGTGAATCCCGGGCGATAACCGCGGCTTCGCTGAGCTGCGGGAACTGGAGCAGTCGCGCCTGGATCTCCCCCAGTTCAATGCGCAGGCCACGGATTTTTACCTGGTCGTCGTTGCGGCCCAGGTACTCGATAGTGCCGTCGGGCAAGTAACGCCCGACGTCGCCCGTGCGGTACATCCGGCCGGTGCTGAACGGGTCCTTGAGGAAGCGTTCGGCCGTCAGTTCAGGGCGGTGCAAGTAACCCCGGGCGACTTGCACGCCACCGATAAACAGCTCGCCCACCACCCCCAATGGCACCGGCTGCAACTGCGCGTCCAGCAGGTACATGCGGGTGTTGGCGATCGGCTTGCCAATCGGCGTGTTGTCCGGGGTGACCGGCCCGGCGCAATCCCACGCCGTCACGTCCACCGCTGCCTCGGTGGGGCCATAGAGGTTGTACAAGCCGATGCCGGGAAGCTGTTGTTTGAAGCGGCGCACCAGGCTGCCGGGCAAGGCTTCGCCGCTGCACATCACCCGCACCAGCCCGGCGCTCTGGCTGACATCACCGTGAGCCAGGAACACGTCGAGCATCGACGGCACAAAGTGCAAGGTGGTGATCTGCTCCGCCTCGATCACCTCGCACAGGTAAACCGGGTCCTTGTGCCCGCCAGGACGCGCCATCACCAAGCGGGCGCCGGTGAACAGCGGCCAGAAAAACTCCCACACCGACACGTCGAAGCTGAACGGGGTTTTCTGCAACACCGTGTCCTGAGTATCAAGCCCGTACTCGTCCTGCATCCACAACAGGCGGTTGACCACGCCCGCGTGTTCGTTGATCACGCCCTTCGGTTGGCCGGTGGAGCCGGAGGTGTAGATCACGTAGGCCTGGTGCTGCGGGGTCAATCCACGGACCTGCGGATTGGACGTCGGCAGGTGCTGCCAGGTGTTCTGGTCCAGATCCACCACCGACACCTTTACCTCGCCCAGTAACGCACGGGTTTCGCCCTGTACCAGCACCGCCGCCGGCGCGCTGTCCTTGAGCATGTAGGCGATACGCTCCAGCGGGTACGCCGGGTCCAGCGGCACATAACCACCGCCCGCCTTAAGGATCGCGAACAGCCCGACAACCATCTCCAGGCCACGCTCGACGCAGATCGCCACCCGCGAATCCGGCGGTACGCCCAGCTGCCGCAGGTGATGGGCCAACTGATTGGCCCGCTGGTTCAGTTCGCGATAGCTCAGGCACTGTGTGCCCGCCTTCACCGCCACTGCATCGGGCGTACGCTCAACCTGGGCTTCGAACATACCGTGGAGTGTCTGGTCGAGGTTGTAATCGACTGCGGTGTCGTTGAAGTCGAACAGCAGGTGCTCGCGCTCCTGGCCGTCCAGCAAATCAGCGTGCTCCAGCACCGCCTGATCATTAACGACCATGGCTTGCAGCACGCGGGTGAAGTAGCCGACATAACGCTGCATCGTCGACTCATCGAACAACGCAATCGCGTACTCCAGGGTGCCGCGAATTTCGCCCCGGGCCTCGCCGAGGTTCAGGGACAGGTCGAACTTGGCAAAGTGACTGTCCTCCACAATCCCTTCAAGGCTCAAGTCCCCAAGGGCCAGCACCGGCGCGTTGCTGTCCTGCCAGGTCAGCATCGTCTGGAACAGCGGGCTGTGGGCCAGGCTGCGCAGCGGCCGGGTGATTTCCACCACCTGTTCAAACGGCAGGTCCTGATGGGCCTGGGCGTCCAGGGTCAGCTCCTTGACCCGCGCCAGCAGCGCCTCGGCGCTCGGCGCGCCCGAGGTATCAATGCGCACCGCCAGGGTGTTGACGAACAACCCGATCAAGCCTTCCACCTCGGCCCGCTGGCGGTTGGCGACCGGCGAGCCGATCACCACTTCCTCCTGCCCGGCCAACCGCGCCAGCAACGAAGCCCACGCGGTCATCATCACCATGTACAGGGTGGTGCCATGGCGTTGGCTCAAGGCTTTGAGCCCGGCGGTCAGGCGCTCATCCAGGCGCACCTCGACGCTGCTGCCGGCGTAGTCCTGCTGGGCCGGGCGCGGACGGTCGGTGGGCAGCATCAGCAAGGCCGGCGCGCCCGCCAGGGTTTGCTGCCAGTAGCTGCTCTGGCGATGCAGCACGTCGCCGCTGAGCCACAGGCGCTGCCAGACGGCGAAGTCGCTGTACTGGATCGGCAATGGCGGCAGTGGGTCAGCCTCTGCGCGACTGAAGGCCTGATACAGCGCCATCAACTCGCGGGTCAGCACGCCCATGGACCAGCCATCGGACACGATGTGGTGAAGGGTCAGCAGCAATACGTGATGATCGTCGGCCATGATCACCAGGCGCCCACGCAGCAGCGGGCCGCGTTGCAGGTCAAAGGGTGCCGAGGCTTCGCCCTGGATCAGCGCGTGCAGCACTTGCTGTGCTTCGGGGTGGCGACGCAGGTCCTGCACTTGCAGGGGCATCACCTCTTCAGGCGGCACGATCAGCACGTGGGCGTCGTCGTCCTGCTGGGCGAAACGGCTACGCAAGGTCTCATGCCGCGCCACAATCCGCGCCAGGGCCCGTTGCAGCGCCTCGACGTGCAACTGTCCGCGCAGGCGCAGGCCGATCGGAATGTTGTAGGCCGTGTTGGCCCCTTCCATCAGCGCCAGGAACCACAGGCGTTGCTGGGCAAACGACAGCGGCAAATCTGCGTCCCGTGCCGCCGGCAGGATATCCGGCAACGTGCTGCGTCCCGCCTGGGCCAGCACTTGCGCCACCGCCGCCAGTTCGGCATTGGCGAACAGCTCACCCAGCGCCAGGTCGACCCCCAGTTGCTGGCGCACTTGAGACACCATGCGCATCGCCAGCAACGAATGCCCGCCCAGCTCGAAGAAATGGTCCTGGCGCCCGACGCGCTCCACGTGCAGCACCTCGGCCCAGATCTGCGCGAGCACGCTTTCAATATCGCCGTGGGGCGCCTCGTATTCGCGGGTGAATACCGCGGCCAGGTCCGGTTTTGGCAGGGCCTTGCGGTCCAGCTTTCCGTTGGCGGTCAGGGGCAACGCATCCAGTTTTACGTAGGCCACCGGCACCATGTAATCCGGCAGATGCGCCACCAGATGCGCACGAATCTCGCCCACTTCAAGGGCATCGAACTGCGGGTTTTCGGTGAAGTAGGCTACCAACCGTGGCTGGCCCGGCTGGTCTTCACGGGCCAGCACCACCACTTCCTGGAGACTCGGAAGCTGGTTGAGGCGGGTTTCGATTTCCCCCAGTTCGATACGCACGCCACGGATTTTTACCTGGTCGTCGTTGCGCCCCAGGTACTCGATATTCCCGTCCGGCAACCAGCGCGCCAGGTCGCCGGTGCGGTACATACGGCCCGGGTTGAACGGGTCATCCAGAAAGCGCTCAGCGGTCATTTCCGGGCGGTTGAGATACCCCCGCGCCACGCCCTTGCCGCCCACATACAGTTCACCGGCAACGCCCAACGGCACCGGGCGTTGCTGTTCGTCCAGCAGGTAAACCGTGGCATTGGCGATGGGTTTGCCGATGTGCAACGGCTGCCCGGGTTCGTTCCGGCCGGAGGTGGCGACCACCGTGGCTTCGGTGGGCCCGTAGTTGTTGATCACCTCGAAACGCTGGGCCCGGGTGAACTGGCGCAGGCGGTCGCCGCCAATCAGCAGGGTGCGCAGGGTCGGGTGTTCGATGTTCTGGCTGAACGCATACTCGGCCACCGGCGTGGGCAGGAAACACACGTCCAGCGGTTGCGCGCGCCACCAGTCCAGCAGCGCGTCGATGTCTTCCCCGCCGTCGTGGGCCGGCGGCAGGTGCAAGGTCGCGCCCACGCAAAGGGCCGGCCAGACCTCCCAGGCCATCGCGTCAAAGCCGAACCCGGCCACGCTGGCGGTATGCCGGCCGGCGCACAGGTCAAATGCGCGGCAATGCCAGTCCACCAGGTTGGCCACGGTGTGGTGCTCCACCATTACGCCCTTGGGCAGGCCGGTGGAGCCGGAGGTGTAGATCACGTAGGCCAGGTTGGACGGTGTGACGGCGACGTGCGGGTTGCTGGCCGAATGGTGATGCCAGGTAAAACGGTCGAGGTTGATCACCGGCACGTCGAGCGCGGGCAGGCGTTCCAGCAGTGCGTGCTGGGTCAGGACTGCAACCGGGGCGCTGTCGCTGAGCAGGTAGCTCAGGCGCTCGGCGGGGTGCGACGGGTCCACCGGTACATAGCAGGCGCCGGACTTGAGGATCGCCAGCAACCCGGCCAGGGTGTCCAGCCCGCGCCGGGCCACGATGGCCACGCGGTCGTCGGGTTTTACCCCCAGCGCCAGCAGGTGGTGGGCCAGCAGGTTGGCTTGCTGATTCAATTCGGCGTAGGTCAGTTGGCGGCCTTGATACACCGCCGCCACCGCGTCCGGGGTCAGCAGGGTTTGCGCTTCGATACGCCCGTGCAGGGTGGTGCCTTGGGGGAAGTCGGCCGCAGTGGCGTTGAACTGCTTCAGCAGATGGCGCTGCTCCGCCTCGGGCAGCACCGACAAACGATTCAAGGGTGTTTCGGGTGCCTGTTCCAGCGCCTGCACCAGGTTTTCCAGGGCGGTTTGCAGATAGCTGCACACCCGCTGCGGATCCACCTGGGCACTGGCCAACAGGCTCAGGCTGAAGTCCTCGCCCAGATCGTCGACGCTCAGGGTCAACGGGTAGTTGGTGCGTTCCTCGGAACGCAACGCCTGAATACCCTGCCAGGCCGATGCCGCCTCGGCACTCGCGCTGCCGGCGCTGTGGCGGTAGTTGAGCAGCGCGCTGAACAGCGGTGTCGGCGCCACCACGCCGCTGCACCGCTGGGCCAGAGCCAGCGGCGCATGTTCGTGGCGCAGCAAGGTGGTGAGCCGGGCATGGGTGGCCTTGACCCCGGCGCGTACGTCTTCGGCGCCCACATCCACCCGGAACGGCAAGGTGTTGATAAAGATCCCCAACGCACGGTCGGTGTCGTGGCTGCCCTGCATGCGGCCCATCAGCACCGTGCCGAACACCACCTGTTGCTTGCCCGCCAGCACGCCCAGCACCTGGGCCCAGCCCATATGGAACAGGCTCGCGGCACTCACGCCCAACTGCCGGGCCTGGGCGCGCAGACGCCGGCTCAGTTGCGGGGCCAGCGCCAGGCTGATTTCTTCGATGTTGTCGCCGTCACCCTGCACATCCTGCAAGCCGTAGGGCAAGGTGGGTTCGCTGATGTCGCCGAGCATCTGGCGGAAGAAACCTTCGTGTTCCTGCTCGCTGATGCCCAGCCGCGCCTGCGCGACGTAGTTGCGAAACGGCACGGCCTGGCCCAACCGCTCGGCCTTGCCCAGCAGGCAGGCCTGCATCTCGTGGCACACCACTTCCAAAGCGCTGTGGTCCAGGGCCATGTGGTGGAACAACAGCATCGCCACCACGCGCTGGCCGGCTTCATCCCGGGCGCGCACCAGCCGCAGCAGCGGTGCCTGGGTCACGTCCATGCGGTAATGACGGCCATCGAACAGTCGGTGCAACTGGGCCGCGATATCACCGTCGGCCGGGTCCAGCTCAATCGCCTGCACCGGCAGGCGCGCCGTGCGCCAGACCACTTGCGACGGTTCTTCCAGGCCTTCCCACACCACCCCGGTACGCAGGATATCGTGGCGGTCGATCACCTGTTGCAGGGCCTGGGCAAACCCCTCGAAACGCTCGAGGCTGTCGAAGGCAAACAGCGACTGCATGATGTACGGGTCGCCGTGTTCGGCACTCACATGGTGGTAGAGGATGCCCTCCTGCAACGGCGCCAGCGGGTAGATGTCCTGCACATTGGCGACGCCACCCTCGACGGTCTCGAGGATGCGGTCGATGGACGCCTGGCTGAGGTTCGACAGGGTCAGCATCTGCGGGGTGATGAAGGTAGCGCCCGGCGCAATGCCATTGGCTGGCACCTGCACCTCACCCGCCTTGGTCGCCGAGTAATCCCCGGCCTTGATCAGCTCGATCAGCGCCGGCTTGTGTTCGCGCAGCGAGGCCACCAATGCCGTGTCGCTCAGGGCCTGTTTGTTGCCTTGCACCGACAGCTGATCGCCCTTGAGCGCCAGTTGCACGTCCTTGGCCTTGAGTGTCGCCAACAGTTCGATGATGCTCACAGGACGATCTCCATTCGTTCGGTAATTGCGGCGTAGCCGGCCAGGGTCGGTTGTTCGAACAGGCCCCGCACATCGGCTTCCATGCCTTCCTGACGCAAGCGTCCAATCAAACTGACGGCCAGCAACGAGTGCCCGCCCAGTTCAAAAAAGTTGTCGTGTCGCCCTACCCGCTCCACCTTCAGCAACTCGGCCCACAGCCGCGCCAGGGTAATTTCGGTGTCGCCCAGCGGGGCTTCGTACTCGCGCACGATCAGCGACTCCACACCCGGCGCCGGCAGGGCCTTGCGGTCCAGCTTGCCATTGGGGCTCAGGGGCCAGGCGTGCAGGTGCACGAACACGGCGGGCACCATGTAGTCCGGCAAGCGCGCCAGCAGGTGCGCCCGCAGCTGTTCGATATCGGCCTGCACGCCGGTGTAGTACGCCACCAGCCGCTCATCCCGGGCCAACACCGCCGCTTCCTTGATCTGCGGGTATTCGGTCAGGCGCGCCTGGATTTCCCCCAGCTCGATACGCAGGCCACGGATTTTCACCTGGTCGTCGTTGCGGCCCAGGTACTCGATATTGCCGTCGGGCAGGTAGCGCCCGACGTCACCGGTGCGGTACATCCGGCCGGCATGGAACGGGTCCTTGAGGAAGCGCTCGGCGGTCAGTTCAGGACGATGCAGGTAGCCGCGAGCGACTTGCACACCGGCGATAAACAGCTCGCCCACCACCCCCAGCGGCACCGGCTGCAACCGCGCGTCCAGCAGGTACATGCGGGTGTTGGCAATCGGCTTGCCGATCGGGGTGTTGTCCGGCACCTCGGGCCTGGCGCAGTTCCAGGCGGTCACGTCCACCGCCGCTTCCGTCGGGCCGTAGAGGTTGTACAGGCCGATGCCGGGCAACTGCTGTTTGAAGCGCCGCACCAGGCTGCCAGGCAAGGCTTCACCGCTGCACATTACCCGCAGCAGCCCGGCGCTCTGGCTGACATCGCCATGGGCCAGGAATACATCGAGCATCGACGGCACGAAGTGCAAGGTGGTGATCTGTTGCGCCTCGATCACTTCGCACAGGTAAGCCGGATCCTTGTGCCCGCCGGGGCGCGCCATGACCAACCGTGCCCCGGTGAACAGCGGCCAGAAGAACTCCCACACCGACACGTCGAAGCTGAACGGGGTTTTCTGCAGGACCGCGTCAGTGGCGTTCAGGCCGTAGGCGTCCTGCATCCACAGCAGGCGGTTGACCACGCCGGCGTGCTCGTTGATCACGCCCTTGGGCTGGCCGGTGGAGCCGGAGGTGTAGATCACATAAGCCTGGTGCTGCGGGGTCAGTCCTTCGACCTGTGGGTTAGCCGCTGGCAGGTGCTGCCAGGTGTTCCGGTCAAGATCCACCACCGGCACCGTCACATTGCCCAACAGCGAACGGGTTTCGCCCTGCACCAGCACCGCTGCCGGCGCGCTGTCTTGCAGCATGTAGGCCAGGCGCTCCAGCGGGTAGGCCGGGTCCAGCGGCACATAACCGCCGCCGGCCTTGAGGATCGCGAACAGGCCGATGACCATCTCCAGGCCGCGCTCGACGCAGATCGCCACCCGCGAATCCGGCTGCACACCGAGCCCGCGCAGGTGATGGGCCAACTGGTTGGCCCGCTGGTTCAGCTCGGCGTAGGTCAGGCGTTGCTCGCCCGCCTTCACCGCCAACGCATCGGGGGTGCGCTCGACCTGGGCTTCGAACATGCCGTGCAGGGTCTGCGCCAGGTCGTAATCCACCTCAGTGGCGTTGAAGTCAAACAGCAGTTGCTTGCGCTCTGCATCCCCCAGGATCGGCAGGCGATCAAGAGCCTGGTGCGGCGCGTGTTCCAGGGCATCCACCAGTTGGGTCAACGCCGTCTGCATATAACCGCAGACCCGCTGTGCGCCCACCTGCGCCAGGGTCAGCGCGGTGAAGTCATAACCGTCCCCCAGGTCATCGACGTTCAGGGTCAACGGGTAGTTGGTGCGCCCGTCGTTGGTCAGGGTCTGCATGCCTTCCCAGGCGTGTTGCGCGTCCTGTGAGCGGGTGGCGCCGCCACGGTGACGGTAGTTGAGCATCGAGCTGAACAGCGGCAACGGCGCCGCCACCCCGCTGCAACGCTGGGCCAGGGCCAGGGACGCATGCTCATGCCCCAGCAACGCGGTGAGCCGGGCGTGGGTGCCGCGCACGCTGTCGCGCACGTTTTGCCCCTCGATATCCAGGCGCAATGGCAGGGTATTGATGAACACGCCGAGGGCCCGATCCGCCCCCTCGCCGCCCTGCATCCGGCCCACCAGCACGGTGCCAAACACCACGTTCGGCTTGCCCGACGTCACCGCCAATACCTGGCCCCACGCCAGGTGGAACAGGCTCGCGGTGCTCACCCCCAGCAGGCGCGCCTGGGCCCGCAGGCGCCGGCTGACGGCGGCGTCCAGGTGGTGGGTGAATTCTTCGATATCCCGACCATCGCCCTGCACATCCTGCAAGCCGAAGGGCAGCGTCGGCTCATGGATATCGCCGAGCATCTCGCGGAAGAAGCCTTCGTGCTCCTGCTCGCTGACACCCAGCCGCGCCTGGGCCACGTAGTTGCGATACGGCATCGGCGCGGCCTGCGGTGCGGCGTGGCCCAGCAGGTAACCCTGCATTTCCCGCAGCACCACGTCGAACGCGGTGTGGTCCAGCACGATATGGTGATACAGCAGCACCGCCACCACACGCTGATTGGCCGGGTCATTGGCGTACATCAGACGGATCAGCGGGGCCTGGGCAATGTCCAGGCGGTAGCGTCGGGCGTCGAAGCGCTGATGCAGGCCGGCCAGTACGTCACCCTCCAGGTGCAACGCTTCGACCTGCAATTGCGCCTTGCGCCACACCACCTGCACCGGCTGCGCCAGGCCTTCCCAGACTACGCCGGTGCGCAGGATGTCGTGGCGATTGATCACCTGTTGCAAGGCCTGGGCGAAACTCTCCAGCCGCGCCTGGGTATCGAACGCCAGGTGCGATTGCAGCAGGTACGGGTCGCCCTGCTCCGCCGTGATGTAGTGGTAAAGAATCCCTTCCTGCAACGGCGCCAGCGGGTAGATGTCCTGCACATTGGCCGCGCCACCGGGCACGCTGGCGACGACCTGGTCGAGGGTTGGCTGATCCAGCTCCACCAGCGACAGCATCGACGGCGTGATGCGCTGGCAATCGGCAGGGATGCGGTTGACCGGCACCACCACTTCCCGGCCACTGCCCACCGCCGCTGCCAGTGCAGCCAATGTCGGCTGGCTGAACAACACCCGCACATCGGCGCTGAGGCCGACCTGGCGCATGCGTTCGATCAAGCTCACCGCCAGCAATGAATGGCCCCCCAGTTCAAAGAAGTGGTCATGGCGGCCCACTTGTTCTACCTGCAACACCTCGGCCCAGATCCGCGCCAGGGTGGTTTCGACTTCTCCACGCGGTGCTTCGTATTCGCGGCTGAGCATGGCGGCCTGGTCCGGCGCCGGCAGGGCCTTGCGGTCGAGCTTGCCGTTGGCGGTCAGGGGCCAGCTGTCGAGTTTCACGTAGGCCACCGGCACCATGGCCTCGGGCAATTGGCTGTGCAGTTCGGCGCGCAGGGTCTCGATATCCAGCGCTGCGTGTTCGGTGAACCAGGCCACCAATCGACCGTCGCGCACCAGCACCACGGCCTCCTGGATGCCATCGACGGCGGCCAGGCGGGTTTCGATTTCCCCAAGTTCGATGCGCACGCCACGGACTTTTACCTGGTCGTCATTACGGCCCAGGTACTCGATATTGCCGTCCGGCAGCCAGCGCGCCAGGTCGCCGGTGCGGTACATGCGGCCCGGGTTGAACGGGTCATCCAGGAAGCGTTCGGCGGTCATCTCGGGACGGTTCAAATACCCGCGGGCCACGCCGCTGCCGCCCACATACAGTTCGCCTGCCACGCCCACCGGCACCGGGCGCTGCTGCGCATCCAGCAGGTACACGGTGGCATTGGCCATCGGCTTGCCGATATGCAGTGGCCGGCCGGCGTGCACGCGCCCGGAGGTGGCGACCACCGTGGCTTCGGTGGGGCCGTAGTTGTTGATCACGGCAAAACGTCGCTCGTGAGTGAACTGGCGCAGGCGATCACCGCCGATCAACAAGGTGCGCAGGCTTGGGTGTTCCAGGTCCTGGCTGAAGGCGTACTCGGCCACCGGGGTGGGCAGGAAGCTCACGTCCAGCGGCTGGGCCAGCCACCACGCCAGCAGTTCATCGATGTTTTCATTGCCCACCTGGGCCGGTGGCAGGTGCAAGGTCGCGCCCCCGCACAACGCCGGCCAGACTTCCCAGGCCATCGCATCAAAGCCGAACCCGGCCACGCTGCTGGTGTGGCTGCGGGCTTGCAGGTCAAAGGCTTCGCAGTGCCAGTGCACCAGGTTTTCCACGGTGCGGTGTTCCACCATCACCCCTTTGGGCTGGCCGGTGGAGCCGGAGGTGTAGATCACGTAGGCAAGGTTAGCCGGGGTCAGCCCGGCGACCTGGGGATTGGTCGCGTCGGGGTAAGCGCCATTCAGGTCGACGATGGCCACATCACCCAGCACGGCACGGGTGCTTTCTTCGGCGAGTACCGCGACCGGGGCGCTGTCTTGCAGCAGGTAGGCGATGCGCTCGGCCGGGTACGCCGGGTCCACGGGCACATAGGCGGCGCCCGCCTTGAGAATCGCCAGCAGGCCCGCCAGCATCTGTGGGCCACGTCGGCAGCAGATCACCACGCGGTCGTCGGGCTGCACGCCCAAGGCCAGCAGGTGATGGGCCAACTGATTGGCGCGGTGGTTGAGTGCCTGGTAGGTCAGCGGCTGGCCGTCCTGAACCACGGCAATCCCTTCGGGCTGGCGCCCGGCCTGGGCTTCGAAGGCACCGTGCAGGGTTTGCCCTTGCGGGTAGTCGCGGCCGGTAGTGTTGAAAGTGCGCAGCAGTTTTTCGCGTTCTGGAGCGGGCAGGATCGGCAGCTGGTTCAGCGACAATTCCGGTGTTTGCTCAAGGGCGTCCACCAGTTGCGCCAGGGCGCTGTGCATGTAGTCGCACAGGCGCTGCGCACCGATGGATTCCAGGGCCAGCACCGTCAGGCCGAAGCCTGCTCCCAGGTCGTCCACGCTCAAGGTCAGCGGGTAGTTGCTGCGCTCTTCGCCACCGAGCAACTGCACACCTTCCCAGATGCCATGCCCGTCGCGGGCCATTTCACCCGGGGTGCTGTGGCGGTAGTTGAGCAAGGCGCTGAACAACGGCATCGACGTCGGCACGCCACTGCAACGCTGGGCCAGTGCCAGGGACGCATGTTCATGGCCGAGCAGCGCGCTGAGCCGGGCGTGAGTCGCCTTGACCCCGGCGCGTACTGCGCTGGTGCCCACGTCGACCCGCAACGGCAAGGTGTTGATGAACATCCCCAATGCCCGGTCGGCGCCCTCGCCGGCCTGCATGCGGCCCATCAATACAGTGCCGAACACCACGTCCTGACGGCCCGACACCAGCCCGAGTACCTGGGCCCACGCCAGGTGCATCAGGCTCGCAGCGCTGACGCCCAGTTGCCGGGCCTGCTCGCGAATCCGCAGCGCCAATGCCGCGTCCACCGGCAATTCGGCCTCTTCGATATCCCGGCCATCGCCCTGCACATCCTGCACGCCAAAGGGCAGCGTGGGCTCGTCGACATCGGCGAGCATGTCACGGAAGAACTGCTCGTGCTCCTGGGCACTCACGCCCAGGCGGGCCTGGGCCACGTAGGTACGAAACGGTGCCGCAACCGGCAACTCATCCGCCTGATTGAACAGGAACGCACGCATCTCCTGGCCCACCACTTCCATGGCGGTGTGGTCCAGCGCCAGGTGATGGAACAGCAGGATCGCGGCGACGCGCTGGTTGGCCGGGTCTTGCGCATAGACCATGCGCAGCAGCGGCGCCTGGGTGATGTCCAGCCGGTAGTGACGGGCATCGAAGCGCGCGTGCAGTTGCTCGATCACGTCGCCATCGGCCGGGTCCAGGGCAACGTTCTGCACCACCAGCTCCGCATGCCGCCAGACCACTTGCACCGGGCTGTCCAGGCCTTCCCATACCACACTGGTGCGCAGGATATCGTGGCGCGCCACGACCTTTTGCAGCGCGCCCATAAAGGCCTGCAAACGCTCGATGCTGTCAAACGCCATGCGCGATTGCAGCAGGTACGGGTCGCCCTGCTCGGCACTGATATGGTGGTAAAGAATGCCTTCCTGCAATGGCGCCAGCGGGTAGATATCCTGCACATTGGCCGCGCCGCCCGGCACCGTGGCCACAATGCGCTCGATGGCCGGCTGGTCGAGCGTGACCAGGGTCAGCATCGACGGCGTGATGCGCTCGCAGCCCGGCGCAATGCCGTTGGCCGGCACCACGATTTCCCGGCCACTGCCCACCGCCGCCGCCAGTGCCGCCAGGCTTGGCTGGTTGAACAGCACCCGCACATCGGCGCTCAGGCCGGCCTGGCGCATGCGCTCGATCAGGCTTACCGCCAGCAGGGAATGACCGCCGAGTTCGAAGAAGTGATCAAACCGCCCGACCCGCTCGACCTTCAATACGTCCTGCCAGATCTGCGCCAGCAGCGTTTCCACCTCGCCCTCGGGCGCCTCGAAACCACGGCTGAGCAGCGACGCCTGATCCGGCGCCGGCAAGCCCTTGCGGTCCAGCTTGCCGTTGGCGGTCAGCGGCAACAGCTCCAGCCAGACATAGGCCGACGGCACCATGTAGTCCGGCAGGCGGCTTTGCAGATGTGCCCGCAACGCTTCAATGCTCAATGGCGCCTGGGCGGTGTAGTAAGCCACCAGGCGTTTGTCGCCGGGCTCGTCTTCACGGGCCAGCACCACGGTGTCTCTCACGCCGGCATAGCTGGCCAGGCTGCTTTCGATTTCACCGGGTTCGATCCGGAAACCACGGATTTTCAGTTGATGGTCATTGCGGCCCTGGTACAGCAAGGTACCGTCCGCCTGCCAACTCGCCAGGTCGCCGGTGCGGTACAGCAGGCCATCGCCGAAAGGGTCGACGATAAATTTCTCGGCGGTCAGTTGCGGCTGGTTCAGGTAACCCTTGGCCACGCCCGCACCACCGATATACAGCTCGCCGACCACGCCCAGCGGCACCGGCTGCTGCCGCGCATCCAATACGTAGGCACGGCTGTTGCCGATAGGCCGGCCAATGGGAATACCGCCCTCGCCCAGCGCCTTGATCTCGAAGGTGGTGGAAAACGTGGTGGCTTCGGTGGGGCCATAACCATTCAGCAGATGTTGCGGCGCGCCGTGCTCCAGCACCCGGCCGATCACCTGCGGGTCGAGCACATCGCCGCCGACGATCAGGTAGCGCAACTGGCGGAACATCGGCATCAACCCGTCGGCATACTGATGGAACAGCCCGGCGGTCATCCACAACACGCTGACGGATTGCTCCTGCAACAGCGCGGCGAACGCGGCCTGGGACAGCAGCGTGGCGTGCTCTACCACCACCACGCAGCCGCCATTGAGCAGCGGCGCCCACACATCCAGGGTGCTCGCGTCGAACGCCGGGTTCGAGGCGAAGGCCACCCGGTCACGGTGATTGAAGTCGGCGTAGCCGTTGTTGATCACCAACCGGGTCACGGCGCGGTGTGGCACCTGCACGCCCTTCGGGGCGCCGGTGGAGCCCGAGGTGTACATGATGTACGCCACGCTTTCGGCGGACTGGGGCAGGTTCGGGTTGTGGGTCGGCTGTTGGTCCAGGTTCAGCCCATGGAGGTCATTCAGCACCTGCGTGGCGTGGCTGTCCTGCACCATGAACCCCTGGCGCTCGTCCGGCGCGTTGACGTCCAGCGGCACGTAGACCGCCGCGCACTTGAGGATTGCCAGCTGGCTGACCAGCAGATCGATGGAGCGCGGCAACGCGATGACCACGCTGTCGCCGGGTTTTACCCCTTGATCGATCAAGTAATGAGCCAGGCGATTGGCCCGCAGGTTGAGCTCGCGATAACTCAGCGAGGCATCGCCATGCACCACCGCCACCGCTTCCGGACTGGCCAGGGCCTGGGCTTCGAACAGCCCGTGAACAGTGCTCCCCGCCGGGTAGTCGCGGGCGGTGGCGTTGAAGTCCACCAGCAACTGCTGCCGCTCGACGGCGGGCAGGATCGACACGTGATGCAGCGCGGTAGTCGGTGCCTGTTGCAGCGCCGTCACCAGGTTGCGCAAGGCGCTGAGCATGTAGGCGCCGACGCGCTGCACATCCACTTCGGCCACGCCTTGCACGGTCAGGGCAAAGTCACTGCCGAGGTCATCGACGTTCAGCACCAGCGGGTAGTTGCTGCGTTCCTCGGAGCTGAGGATTTCGATCCCGGCGTCGGCAAACGGACTGGCGCCCGGCGCCTCACCCGGGGCACTGTGGCGGTAGTTGAGCAAGGTGCTGAACAACGGCAGCGCACCGGACACACCGCTGCAACGCTGGGCCAGGGACAGCGATGCATGTTCATGCCCGAGCAATTGCGCCAGCCGCGCATGGGTGGCGCGTACGCCGGCCTGCACGCCGACGGCGCCGACGCTGACCCGCAGCGGCAAGGTGTTGATGAACATCCCCAGCGCCCGGTCGGCGCCCTCGCCGCCTTGCATGCGGCCCAGCAATACCGTGCCGAATACCACGTCGTCCTGGCCCGACACCTGGCCGAGCACTTGCGCCCATGCCAGATGCACCAGGCTGGCGGCGCTCACCCCCAACTGCCGCGCCTGCTCCCGCAGGCCCAGGCTGAGGGCCGGGTCCAGCGGCAAGTGCGCTTCACGCACGCCGCTGCCGTCACGATTCACGTCGTGCAAGCCGAAGGCCAGGGTCGGCTCGTCGATGTCGCCGAGCATCTCGCTGAAGAACGCTTCATGCTGCGCGGCGCTCACACCAAGGCGTGCCTGGGCCACGTAGTTGCGGTACTGCACGGCGTCGGGCAGCAACCCGGTCTCGCCCGCAAGGCTGGCGCTCATTTCTTCCACCAGCACCTGCAGCGCGGTGTGGTCCAGCAGGATGTGGTGCAACAGCAGGATGCCGACATGGCGGCCCTGATCCTCGGCGTAGGCAAAACGCATCAGCGAGGCACGGGACAGGTCGAGGCGATAGTGGCGTGGGTCAAAGCGCGCTTGCAGTTGCGCCAGCACATCGCTGGCAGAGTCGACCTCAATCTGCTCCACCACCAGCAGCGCCTGGCGCAAGACCACCTGCACCGGCTCGTCCAGGCCTTCCCAGACCATGCCGGTGCGCAGGATGTCATTGCGCTCGATCACGCTTTGCAGCGCACGGATAAACGCCTCGACCGGCTCATGGCCGCTGAAGCTGAACTGCACCTGCAACACGTAGGGATCGCCTTCGGTGGTCGCCAGGTGATGGTAGAGAATGCCGGCCTGTAACGGGGCCAGGCCGTAGATGTCCTGCACGTTGGCGATACCGCCGGGGACGCTGGCGAGGATATGGTCGATGGCCGGTTGGTCCAGTTCCACCAGCGGCAGCATGTCCGGTGTGATGCGTTGGGTCGCTGCGCTGATCAGGTTGGGCGGGACCTGCACCTCATGCTGCCCGCCCACCGCCGCGGCCAGCGCGGCCAATGTCGGCTGGCCGAACAGCACCCGCACATCGGCGCTCAGTTCCAGCTGGCGCATGCGCTCGATCAGCTTGACCGCCAGCAGGGAATGGCCGCCCAGCTCGAAGAAGTTGTCCTGGCGCCCGACCCGCTCGACCTTCAGCAGGTCTTGCCAGAGATCGGCGATCGCGGTTTCAACTGCGCCTTTTGGCGCTTCATAGCCACGGCGGGCCAGGGCCTCGGTGTCGGGTGCCGGCAAGGCCTTGCGGTCGAGCTTGCCGTTGGTGGTGAGCGGGAACCTGTCCAGCAGCACAAAGGCGCTGGGCACCATGTACTCGGCCAGGGACAGCAGCAGATGATCACGCAACTCGGCAGCCGTGGGCGCCTGGCCCTGCCGGGCGATCACGTAGGCCACCAGGCGCTTGTCGCCCGGCTCGTCTTCGCGGGCAATCACCACGGTTTCGCGCACGCCTTCGCAGGTGGCCAGGCGCGCTTCGATTTCCCCCAGTTCGATCCGGAAGCCGCGGATCTTTACCTGGTCGTCGTTGCGCCCCAGGTATTCGACGCTGCCGTCGGCCAGCAAGCGCCCGAGGTCACCGGTCTTGTACAGGCGCTGGCCGGTCGCCGGGTCCGTCAGAAAGCGTTCGGCGGTCAGCTCATCGCGGTTGAGATACCCCCGCGCCACGCCGGCCCCGCCGACGTACAACTCCCCCACCACACCCAGCGGCACCGGCTCGCGGCGGGCGTCCAGCACATACAGTTGCAGGTCGGGAATGCGCACGCCAATCGGGCTGACGCCCACCCGCTGTGCGTCCGCCGCCTCCAGCGCACGGTAGGTCACGTGCACGGTGGTTTCAGTGATGCCGTACATGTTGACCAGGCGAGTACCGGCGTTGGTCACCCGGGCGTACCACGGCTTGAGAATCCCGGGCTCCAGGGCTTCGCCGCCGAAGATCACCTGGCGCAGGGAATGCAGCTGCTGGCTACGGCCCTGTGCCGCGATCAACTGGCGGAACGCGCTCGGCGTCTGGTTGAGGATGCTCACACCGGCTTCGCACAGCAGCGCATAGCACTCGTCCGGGGAGCGGCTGACCAGTTGCGGCACCACCAGCAACTGCCCGCCGTGCATCAGCGCGCCCCAGATTTCCCACACGGAGAAGTCGAAGGCAAACGAGTGGAACAGCGCCCAGGTGTCACTGGCGCTGAACCTGAACCAGTGCTCGGTGGCGCTGAACAGCCGTGCGACGTTGCGGTGTTCGATCATCACGCCCTTGGGCAGCCCGGTGGAACCGGAGGTGTAGATCACATAAGCAAGGCTCGACGGGCTGAGCGCAACGTTGGGATTAACGATGGGCTCGTGCTGCAGGCGGTTGAGGTCAATCGAGGTGACGTCGCCCACCAGGTGCCGCGTGTTGTCCTGCACCAGCACCGCCTGCGGCGCGCTGTCTTGCAGGGTGTAGGCGATGCGCTCCTGCGGGTAGGCCGGATCGATCGGCACATAACCCGCGCCGGCCTTGAGAATGCCCAGCAGGCCAATGATCATTTCCAGGCCGCGCTCCACACAGATCGCCACCCGGTCATCGGGGCGAATGCCCTGCTTGAGCAGGCAATGGGCGACCTGGTTGGCGCGTTCATTCAGCTCGCGGTAGCTCAGGCGCTCATGCTCGAACCGTAGCGCGACGGCATCGGGATGGCTGGCGGCATGGGCTTCGACTTGCTCGTGGATCAGGGCCGAATCGGCGTAGTGCCCGGTATCGGCATTCAGGCCATGCAGCAGGTGCTGGCGCTCGGCGCCGGGCAGGATGCCCAGGTTGTGCAGCGGCGTCTCCGGCGTTTGCTCCAGCGCCAGCACCAGGTTTTCCAGGGCGGTGTGCAGGTACTCGGCAATGCGCGCGGCGCCGATGGAAGCGTCCACCATCACGGTAAAGGCAAAGCCCTCGCCCAGGTCATCGACGTTGACGGTCAGCGGGTAATTGGTGCGCTCTTCGGTGCCCAGCACCTGGATGCCTTCGGCAATGTCGATCACCGCCTGGGTGTCCGAGGCATCGCTGTGGCGGTAGTTGAGGATCGCGCTGAACAATGGCGTGGGTGCAGCCACACCGCTGCAACGCTGGGCCAGGGCCAGGGAAGCGTGTTCGTGGTTGAGCAATTCCGTCAGGCGCTTGTGGGTGGTTTGCACCCCGTCACGCACACTTTGCGCGCCCACATCGACCCGCAGCGGCAGGGTATTGATGAACATGCCCAGGGCCTGGTCGGAGCCTTCGCCTGCGCCCATACGCCCGAGCATTACGCTGCCAAATACCACGACTTCGCGAGCGGAGACCTTGCCCAGCACCTGGGCCAGTGCCAGGTGCATCACGCTGGCGGGGCTGACACCCAACGGTCTTACCTGGGCTCTTAAACGGCGGCTTAGATCGCTGTCGACGGCGATGCGGGTTTCATCGACGCCATGGCCGTCGCCCTGCACATCCTGGAGGCCGAACGGCAAGGTGGGTTCGTCGATATCGGCGAGCATCTCGCGGAAAAACGCTTCGTGTGCCTGCTCGCTGACGCCGTGGCGAACCTGGGCGATGTAGTTGCGAAACGGCACCGGTGCACCGGCTTGTTCGGTCTGGCCGGCGAGGTGCAGCTGGATCTCGCGGCGCACCACGTCGAGGGCCGTGTGGTCGAGGATGGTGTGGTGGAACAGCAGCATGGCGACCACCCGCTGGTTGCGCGGGTCTTCGGCGAACACCAGGCGCAGCAATGGTGCCTGGCCGAGGTCCATGCGGTAGTTGCGGGCGTCGTAGCGGGCTTGCAGCCGGGTCAGTACGTCGCCGTCGAGACGGGCTTCTTCGCAGGCCAGCGCGGCTTTGCGCCAGACCACTTGCAGAGGTTCGTCGAGGCGTTCCCAAGCCATGGAGGTGCGCAGGATATCGTGACGATCGATGACCCATTGCAGGGCCTGGGCGAAGGTTTCCAGACGGGCGCGGCTGTCGAACACGAACTGCGCGTGGAGCACGTAGGGGTCGCCCTGGTGCGCTGACAAGTGATGATAGAGCATGCCTTCCTGGAGCGGGGCCAGGGGGTAGATATCCTGCACATTCGCCGCGCCGCCGGGGATGCTGGCGACGATGCGGTCGATGGCGGGTTGGTCGAGGTTGACCAGGGGCAGCATGGCCGGGGTGATGCGGTAGGCCGGGCTGAGCCAGTCGCCGCCGTGTTGGGCGACGAGGTCGAGCAGTTGGGGTTTGTGGGCGATCAGTTGGTCCCATAGGGCGTCATCCAGCGCGTCGTCGTCACCCAGGATGATCAGGTCGCCTTCTTCCATTTGCAGGCGGATCGGGTGGGTGGAAAGAGCTGCCAATAATTTGCTGAACTGCATGGGGGTAACCTGCTTTTTTGAGTCGGATACGGTTGAGGAGAAAGTCCGTTTTCAGCTGTCGCGTAAGTGCCTGGGAGGCCCGGTTTAAAGCGCGGGCGCGGTCGTGGGCCGGGAGGCGTCCCGCAGGGTTGGGAAATTAGAGGATTCGGGGGGGCGGGGGTGACATGGGAAGCGGGGACAAACGGGTTGGCGGGGGGGACTTTCGTATTTATTGGAGGGGCTTGGATGGGGGGTATATCCGTTATTTGGGTGATGTCTGATATTGGTTCCGCTCTTACAGCGGCTCACTTTTGAAAAGCGCAAAAGTAAGCAAAACGCTCTTGCCCCACCACTCGGCACCTCGCTAATGCTCGGT
>NZ_JANUEW010000064.1:0-23886 GCF_024807515.1 Pseudomonas sp. BIGb0558
TAAACCGGCAGGACGCCGGTTTAGCCGCGACGGGGCAGGGACGCCCCGTCGCGGCGGCCCGCGGAGTAATGCCGGAGCTGAGGGCACACCGAGCCCAAGCGAGGTGCCGAGTGGTGGGGCAAGAGCGTTTTGCTTACTTTTGCGCTTTTCAAAAGTGAGCCGCTGTAAGAGCGGAACCATAACCGGCCGTTACCTAAATAACGGATATGCCCCCGACAAGCCGCAACCCCACAGTCACTCGTCAGTGCTATGCACCACCACCAGCAACTGCGCCTGAACCTCCCCCACCGACCGAATCCGATGCGGCTTCTGCGCATTGAAATGCAACGCATCCCCGCGATTCAACACCACCCGCTCACTCATGAAATCCACCTCCACCTGGCCTTCATGCACAAACAAAAACTCCTCCCCCAGATGCTCCTTGAAGGTCTTGTCCGTGAACTCCGCCGGCGGATAAATGATGAACGGCAACAAACTGCGCTCACTGACCTGATGGGCCAGCACTGCATACCCCGGTGACCCATCGGTGCCCGACAACGCCTGACGCTCGTGGCTGCGCACCAGGCTATAGCTGTCCAGGCTGACGTTGTCCTCGCTGAACAGCTCTTCAACCTTCACGTTCAACGCCTTGGCCAGTTTCAGCGCGGCCGCAATCGACGGCGTATTCAGCCCGCGCTCGACTTTCGACAGGTAACTCTTGGTCATCCCGGATTTTTCCGCCAGGGACTCTAAAGTCACGCCAAGTTTTTTTCTCAATATTTTCAAACGGATAGACATGCGCAGCGGTTAATCCATTAAAGAGGCGATGATGAATACTTGCCAATGACACTTTGTGTCATATAGTCTCTTTAGTGTCATTTTCGACCAACAAGGACACTGATATGGCCAAGACATTAGCACTCCCGAAAGACCAACTGGTCAAGCAGGCGCTGACCCAGATGCAAAGCACCCTGGCGGATAATACGTGGACCGACCGGCAAAAGCTGGCGCTCACCTGCCGGATTCTGTTCGAAAATGGCCACGACTCCGGCCTCGCCGGGCAGATCACCGCACGCGGCCCCACGCCTGGCACTTATTACACCCAGCAACTGGGCCTGGGTTTCGATGAAATCACCGCCAGCAACCTGCTGCTGGTCAACGAAGACCTGGAAGTGTTGGAAGGCCACGGCATGCCCAACCCGGCCAACCGTTTTCACAGCTGGGTGTACCGTGGTCGCCCGGATGTGAACTGCATCATCCACACTCACCCGACCCACATCGCCTCACTGTCGATGCTGGAAGTGCCGCTGCAGGTGTCCCACATGGACCTCTGCCCGCTGTACGAAGACTGCGCCTTCCTGGAAGCCTGGCCCGGCGTGCCGGTGGGCAACGAAGAAGGTGAAATCATCACTGCTGCCCTGGGGGACAAGCGTGCCATCCTGCTTTCCCACCACGGCCAATTGTCCACCGGGGCAAGCATCGAGGAAGCCTGTGTGATCGCGCAGTTGATCGAACGCGCGGCGAAGTTGCAGTTGCTGGCAATGGCCGCCGGCACCATCAAGCCGATCCTGCCGGAGTTGGGCCGCGAAGCCCATGACTGGATCTCCAAGCCCAAACGCCACGGCGCCGCGTTCAACTACTACGCTCGGCAGAACCTGCGCCAGCACGCCGATTGCCTGAACTGAACCCCTTTTTCGACCGGAGACTTTTCCATGTCCAGCCCTTCTATTCACGGCATCATCGGCTACACCATCACCCCGTTCAGCGCCGACGGCCTGCGCATTGACCTGGACGCCCTCGGCTATTCCATCGACCGCTTGATCGACAGCGGCGTACACGCCATCGCGCCATTGGGCAGTACCGGCGAAGGCGCCTATCTCAGTGATGCGGAGTGGGATGAAGTCGCCGCCTACAGCCTCCAGAAGGTGGGCAAGCGCGTACCGACCATCGTCAGCGTCTCCGACCTGACCACCGCCAAGGCCGTGCGCCGGGCGCGGTTTGCCGAAAGCCACGGTGCAGACGTGGTGATGGTATTGCCGGCCTCGTACTGGAAGCTCAGCGAGGCGGAAATCCTCGCCCACTATGCGGCCATCGGCGACAGCATCGGCGTGCCGATCATGCTCTACAACAACCCGGCCACCAGCGGTACCGACATGTCGGTGGACTTGATCCTGCGCATCGTCGACAGCGTCGATAACGTGACGATGGTCAAGGAAAGCACCGGGGATATTCAGCGCATGCACCAGCTGCATCGACGCAGCGAGGGACAGCTGCCGTTCTATAACGGCTGCAATCCACTGGCGCTGGAAGCGTTCGCGGCGGGGGCGAAGGGTTGGTGCACGGCGGCGCCGAACCTGATTGCGCAGCTCAATCTGGATTTGTATGAAGCGGTGCTGAGCAATGATCTGACGAAAGCGCGGGAGCTGTTTTATCGCCAGTTGCCGTTGCTGGAATTCATCCTCAAAGGCGGCTTGCCGGCGACGATCAAGGCCGGTTTGCGGTTGACCGGGCTGGAATCGGGAGATCCACGGTTGCCGGTGTTCCCGTTGGGTGAGGCTGGCCGTGCTCAGCTTCAAGAGCTACTGACCACATTGCGGTAACCCCCCTGTAGGAGCTGGCTTGCCTGCGATGGCATCACCTCGGTATTCCTGACAAACCGAGGTACCTGCATCGCAGGCAAGCCAGCTCCCACACTGATACGTGTATTTCGATAGAGACAAATGACAATAGTTCTCGATATCATTCGCGACTTTTCTACGTCGTGCTTCGCCAAGAAGGATATCCATGTCTCGCCCCAAGCCCGACCCGCTGTCGGCCGATGCCTTTCGCGGGTTTTATGCAGATATCCTGCATTTCCTGCGCAAACGCACGGACAACGCCAGCGACGCGGCAGACATGACCCAGGATGTCTTCACCCAATGGCTGGACTACCGCGACCAGGCCAAGGTCGAGCAGCCACGGGCGTTCCTGTTCCAGATGGCGCGCAATCTGCTGCGTGATCATTGGCGCAAACAAAAGGTGCGGCACACCGTCCACCAGCAACAGGCCGAACTGGATGCCTCGCTGGTCAGCGACCCGCGAGACGATCCCATGGCCGCCGCGCAACGCCTGCAACGCCTCGAACAGTTGAAAGAAGTCCTCGCTGAACTCTCGCCCAGAAGGCGAGAAGCCCTTATGCTGCACCGCTTCGAAGGCCTGAGCCAGGCCCAGATCGCCGAGCGCATGGGAGTTTCGGTCAGCATGGTGGAAAAGCACATCGCCTTTGCCCTGCTGCATTGCAAGCAGCGACTTCAACAAGAACACGGCAAGGAGCAGCCAGAATGAACCGCCTGAGGGACATCGACACCTGTGACATCGAGGCCAGTGACTCGATCGATGCCCAGGCCGCCAGCTGGTTTGCACGCAACCGCAATGACGCCGGCCGCGCCGACCGCAAGGCGTTTGCCGCCTGGCAGTCCGAGCCGGCCCATGCCCGTGCCTACGCCGAATTCGAACAACTGTGGGCCGACCTGGCCCAGTTGCAGCAACTGAACAAACCCACACCGCTGCCCGTACGCAAAATACCCGTGTGGCGCCCGGCCCTGGCGGTGGCTGCCGCGTTGGTGTGCGCCCTGCTGGCAAGCAATCTCGGCGCCCCGCGCGAGTTGTTCCACACTCAGGTCGCGGCCCATGCCAAAGGCATGCGCACCTTGCACTTGCCCGACGGCAGCACCTTGTACGTCAACGCCAACACGCGCCTGCGGGTGGACTTCAACAGTCACCAGCGACTCGTGCATCTGGACCAGGGCCAGTTGTACATCGAGGTGGCCGCCGACAAGGAGCGGCCACTGTTCGTGCAGGCCGGCGAGGCCAATGTGCGGGTGGTCGGCACCGGCTTCGATGTGCGGCGCAGCAAGCAGCAACTGGTGGTCAGTGTGGCCCACGGCCAGGTAGCATTCGAGGCCGATGCCAAGGTACCAGTCGCGATGCTCGGCGCCCGGCAGCGCGCCACGTTCAGTTATGCCAAGGGCACCGTGCAGCAGCAAACCCTCACCGCCGAAGAGGTCGCCGATTGGCGCGGCGGCCACGTATCGTTTCGTAATCGCGAGCTGGCCAGCCTGATGGATGAATTGAGCCTGTACCGGCCCCAGGCGCCCTTGCTGGTGGACAGCGCGGTGGCGCAATTGAAGGTCTCGGGCAACCTGGACGTGAACGACCCCGACGCCCTGCTCAACGCCCTGCCCGCCTTGCTGCCGGTAAAAACCGTGGCCCTGGCCGACGGCAATATCAGGATTGAACCCCGCAAGTAACCCCGCGAAACTCCTGTTTGAGAATATTTTGCATTCGCATGTGAGGATTATTTTTCCTGCCACGTCTTCCTCGGGTCTGCGTTTGATACGCACACCTTTTTGGCCATTTGGCTACTCCGGGGGATTTCATGTTTCGCGCGCCTTGCCACGTTCAGCACCTGTTTCTTCGACCCACCGCCATTGCCGCCTGCCTGGCCTTCAGCCTGAGTGCCCAGGCCGAGTCGTTCAAACTGCAATTGCCGGCCCAGTCCCTGGCCACGTCCCTGAGCCAGGTGGCGCAGCAGGCAAAAATCCAGCTGCTGTTCGATGAAACACTGCTGAAAAATGTCCAGGCGCCGGCCATCAATGGCGACTTCACACCGGAAGTGGCGATTCGCACCCTGCTCAAGGACGGCGAGTTCGTGTTGCTCAAGGTCGGCAGCACCTACGTGGTACGGCCCGAAGAAGGCAAGACCACCAACAGCGGCGCGATCCAGCTGGAAGCCCTGAGTGTGATCGGCACCGGCAACGAGGTCGACTCCACCACCGTCGGTCGCTCCACCCTGAGCCAGGCCGACATCGACCGCTACCAGTCCAATAACATCCCCAGCCTGCTGCAAACCTTGCCCGGCATCAGCCAGGGCGGTTCGCTGAAGCCCGGCGGCCAGACCATCAACATCCGTGGTTTCGGCGACGCCGAAGACGTGCCGCTGACCGTCGACGGCGCCACCAAGAGCGGCTTTGAGCGTTACCAGCAAGGCACGGTGTTTATCGAGCCCGAACTGATCAAGAGCATCGAGGTGGAGAAAGGCCCCAACTCGCCCTTCAGCGGCAATGGCGGTTTTGGCGGTACGGTCAACATGACCACCAAGGATGCCCCGGACCTGCTCAAGGACGGGCGCAACAGCGGCGCCATGCTCAAGTACGGTTACTCCAGCAACGACCATGAACAGGTCTACAGCAGTGCGGTGTACGGGCGCACCGATGACGGGCGCTTCGATGCCCTGGCCTACCTGACCCAGCGCGACGGCGGCGATATGAAACTGGCTGCCACCCTGCCCAACGATAACAACCAGTACCCGATCAACCCCAAGCGCCTGCCCAATAGCGCCCAGAATGTGGACGGCAAGCTGTTCAAAGTGAATGCCCACTTCACCGATGAACACAGCCTGGGCCTGTCGTATTCGCGCTCCAACAGCCAGCGCTGGACGCCCTTCTCTGCCGCCAGCTACCCCACGCCGCCGACCCAGGCCAACATCGACCGCTATGGCTACGAAGCCGCGCTGAAGCGCTTCCTGGCCAACCGCAATACTGTCGACACCACCTGGACCAGCAAGTACGAATACCAGCCGATGGACAACCCGCTGGTGGACTTGACCATCAAGTATTCCGAGTCCAATACCGACCAGACCGACGAGCGTGATGCCACGGCGTTTTTCCAGTTGGCCACTGGCGGGCGCAAGATGGACACCTCCTACAACGACAAGAACCTCGACGTACGCAACGTCAGCCTGTTTTCCACCGGCCCGTTGCAACACGCGGTGACCACCGGGGTACAGATCCGCAAGCACACCCGGGAAACCGAAATGTGGATGCCCGGCGCCACCTACAACACCCCGAAGTACAACTACGGGCACTTCCAGCCGGGCTTCATGCCCCACGGCAAGGTCGACACCAACAGCTTCTTTATCCAGGACGCGGTGACGCTGGGCGATGTCACCATTACCCCATCGATGCGCTATGACCATGTGCGCAACCGTGGCGAAGCCAACGACGCGCCGTACTACAGCAACCCGGACCCGGCCATCGGCCACGACTACAGCGACCGTACCTACACCGGCTGGTCGCCGCGCCTGGCGGCGTACTGGACCATCACCCCGAACGTGGCGATGTTTGCCAACTGGAGCCGCACCTGGCGCGCCCCGGTGATCGACGAGCAGTATGAAGTCCAGGGCCTGGGCAGCCGCACCGCCACCAGCCTCGACCTGGACCCGGAGCGCATCACCTCCATCACCCTGGGCAACGTCACCAGCTTCGCCGACGTGTTCACCCACGGTGACAACCTGCAACTGCGCACCACGCTGTTCCATAACAAGGTCGAGGACGAAATCTTCAAGGCTACCGGCGTGGGCTGCCAGAACCAGGCGGTCAACGGCGGGACGATTTCCAGCGCCTGCCCGCCGGGAGCGATGTCCAACTACCGCAACATCGGCGGCATGACGATCAAGGGTTTCGAGGCCGAGAGCTTCTATGACTCCACCTACGTGTTCGGCTCGGTGTCGTTCGCCTACACAACCGGCAAACATGAAGGCGCCTACACCAACCCGTGGGGCCCGGACGTCTGGGCGCGGGATATTCCGCCAACCAAATGGGTGGTGGTGCTCGGCACCAAGATCCCGAGTCTGGATATGCAGGTGGGCTGGCAAGGGCAGTTCGTCGGCGCCACCAGCCGCTTGCCGAGCGACAAGTACTCCGGCGGCCCGGGCACCAGCATCGGCGACCTGTTCTACGATCAGTACGGCAACAAGCGCTACAACACCCAGGGCCTGTTCGCCAGCTGGAAGCCGCAACAGGCTTATCTGAAGGGCACCGAGGTCAACTTCACCGTCGACAACCTGTTCAACAACAACTTCCGCCCGGCCCTGAGCGGCGACCGCGCCTATACCAAGGGCCGCGATGCCAAAATCAGCGTGACGCGGTTCTTCTGACCCTTCACCAGCATTCAGCTTGAAAACCCGATCAGTGTGGGAGCCGGGCTTGCCCGCGATGCAGGCGACTCGGTCTCTCAGTTAAACCGCAGCGATGCCATCGCGGGCAAGCCCGGCTCCCACACTAGATCAACTGAGCACCAGCCTTCGGGTTTACAAGACTCAAACCCGGGGCGTGAACCCGCTGCTTGCTCAAATACCGCGTGCAACTCACCCGCAAAAACGAAGCGAAATTCACCACCTCTCCGCGGTAGTCCATCACCTCTTCGTACAGCTTGGTGATCAGCTGATTGGTGGTCATGCCATCCACCTCGGCGATTTCGCTGAGGATGTCCCAGAACTGGTTTTCCAGGCGCACGGTGGTGACCACGCCGCAGATGCGCAGGGAGCGCGAGCGGGATTCGTACAGAATCGGGTCGGCCTTGACGTACAGCTCGCACATGGCGATGACCTCCGTTTTACAGAGTGATTCTGGTACCCAGCAGGCCAAGGAAACCCGCCAGCCAACTTGGGTGCGCCGGCCATGCCGGAGCAGTCACCAGATTGCCTTGAACGTGGCTGTCGGTCACCGGGATATCGATGAACGTGCCACCCGCCAATCGCACTTCCGGCCCGCACGCAGGATAGGCGCTGCACTCACGGCCTTCCAGGATGCCCGCGGCCGCCAGCAGTTGCGCGCCGTGGCACACCGCAGCGATGGGCTTGCCAGCCTGGTCGAACGCCTTGACCAGTTGCAGGACTTTTTCGTTCAGGCGCAGGTACTCGGGCGCACGACCGCCGGGCACCAGCAGCGCGTCGTAGTCGGCGGCGTCGACCTTGGCGAAGTCGGCATTCAGGGCAAACAGGTGCCCGGGTTTTTCGCTGTAGGTCTGGTCGCCTTCGAAGTCGTGGATCGCCGTGCGCACGGTCTGGCCGGCGGTCTTGTCCGGGCACACGGCGTGCACGGTATGCCCCACCATCAACAGCGCCTGGAACGGCACCATCACTTCATAGTCTTCGACGTAATCGCCGACCAGCATCAGGATTTTTTTCGCGGCCATGGGACATTCCTCCGGTTGAACGGTTGGGCAGACAAGAGTAGCCAAGATAGACCCGCAGGCTTGATCCGGGTAATGGCCCGCTACTACATCAGCACCCCGGCTTGTGTGGGAGCCGGGCTTGCCCGCGATGCAGACACCTCGGCCTGACAGGTAAACTGCGTTGATCCCATCGCAGCCTCGCCAAGGCTCGACAGCTCCCACATGAACCCAAAACTGTACGGCTCAATCTGCACCTAGCTGTAAGCCCGTGTTTGCGGGGCTTTGTGGCTAGATGAACGTCCACTTCCGGCCCACTCGATTCTGGTTCCTTCCATGAGCTCCCGCGAAAATACCGGCATGGCCCTCGGCCTGCTGGGCGTCGTCATCTTCAGCCTTACCCTGCCCTTCACCCGTATCGTGGTGCAGGAAATCCACCCGCTGCTCAATGGCCTGGGCCGGGCGTTGTTTGCGGCGGTGCCGGCGGCGGCGTTGTTGCTATGGCGCCGTGAGCGCTGGCCCACCTGGCGCCAGGTGCGCGGGCTGACGCTGGTGATTGCCGGGGTGATCCTGGGTTTCCCGGTGCTCTCGGCCTGGGCCATGCAAACCTTGCCGGCGTCCCATGGCGCCCTGGTCAACGGGTTGCAGCCGCTGTGCGTGGCGCTGTATGCGGCGTGGCTGTCCCATGAGCGGCCGTCAAAAGCCTTCTGGGCCTGCGCGGCGCTGGGCAGTGCGTTGGTGCTGAGTTATGCGTTGATCACCGGGGCCGGCAGTATCCAGGCGGGCGACCTGTTGATGCTCGGGGCGATTGCGGTGGGTGGCCTGGGTTATGCCGAAGGCGGCCGTTTGGCCAAGGAGATGGGCGGCTGGCAGGTGATCTGCTGGGCGCTGGTGCTGTCGACACCGGTATTGATCGGGCCGGTGGCGTACCTGGCGCTGCAACACCAAGGGCCGATTTCCATGCACACCTGGTGGGCGTTCGGCTATGTGTCGCTGTTTTCGCAGTTCCTGGGGTTCTTCGCGTGGTACGCGGGGCTGGCCATGGGCGGCATCGCCCGGGTCAGCCAGATTCAGCTGTTGCAGATCTTTTTCACCATCGCGTTTTCGGCGCTGTTTTTTGGTGAGCACATCGAGCCGATTACCTGGCTGTTTGCCTGCGGGGTGATTGTGACGGTGATGCTGGGGCGCAAGACCAGTGTGAAGCCTGCGCCAGCTCCCAAGGCCAGCACGGTCTAATGTGGGAGCTGGCTTGCCTGCGATGCGGGCACCTCGGTGTATCAGGCAAACCGAAGTGATGCCATCGCGGGCAAGCCCGGCTCCCACAGGCTGGCTTTCACATTTTTGATTTGCGTCGTTCTCAGGCCAGGTAACCGTCCGCTCGAAGTAGGGTTTCGAGGCAATGTTCAGTGATGTTGTAGAACGCCTTGAGCTCCTGGATTTTCTCCAGGAGTTGGACGTTATCCACCGGCTCGGCGCGTTTCACGGCAAGGATCATCTTGTTCTTGTTGGTATGTTCCAACGAGATGAACTCAAACACCTTGGTCTCATAACCGCACGCTTCAAGAAACAACGCCCGCAGGCTGTCGGTCACCATTTCCGCCTGCTGGCCCAGGTGCAGGCCGTATTGCAGCATCGGCTTGAGCAGCGCCGGGCTCTGGATCTGCAAACGAATCTGCTTATGGCAGCACGGCGAGCACATGATGATCGACGCCCCGGAGCGAATGCCGGTGTGAATCGCGTAGTCGGTGGCGATGTCGCAGGCATGCAGGGCGATCATCACGTCCAGTTCGCTGGGCGCGACGCTGCGCACATCACCGCACTTGAACACCAGCCCCGGGTGCTCCAGGCGGGCGGCGGCGTTATTGCACAGGGTCACCATGTCTTCGCGCAATTCCACGCCGGTGACTTCACCTTCGGCATTGAGGGTGTTGCGCAGGTAATCGTGGATGGCAAACGTCAGGTAGCCCTTGCCCGAACCAAAGTCCGCGACCCGCACCGGCTGGTCCAGCTTCAGCGGTGACGTGGTCAGCGCATGGCTGAACACTTCGATGAACTTGTTGATCTGCTTCCACTTGCGCGACATCGCCGGGATCAGCTCATGCTTGGCGTTGGTCACGCCAAGGTCAGCAAGGAACGGCCGGGTGAGGTCCAGGAAGCGATTCTTCTCGCGGTTATGCTCGGCAGACGGCGCCTCCCGCAGTTGTTGCGGCTTGCTTTTGAACAGCGAGCTTTTGTTCTTCTTGCTGTATTCCAGCTGGGCTTCGTCGGTCACCGAGAGCAGGTGCGCGTTCTTGAACGACGCCGGCAACAGCTCGGCAATCGCCGCCACGCCGTCAGCCAGGGAGAAATTCTTGGTGATGTCGCGGGTCTTGTAGCGGTAGACGAAGGACAGGCAAGGCTGATCCTTGACCGTCAGTTGCTTGATGATCAGCTTCTGCAGGTCGGGCTCGGTGCCGACGTACTTGGCCAGCACCAGCTTGATAAAGGCGTTTTGCTCAAGGCTCGCGCCGAGCAGTTCGAGGAACTGCGCGTGATGATCCGGCGCGGGGCTGGCAGGTTTAGCGGTGGCAGACATGAACAAAAACGCCTCGGGCAGGGAATGCCGGGAATTTTACACTACTCCAACACCACCAACCGATTCGGTAACTCATTGCGCGCATGGGTCACCGGCACATGCTCCTTGAGCAACTCCCCACAGGCTTCAATGCAACTGATAAACCCGGCCAACGTCTGCCCCTGCTTTACCTTGCGGGTGAAGTCCTTGACGATCGCGTCCCAGCTGCTGTCATCCAGGCGCGTGGAAATGCCCTTATCCACCAGGATTTCCACATACCGCTCCGCCTCGCTGACAAAAATCAGCACCCCGGTACTGCCCAGCGTGTGGTGCAGGTGCTGCTCCAGGAACTGCCGCCGCGCCAGGTTGGACGCACGCCAATGCCGCACCGAGCGCGGGATCAGCCGCGTGGTGACCTTGGGCCACCGGAACACCAGGCACAGCACGACAAACGTGCCCCACTGCGCCAGCAGCAAGGTGTACATGGTCAGCCAGCCCGACAAATAGTGAATGATCCCCGGTACCACCAGCGCCAACAGGCTGGCCCACAGCAGCGGGATGTAGGCGTAGTCGTCGGCACGGGCCGCGAGCACGGTCACCAGTTCGGCGTCGGTCTGTTGCTCGACCCGGGCGATCGCCTCGGCGACCTGGCGTTGCTCGTGTTGACTCAGTAATGCCATGGTTGTTGATGCTCTCTAGTTATTGTCATTACCAGCCGCCCGAGGCGCCACCGCCGCCAAACCCACCGCCGCCGCCCCTGAAGCCACCACCGCCACCGCCTCCCCCGCCGCCACGACCGCTGCTGCTGAGAATCGCCAGCAGGATAGCGCCAACGGGCAGGCCCATGCGATTGCACAGCCACAACACCGCCAGCAGCAGGATAAACAGACCAAAGGAGATGCCCGGGTTTTGCGTGGCGAAGTTGGCCTCGGACACATGCGCCGGCACCGCCAGCGGATCGCCGCCTACCACCTGCAGCATCGCCGCCACGCCGTCGCTGATGCCCTTGCTGTAGTTGCCCGCCTTGAACGCCGGGGTGATCACCTGGTTGATGATCACCCAGGACTGCGCGTCCGTGAGTACGCCTTCCAGGCCATAACCCACTTCGATACGGATCTTGCGCTCGTCCCGGGCGACGATCAGCAGCGCGCCGTTGTCCTTGCCCTTCTGGCCGATGCCCCACGCGCGGCCCAGTTGATAACCGAAGTCTTCAATGGGCACGCCTTGCAGGTCGGGCACGGTGACCACCACGATCTGGTCGCCGCTGGTCTGCTCCAGCGCCTGCAATTGCTGGGTCAGCTGTGCGCGTACGGCCGGGTCGATCATCTGGGCATTGTCGACCACCCGCCCGGTCAGGGCCGGGAAATTCAGGGCGGCCTGGGCCGTCAGGCTGAAGGCCAGCAGCAGCGCCGCCAGCAGCCAAGCGCGCTTGCCCATCAGAATTTCACTTGCGGCGCTTTATCGGCATCGGCACTGGTGGCCTCGAAGTTGGCGCGGATCGGCAAGTCGCTGTACATCACGCTGTGCCACAGGCGGCCAGGGAAGGTACGGATCTCGGTGTTGTAGGCCTGCACCGCCTGGATAAAGTCGCGGCGGGCCACGGCGATACGGTTTTCGGTGCCTTCAAGTTGCGATTGCAGGGCCAGGAAGTTCTGGTTGGCCTTCAGGTCCGGGTAGCGCTCGGACACCACCATCAAGCGGCTGAGTGCACCGCTCAAGCCGTCCTGGGCCTGCTGGAACTGCTTGAGTTTTTCCGGATTGTCGAGGGTGCTGGCGTCCACCTGGATAGAGGTGGCCTTGGCCCGCGCTTCGATCACCGCGGTGAGGGTGTCCTGTTCATGGGCCGCGTAGCCCTTCACCACTTCCACCAGGTTGGGAATCAGGTCGGCGCGCCGCTGGTACTGGTTCTGCACCTGGGCCCAGGCGGCCTTGGCCTGTTCGTCCAGGGTCGGGATCTTGTTGATGCCGCAACCGCTCAGCACGGTGCTCACCAGTATCAATGCCACGGCCTTCCAGCCCCAACGGTAACCTTGTGCTGCTTGCATGGTGTTTCTCCTGCCAAACCTATGAAATTTGCCGACTGACGCGTTAGCCACGGGCTTAGGGCATAATCCGCCACCACCCACTGGATTGCATCGGGCCAATCAGCTAAAAGATGCCCAGCGCCAATAAGAGTTCAGAAGTGTGCTGCATTTATCTGAACAACACCCGAACAACAATAGACGCTCTCCGGTCCCAAGGCTGCGAGAAAGGATTTTCATGAAGAAGCTGTGTTTGCTGGGCCTTGTTGTCAGTTTGGCCACTCATTCCGTATTAGCCGAAACAAAGCCCGCAGTGCTCAAGGACAAGGACGCCTTCGTCAGCGATCTGCTGAAACAGATGACCCTCGATGAAAAGATCGGCCAGTTGCGCCTGATCAGCATCGGCCCCGAAATGCCCCGCGAGCTGATCCGCAAGGAAATCGCCGCCGGTCGCATCGGCGGTACCTTCAACTCGATCACCCGCCCGGAAAACCGTCCGATGCAGGACGCAGCCATGCGCAGCCGGTTGAAGATCCCGATGTTCTTCGCCTATGACGTGATCCACGGCCACCGTACGATTTTCCCCATCAGCCTGGCCCTGGCCTCCAGCTGGGACATGGACGCCATTGGCCGCTCCGGGCGCATCGCTGCCCAGGAAGCCGCCGCCGACAGCCTCGACATCACCTTTGCGCCGATGGTCGACATCTCCCGCGACCCGCGCTGGGGCCGTACCTCCGAAGGGTTTGGCGAAGACACCTACCTGACCTCGCGCATTGCCGAAGTGATGGTCAAGGCCTTCCAGGGCAGCAGCCCCGCCAAGGCCGACAGCATCATGGCCAGCGTCAAGCACTTCGCCCTGTATGGCGCGGTGGAAGGCGGTCGTGACTACAACGTCGTCGACATGAGCCCGGTCAAGATGTACCAGGACTACCTGCCGCCCTACCACGCGGCGATCAAGGCCGGTGCCGGCGGCGTGATGGTTGCGCTGAACTCGATCAACGGCGTGCCCGCCACGGCCAACACCTGGCTGATGAACGACCTGCTGCGCAAGGACTGGGGCTTCAAGGGCCTGGCGGTCAGCGACCACGGTGCAATCGTCGAGCTGATCAAGCACGGCGTCGCCAAGGACGGCCGTGAAGCCGCCAAGCTGGCGATCAAGGCCGGCATCGACATGAGCATGAACGACTCGCTCTACGGCAAGGAATTGCCCGGCCTGCTGAAATCCGGCGAGATCGAACAGAGCGACATCGACAACGCCGTGCGCGAAGTGCTCGGCGCCAAGTACGACATGGGCCTGTTCGCCGACCCGTACCTGCGCATCGGCAAGGCCGAGGATGACCCGGCCGACACCTACGCCGAAAGCCGCCTGCACCGTGCCGACGCGCGCGATGTGGCGCGCCGCAGCCAAGTGTTGCTGAAAAACCAGAACGACACCCTGCCACTGAAAAAGACCGCGACCATCGCCCTGGTCGGCCCGCTGGCCAAGGCGCCGATCGACATGATGGGCAGTTGGGCAGCTGCCGGTAAACCCGCGCAATCGGTGACCCTGCTGGACGGCCTGAACGCCGTGATTGGCGAAAAGGGCAAAGTGATCTACGCCCGTGGTGCCAACATCACCAACGACAAGAAAGTGGTCGACTACCTCAACTTCCTGAACTTCGCGGCGCCGGAAGTGGTGGATGACCCGCGCTCGTCACAGGTGATGATCGACGAAGCAGTGAAAGCCGCCAAGGACGCTGACGTGGTCGTGGCTGCCGTGGGTGAGTCCCGTGGCATGTCCCACGAGTCGTCGAGCCGCACCGACCTGAACATCCCGCAGAGCCAGCGCGACCTGATCAAGGCCTTGAAAGCCACCGGCAAACCGCTGGTGCTGGTGTTGATGAATGGCCGTCCGCTGTCGATTGTGGACGAGAACGAACAGGCCGACGCAATCCTGGAAACCTGGTTCGCCGGGACCGAAGGCGGCAATGCAATCGCTGACGTTTTGTTCGGCGACTACAACCCGTCGGGCAAGCTGCCCATCACCTTCCCGCGTTCGGTGGGGCAGATTCCGACCTACTACAACCACCTGAGCATTGGCCGGCCATTCACCCCGGGCAAGCCAGGCAACTACACCTCGCAGTACTTCGATGACACCACAGGGCCGTTGTTTCCGTTTGGTTATGGCTTGAGCTACACCAGCTTCAGCCTGTCGGACATGGCGCTGTCGTCCACCACCCTGAACAAGACCGGCAAGCTCGACGCCACCGTGGTGGTGAAAAACACCGGCAAGGTCGATGGCGAAACCGTGGTGCAGCTGTACATCCAGGACGTGGCCGGCTCGATGATCCGCCCGGTGAAGGAATTGAAGAACTTCCAGAAGATCATGCTCAAGGCGGGCGAAGAGCGCGCAGTGCACTTCACCATCACCGAAGAAGACTTGAAGTTCTACAACACCCAGCTGAAGTTTGCGGCTGAGCCGGGCGAGTTCAATGTGCAGATCGGGCTGGATTCGCAGGATGTGAAGCAGCAGAGCTTCGAACTGCTTTGATCTAAAGCTGTAAACGCGGTCAGTGTGGGAGCTGGCTTGTGTGGGAGCCGGGCTTGCCCGCGATTGCATCACCTCGGTGCATCTGAAGTACCGAGGTGTCTGCATCGCAGGCAAGCCAGCTCCCACACAAGCCAGCTCCCACATTTGTATCGGGTGTTCTGGCTTATCCGCGGCGATCCAGCAGGTTAACCACCAACCGATCAATCCACCCCCACACCCGCTGCTTCACCCTCCGCCACAAAGGCCGCGACCGCCATGCCTCCAGGCTCACCGCCTGGCTCAGGGCAAAATCCCGCTCGAAACTCCCCTCCACCGCCAACGTCAGTTCCGGGTCCAACGCTTCCAGATTCGCCTCCAGGTTGAAGCGCAGATTCCAGTGATCGAAGTTGCACGAACCAATGCTCACCCAATCATCCACCAGCACCATTTTCAGGTGCAGGAAGCACGGCTGGTATTCAAAAATCTGCACCCCGGACTTGAGCAAACGCGGGTAGTAACGGTGCCCGGCATACCGCACCGACGGGTGATCGGTGCGCGGCCCGGTCAGCAGCAAGCGCACATCCACGCCACGCCCGGCCGCCCGGCGCAGGGCACGCCGTACGCTCCAGGTCGGCAGAAAATACGGCGTGGCCAGCCAGATACGCTGGTGCCCGCTATTGAGTGCGCGGATCAGCGATTGCAGGATGTCCCGATGCTGACGGGCATCGGCATACGCCACACGGCCCAACCCCGGCCCGGTGGCCGGCACCTTGGGCAAACGTGGCAGACCAAAATGCATGGCGGGTTTCCACGCCCGGCGATCGTCGTTGGCCAGCCATTGGCGGTCGAACAACGCCTGCCAATCCAGCACCAGCGGGCCGCGAATTTGCACCATCACTTCGTGCCAGTCGGCGCTGTCTTTTCCGGGGGTCCAGAATTCATCCGTCACGCCGGTGCCGCCGACCACAGCGATGGTCTGGTCGATCAGCAATAGCTTGCGGTGGTCGCGGTAGAGGTTGCGCATCCAGCGGCGCCAGCTCAGGCGGTTGTAGAAACGCAGGCCCACCCCGGCCTCGATCAACCGCCGACGCAAGCCCAGGGTAAACGCCAGGCTGCCGTAGTCATCGAACAGGCAACGCACCCGCACGCCACGCTCGGCGGCGGCCACCAGGGCCTGAACCATCGCTTCGGCACAGGCGCCCGCCTCCACCAGATACAACTCCAGGGCAACCTGTTGCTCGGCCTGATTGATCGCTTCGAGCATGCGCGGAAAGAAACTCGGACCGTCGATCATCAGCTCGAAACGGTTGGCGCTGCGCCACGGGAACACTGCGCCGCTCATCTCAGCGCGCCGTGAAAATCAGTACCGCACCCACCGGCACCGACAGGCTGATCTGCGACAGGCCGGCAGCCTTGCGCAACGCGGCCACGCCCGGCAGCAAATCGAAATCCTCGGCATGTACTACCAACGGCTCCAGGGTCACCACTTGAAAGCGCCGGTCATCCAGGCGCGTGGCCAGCAGCTCGGCGCTGTAGGTTTGGGTCTTGCCGTGCAGCGTCACCGACAGCGGCAGGCGCAGCTCGTACTGCGCGCCGGGGGCCAGGTCGTTGATCGGTTGCAGGTTGATCTGGGCGTTGATCACGGCGTCGGGGAAGGTCTTGATCTCGAACAGATCGTTGCGCATGCGTTCGTCGCGCAATGGGATGCCGCTGTTGATCGACTCCAGTTCGACTTCCAGCTGCGCCGCGCCCTTGCTGTCGACCTTGCCGTGCAGCACCAGAAAGCGCTGCACTTCGGCGATGTCGGTGTTTTTGGTGGTGACGAACGACAGGCGTGAGGACTCGTTGTCCAGGTACCAATCGGCGTGGGCAGGCACGGCAGCAGCGGCCAGCAGCAGGAAGGCCATGGGTTTGAACAGGGACATAACGACTCGTGGGGCAAAAAACCTGAACGAACCTTAAGCGCAATGTAACGAGCGGCGCAAATCCAATGTAGGAGCTGGCTTGCCTGCGATACAGGCACCTCGGTCTGTCAGTTGTTTCGAGGCGATGCAATCGCAGGCAAGCCAGCTCCCACAGCTTGCTGTACATCGCGAATGGTCGACTCCAGGCTGGCCAGGTGCAGGCTCAACACCCGCTCCACCGGCGCCTGATGCATCGGCCAATGCAGCGCCATGCTGCCTACCAACCGCCCGTTGGCCCGCACCGGCAACGCCACGGCGCGAATCAGGAACGGCAGGCGCACCGGGTATTCCCAATAACCTTCGGTGCGCTGGCCAAACCCCTGGTGCTGGGACTGTTCACACGCCCGGTATTGCTCGTCTTCTGCCACCCGCTCACGGCCGGCCAGGCGCTGCACTTCATCGACCGACAATTGCGACAGGCACGCCTTGCCCATGGCCGAGTGAAACAGGCTGGCGTGCTGGCCGACGATCTGGCAGTTGTTCGGGTAGAGCTTGCGCAGCACCGTGGGAATCGCGCTTTCCATCACCTCCAGGCGTTCACCGTCGAAGCTCGACAGGTCCACCACCAGGCCGGTGCGCTCGCTGAGGTCGAGCAACCAGGGCGCGGCACTTTCCACCAGCTGGCGCTTGAAGCGTTGCTGGGTGTCGCCGAACAGGCGCCGGGCTCGCAGGCGGTAACGCCGGTCGCTGAGGCCGCGATAGATCCAGCCCTGTTCCTGCAAGGTCAGTAGCATCCGCGAAACGGTGGCCTTGGGCAGGTGGGTCAGGTAATGCAACTCTTCCAGCCCCAGCGCCTGGTGCTCGCCGAGCAATTCGATGATCGCCAGTGCCCGCCCCACTGAGCGTACGGTTCCCGTCTCGGCGTCGCTGCCCATGTGTCGATCTCCTTGAGGCCAATGGATGATCTGATTTCACAGCAAGATACAGGCCCGTCACGGCTCAGCCGGTCGGGGTAAGGCAACTGGGCGGTCGTCGTTGCACCCAGCGGGTCAGTTGTTCGTGGGCGTACGCCAGTTGCAACACCGCCCTGTCCGCCTGGGCCGGGCCGATGATTTGCAGGCCCATGGGCAAGCCCTGGGGGTTGAAACCCACCGGCACATTCATGCTCGGCAGGCCGGCCAGTGTGGGACCGATCACCACCTCCATCCAGCGATGATAGGTGTCCATCTCGCGCCCTGCGACGATGCGCGGCCAGGGCTGTTGTGCATCGAAAGGGAACACTTGGGCGGTGGGCAGCAACAGGAAATCGTAACGTTCGAACAGTTTGCCGAGGGCGCGGTACCAGTCACTGCGGTTGACCGAGGCCTGGTAGACGTCCGCCGCGCTCAGTTGCAAACCGCCCTGCACTTCCCATTGCGCTTCGGGCTTGAGCAGCGCGCGTTTTTGCGGGTCTGCGTAGGCTGCGCCGAGGGAGCCCTGGATCAGCCAATGGCGGTGCGTCAGCCAGGTCTGCCACAGACGTTCCAGGGAGAATTCCGGCTGGCAGTTTTCCACCTCGCAGCCCAGTGCCGCAAAGTCCTTGAGGGCCGATTCACACAGGCTCATCACGCCGTCTTCCATCGGCAGGTAACCGTTGTAATCCCCCAGCCAGCCCAGGCGAGCGCCCTTGAAGTCGCGCTGCAACGGCTCGCCGAACACCGCCGGATCGGCCTTGAGGGACAGCGGCACCCGAGGGTCGTAGCCGGCCTGCACACTCAGCAGCCGCGCCACATCCGCCACACTGCGGCCCATCGGGCCTTCAGTACCCAACTGCTGCACGAACAGGTCCGGCGCTGACCCATAGGGCACGCGGCCCAGGGACGGGCGCAGGCCAAACACGTTATTGAACGCCGCCGGGTTACGCAGCGACCCCATCATGTCGCTGCCATCGGCCACCGGCAGCATGCGCAGGGCCAACGCGACGGCCGCCCCGCCGCTGCTGCCACCGGCCACCAGGCTCGGGTCATAGGCGTTGCCAGTCGTGCCGAACACGCTGTTGTAGGTCTGCGAACCCAGGCCGAACTCCGGCACGTTGCTCTTGCCGATGATGATCGCGCCGCTGGCCCGAACCCGCGCCACGCTGATCGCATCTTCTTGCGGAACATGCTCGGCGAACAGCGGCGAACCGAGGGTGGTGCGCAACCCCTTGGTGGCCGCCAGGTCCTTGATCGCCTGGGGCATGCCGTGCATCCAGCCACGGGATTGGCCCTGGTCCAGCTCCCGGTCGCGCTGCACCGCTTCGGCCAGCACATCCTCATCGGAGCGCAGCGAGACCAGCGCATTCACCGCCGGGTTGAAGCGCTCGATCTGAGCCAGGTACGCCTGCATCACTTCATGGCAGGAGACCTGCCGCGCATGGATCGCCCGAGACAGTTCGATGGCATCCAGTTCAACAATACTCAAGGTTTCACCTCGCTGGAAAACGGCGCCGGTCGTTTCGCCCGTGGCGCCTCATGCATGCAGTAAGTGCCCAGCAGCGTCAGGACGCAAGCGAACAGCACATAAAACGCCGGGGCCACCGGTGTGCCCAGCATCTTGCTGAGCCAGGTGACGATCAGCGGCGCAAAACCGCCGAACACCATCACCGCCACGTTGTAGGCCACCGACACCCCGGTGGAGCGTACTTCGATGGGAAACTGCTCGG
Source organism: Pseudomonas sp. BIGb0558 (assembly GCF_024807515.1). NCBI lineage: Bacteria > Pseudomonadati > Pseudomonadota > Gammaproteobacteria > Pseudomonadales > Pseudomonadaceae > Pseudomonas > Pseudomonas sp. BIGb0558. The sequence continues at coordinate 19,643 of NZ_JANUEW010000064.1, forward strand.
CCAGGGCCGTCGGCGCCGGGCCGAAAAAGCCGCCGATGGCCGTGCACAGCATCACCTGCATCACCAGCAAACGCTCGATGGACGGCGCCGCCGCGACCCACACATACAGCGGGTACACCATCACGAAAAACGCCAGGGTGAACGCCATCAGGACCGGGCGCCGGCCCAGCCGATCCGACAGCAGGCCGGACAGCGGAATCACCACGGTCATCAGCGCCACCGCGAACATCTGCACCATCAATACCTGGTCCAGCGGCAGGCCGAGATTCTTGTGGGCGAAGGTCGGCATGTTCACCAGCACCACGTAGAACGACACCGTCGCGCCGCAGGCCAGGCCCATCGATACCAGGATGCTGCGGCGGTGATCGCGGATGACCTCCATCAAGCTCGGCGCCGCACCTTTGGCCTGTTTGCGCGCCTCGATAAATTCTTCGGGATCTTCCATGTGCCGACGAATCCACAAGCCCACCGGGCCAATCAGCAAGCCAAAGATGAACGGCAGGCGCCAGCCCCACACCTCAAGGGTTTGCGGCTCGAAGAAGTGCGTCACCAACGCCACCATCGCCGCGCCGCCAAACACCGCCAGGCACTGCCCCACCAGCTGCCAGGAACCGTACAGGCCCTTGCGATGGGCCGGCGCGCTTTCCACCAGGAACGCCGTGGCACTGGCGTATTCGCCGCCGGTGGCAAAGCCCTGGAGCATGCGCGCGACCACGATCAGCATCGGCGCGCCCATGCCGATGGCGGCGTAGCTGGGAGCAAACGCGATCAGCGCGATGGAAATGGTCATCAGCCGGATGATCAACTGCATCGCGGCCTTGCGACCTTTGCGGTCCGAATACATGCCCAGCAGAATCCCGCCCACCGGGCGCATGAAGAAGCCGACGCCAAACGTCGCCAGGGCCATCAGCAGCGAGGCGTATTCATCCTCCGAGGGGAAAAACTGCCGGGCGATGATGCTGGCGAGAAAGCCGTAGACGATAAAGTCATACCATTCGAGCGCATTGCCGATCACGGCCGCCACCACCTGGCGGGTGCGCGATACACCTTGTTTTGTAGCCTGCATGGGAACACTCCATTCAACCTGTTGGGAAAGGGTCCAGCGGCAGAAAAAGGAGGTCGTCAGGCGGGCTTGAGCCAGCTCTCGGCCAGCGCGCCCCAGTAGGCGGCGCCGGTCAACAGGATGTCGTCGTTGAAGTCATAGGCGGGGTTGTGGACCATCGGCCGCGAAACGCCGTTGCCGATAAACAGGTAACTGCCGGGGCAGCGTTGCAGCATCCAGGCGAAGTCTTCGCTGCCCATCAGCTTGTTGGTGTTGCCGTCGACGGCCTCTTCACCGAGCAGGGCGATGCCGACCTGGCGGGCGAATTCGGTTTCTTCGGGATGGTTGACCAGCACCGGATACGCCGGGCGATGCTCGATCTGCGCGGTGCAACCGAAGCTCGCGGCCTGGGTCAGGATGATCGCCTTGACCCGCTCCAGCATCAGCTCACGCACGCTGGCGTCCAAGGCCCGCAGGCTCAGGCGCAACACCGCCTGTTGCGGAATTACGTTGGCCGCCTGGCCCGCTTGCAGGGCGCCGACGGTGACTACGGCGGCTTCCTGGGCATTGATATTGCGCGCCACCACGGTCTGCAAGGCCATGACCATACTGGCGGCGGCCACCAGCGGGTCGACCGTCAGGTGCGGCATGGAGCCATGGCCGCCGACACCTTCGAGGGTCACGGTGATCAGGTCCTGGGAGGCCATCATCGGCCCGACCCGCAGGCCCAACTGGCCGGCGGGCAAGCCCGGCATGTTGTGCATGCCGAACAATGCATCGCAGGGAAAACGCTCCAGCAGGCCGTCGGCGAGCATGGCTTCGGCGCCACCCTGGCCTTCTTCTGCAGGCTGGAAAATCAGGTTCAGGGTGCCGTCGAACTGCCGGGTCGCGGCCAGGTAACGGGCGGCGCCCAGCAGCATGGTGGTGTGACCGTCATGGCCGCAGGCGTGCATGCAGCCAGCGTGTTGGCTGCTGTAGCTGGCGCCGGTGTTTTCGATGATCGGCAAGGCGTCCATATCGGCGCGGATGCCCAGCTTGCGCGAGCTGCTGCCATTGCGCAGCACGCCGACCACGCCGGTGTGGCCGATGCCGGTATGCACTTCATAGCCCCAGCTTCGCAGGGATTGCGCCACGAGGGCGGAGGTGCGGTTTTCTTCAAAGCCCAGTTCGGGGTGGGCGTGAATGTCCTGACGCACGGCGTGCAGGTCGCTGGCGACATCGCTCAGCCAATCCAGGATGTGCTGGTGTGGGCTCATGGTGATTCTCCTCGCAGGCGGGTGTTCCCGTTCTTTTTCGTTGCACACCGCCAGATAACCGCGATGTGCGCGGGAGGACAATCAAAGGTGGTTCCACCCTGTGGAACCTCAGCCCCACCTGTGGCGAGGGAGCTTGCTCCCGCTGGGTTGCGCAGCAGCCCCAACAAGAGCGCCGGGGCCTCTCAGACAATACTCGTTGGCCGGTTTTGGGGGCGCTTCGCACCCCAGCGGGAGCAAGCTCCCTCGCCACAAGTTTGGTGTGTTGGCTCAGGGTGTGAGGCGGCAGCCCTCGCGTTGGCCCAGCCATTGAGCACTGTGGGTGCGGCCCAGGCCGCTGGCGGTGACCACGTGTTTTTCCGGGTTGTCGGCGAAGGCACTGGTGGGAACGTATTGCTTCACATACCCCACGCAATAGTCGGCGGGGTTGCCTTCCACGTAGCGGCAGGAGCAGTACTCCTTGGCGGTGTAGGCCGCGATGATATCGGGGAAGGCTTGCAGGTTGACCCGCTCCTGCCAGACCCAGCCGAGCAACGCGAGCAGCAGCAAAACCAGCAGGCTGATGAAGGGATGGCGGCGGATCATGGTTGCACCGCCGCGAGGACGCGCTTGAGCAGTTCATTGTGGTGATAGCTGCCGTCGCGATCGTCGCCGTAGCGCACGATGACCAGCTGTTTTTCGGGCATCACATAGAGCGCCTGGCCCCAGTGGCCCAGGGCGGCGAAGGTGTCGGCGGGGGCGTCGGGCCAGGGTTTGGCGGCGCCCTGCACTTCGCGATTGAGCCACCATTGGCCGCCTGGGACGGCTTCGTCCTGGCCGGCCTTGTAGTGGTCGAAGGGTTGGCGGTTGAAGGCGATCCACTCCTTGGGCAGCAACTGTTGCTCGCCCCAGCGACCATCGCGCTGCATCAACAGGCCGACACGCGCCAGGTCGCGGGCGGTGAGGTAGGCGTATGAGGAGGCGACGAAGGTTTCCTCGGCGTCGCTTTCCCAGGTGGCATTGCGAATGCCCAAGGGTTGGAACAGCGCGGTCCACGGGTAGTCGACGTAGGCCTTGTGGCCGAGCATGCCTTTGAGGGTGGCGGACAAGATATTGCTGTCACCGCTGGAATAGCGGAACGCCTGGCCGGGGGCGCTGAAGGTGGCGGTGTCGGCGGCGAATTCGGCCATGTCGTGATGGCCGCGGGTGTAGAGCATGGCGACCACCGAGGATTTCAATGGGGCGTATTCGTAGTCTTCCTGCCAGTCGAGGCCCGAGGCCCAGTGCAGGAGGTCGGCCATGGTCACGCTTGGGTGCTGCTTCATCGGTGGGTAAAAGCGTGCGGCGGGGTCGGTGAGTTTGAAGCGGTTTTCGCCGAAGGCCACGCCGAGCACGGTGGCCATCAGGCTTTTGCTGATGGACCAGGTCAGGTGCGGGGTGCTCGCGGTGGTGGGCGTCGCATAGCGTTCGTAGATGATCTGGCCGTCGCGGATGACCAGTAAGGCGTCGGTGCGGATGCCTTTGCGGGTGGAGTCGTCGCGGGGTGGGAAGGCGTAGTCATCCAGGGCTTTGGCGGCCGGGCCGGTGAGTGGCTCGCCTTGGGTCCAGTCTTTGGACGGCCAGGTTTCGGCGTGGGCCGTCAGGGTGAACAGCAGCGCGGCGTAGAGCAGGCCTTTGAACATGGGCTTGGGACTCGGGCATTCAAGCCCGCGAGGCTAGCGGAGGGAAATGACGGTTTTGTTACTGGGCCTTGGAGGGAGTGCATATCCGTTATTTAGGTAACGGCCGGTTATGGTTCCGCTCTTACAGCGGCTCACTTTTGAACAGCGCAAAAGTAAGCAAAACGCTCTTGCCCCACCACTCGGCACCTCGCTCAGGCTCGGTGTGCCCTCAGCTCCGGTAGCACGAAGCGGGCCGCCGCGACGGGGCGTCCCTGCCCCGTCGCGGCTAAACCGGCGTCCTGCCGGTTT
>NZ_JANUEW010000065.1:0-22616 GCF_024807515.1 Pseudomonas sp. BIGb0558
GGCATGATGGATTTCCGGCGAAATTGGCTCGCCGAAAAGTGTCCACCATGTCCCCGTACACCCGTCAACCATGTGTCCGGTCCGTACACGCTTTTGCAAAGTGACTCGCTGTAAGAGCGAAACCATAAGCGGCCGTTACCGAAGAAACGGATATGTACACCGCCCAATCACTCCCTCAAATCGCCCACAACGCCAGGACCGCCAGATACAACAACACCCCACCACACGCCCCATAACTGACACGCTGCCATATGGGCGACGCGTTCTGGCGCAGCAGGTTCACCAGTGCCGCAATCAAAAAGCACGAAAGCACAGACGCCACCATAAACCCCGCAAAAAACATCAACGTCTGCCCATGGCTCGGCGTCGCCCCGACTATCCCCGACAACGCACTGCCCAGCGCCCCCCAATAAACAATGTTCTTCGGATTAGCCAACGAAATAGCCGCCCCCACCACCAGCGCATTCTGCCCGGACCTGGCCGGCGTACTCTCGGCCTCTGGCAAGCGCCAGGCATCCATCAAGCTGCGAACCCCGAGCCAGGCCAGATACAACCCACAAACCGCCGTCAGCGGCACCCGCACCGACTCATGCTGGATCAACAACGCCATACCCGTCAGCCCAATCACCGCCCACACGGCATCCCCCACCAGCGATCCAATCTGCACCAGCAGCGCCGGCGTAAACCCATGCAACAGCCCACGGCGCAGGGTCTCCGCCAAGACCGCCCCCGGTGACAGGCAAAACACAAAACCAAATACCAGCGCCGAAAAAAAGATCGTCAACATGCCTGCCTTCCTTCAATTGATGGCGTGCATTTTGCGCGAGGGTGGGTGGGTCGTCTTGAACCAGATTGCGCTTTTCAGCCTTTGAGCACGCTTTGATAGCGCCCCGGAGTGATGCCGTAAGCCGCCCGGAAATGCCGATTGAGATGGCTCTGGTCGGCGAACCCAAGGGCGTGGGCAACCTGCGACGCTGCAATCCCTGAACGCAGCAGGCCCTTGGCACGCCGGGTACGCAGTTGCATCGCCCACTGGCGCGGACTCAACCCGGTTTCTTTTTGAAAGGCCCGCAGCAGATGGAATTTCGACAGGCCCAACTCGTCACCGAGCGTCTCGAGTGCTACCGCCTGATGCAGGTTTTCAGCCAGCAGTTCCTGGGCCTTGATCACCAGCCCACGACCCACTGTGGTGCTGCCGGGCAGGCGTACGCCGCTGCAACTGACCACTTCACCGAGCAGCACCACCAGGGCTTCTTCACTGAGCTCCCGGGCGATCGGATCGGCACTCAATGAGCCTTCGATCGCGCCGGCCAGCTTCATCGCCAATTCCGGCTGGAAGCACAGCGAGCGGTCGAACTCCAGGTGCACCAGGCCCAGGTCGGCCGCCAATTGGTCAGCGGCCGCATACAGGCTGACAAACCGCCACGGCTGCCCCTCGGCCGCGCCGCCGCCCTGAATCTGGCCCGGGTTGTACAAAGTAATGCTGCCGGGGCCGGCCTCGAAGGTGCGGCGGTCCAGCCACACCTGTTCCTCGCCGAGCAGGTTGACGCCGATCACACATTCATCGTGGCTGTGGCGGGCAAACGTCAGGCCGGTGCAGGACGTGCTGCTGACTTCGTAGTTGCCCAGCCAGGCGTGCTGCATGGAACTCATGGAGGTGGCTCGCAGTGATGGTTAGCCGCGAGCATACGCCGCAAACACGCTTCAGATCGACCGTTGATTGACCCGTTTCGACAGTTCTTCGCTGCTCTCCTTGCGCTCCGAATAGCGGTCCACCAGGTCCGGGCGGTCCCGCAGCAGCAGGGTGAATTTCACCAGCTCTTCCATCACATCCACCACCCGGTCATACAGGGCCGAGGGCTTCATGCGGTCCTGATCGTCGAACTCCATAAAGGCCTTGGGCACCGACGATTGATTGGGGATGGTGAACATGCGCATCCAGCGTCCCAGCACCCGCAACTGGTTGACGGTATTGAACGACTGCGAGCCGCCGGACACCTGCATCACTGCCAGGGTTTTACCCTGGGTCGGACGCACCGCGCCGAGGGCCAATGGCACCCAATCCAGTTGTGCCTTGAACACCGCCGACATCGAGCCATGCCGCTCCGGCGAGCACCACACCTGGCCCTCGGACCACTGCATCAGTTCCAGCAGTTCCTGGACCTTGGGGTGATCGTTGGGCGCATCATCCGGCAGCGGCAGGCCCGACGGGTTGAAGATGCGTGTCTCGGCGCCGAAGTGGCGCAACAGGCGCGCAGCTTCTTCCACCAGCAGGCGGCTGAACGAGCGCGGGCGGGTGGAGCCGTAGAGCAGCAGGATGCGCGGCGGTTGCTCCAGTTTCTGCGGGGCAGACAGGGTGTGGTTCAGGTTGGGCAGGGTGCTCATCAGGTGCTCCGGTTACAGCGCGGCGATGCGATCAAGCTCGGCCTTGATCTCGATGGGACTCAGGCTGGCGAACGGGACTTCGAAAAACGCTCGGCAGCGGCGTTCGATGATTGCCAGGGTGGCCTGGAAGGCTGCATGAACCTGGGCGTCATCGCCTTGAGCATCCGACGGATCTTCCAGCCCCCAGTGCGCCTTGAGCGCCGGGCCGAAATACACCGGGCACGCTTCCCCGGCAGCCTTGTCGCACACGGTGATCACGATGTCCGGCGGGCTGCCTTCAAAGGCGTCGTTGCCCTTGCTGTACAAACCTTCGGTGCTGATGCCGGCGGCCTCCAGGGTCGTCAGGCTGCGGGGCAACACCTGGCCCTTGGGAAAGCTGCCGGAACTGATGGCCTGGAAACCTTCTGGCGCCAGGTGATTGAACAAAGCTTCCGAGAGGATGCTGCGGCAGCTGTTGGCGGTGCACATGAACAGGACTTTCATTAAGCGGACTCCGTCAGAAACTCAAGCGCAGGGCGAGGGCGGCGAGGGTGATCAACAGCACCGGCAGGGTCAGCACAATGCCGACCTTGAAGTAGTAACCCCAGGTGATGGTGATGCCTTTGCGCGCCAGGATATGCAGCCAGAGCAAGGTGGCCAGGCTGCCGATAGGGGTGATTTTGGGGCCGAGGTCGCTGCCGATCACGTTGGCGTAGATCATCGCGTCCTTGACCACGCCCACGGCATGGCTGGCCTCGATGGACAGTGCGCCGATCAGTACCGTTGGCAGGTTGTTCATCGCCGAAGACAGCAGCGCGGTGAGCACGCCAGTGCCCAATGCCGCGCCCCATACGCCGTAGCCGGCAAAGGCATCGAGCCAGGTGGCGAGGTAGTTGGTCAGCCCGGCGTTGCGCAGGCCGTAGACCACCAGGTACATGCCCAGGGAGAAAATCACGATCTGCCAGGGCGCTTCCTTCAATACCTTGCGGGTGGAAATCTTGTGGCCCTTGGCGGCGATCACCAGCAGCAAGGTGGCGCAGGCGGCGGAAATCGCGCTGATGGGAATGCCCAACGGTTCCAGGGCGAAGCAGCCCACCAGCAGAATGCCCAGCACCCACCAGCCGGCGAGGAACGTCGCACGGTCGTGGATCGCACTGGCGGGATCGTCGAGGTCTGCCGGGTCGTAGGTTTGCGGAATGTCGCGGCGGAAAAACCACATCAACACCAAGAGGGTTGCGGCGACGCTCACCAGGTTTACCGGCACCATCACGGCGGCGTATTCGTTGAAGCCGATCTTGAAATAGTCGGCCGAGACGATGTTCACCAGGTTGGACACCACCAGCGGCAGGCTCGCGGTGTCGGCAATAAACCCTGCGCCCATGACAAACGCCAGGGTGGCCGCCGGTGAAAAGCGCAGCGCCAGCAGCATCGACATCACGATGGGGGTGAGGATCAATGCCGCGCCGTCATTGGCGAACAACGCCGACACCAGCGCTCCCAGCAGCACCATGTACGCGAACAATCGCCGTCCGCGCCCACGGCCCCAACGCGCCACATGCAAGGCGGCCCAGGCGAAGAAGCCCGCCTCATCCAGCAGCAGGCTGATGATGATCAGTGCGACGAACGTCCCGGTGGCGTTCCAGATGATGTGCCACACCACCGGAATATCCGCCAGGCTGATAACGCCAAGCGCCAGGGCCAGGATCGCGCCCATCGTGGCGCTCCAGCCAACGCCCAGGCCCTTGGGCTGCCAGATGACCAGGATGATGGTGAACAGAAAGATAGCAACGGCTACAAGCATGAAAAGCTCTCCGCAGGATCAGCAGCAGGCGCTGGCCCGTTGTGGTCGGTCACCCATGGTCTGCAGACGCTGGGCGTCTGTTTTTAACCAGGCTTGGTTGGCTTGCAGGGTGGTGTCGAGCACCGCCGTCACCCACTCAGGCAAGGCCGGATTGAGGCGGTAGTAAATCCACTGGCCCTGGCGACGGTCCAGCAGCAACCCGCAACTGCGCAGTTGCGCCAGGTGGCGGGAGATTTTCGGCTGGCTGTCGTCCAGAGCATGGATCAACTCGCACACGCAAAGTTCGCCTTCGCGCAGGATCAATAACGTCAGCCGCGCGCGAGTGGCATCGGCCAGGCACTTGAAGACGTTGGGCGGGGAGAAAAGGTCTGGCATGCTCGTGGCCTGATACATATGGAAATACGAATATACGTATTTCCATATGTATCGGTCAAACCTTGTTTCGATTGATCTGGGTCAACGGGCCAACAATCGACGACAAGTGGTTGAAATTAAACTGAAACACAAATGTCCTAAAGTGCCTGCCCATTGGTGATGAAGGAAGAAAACGTGTGACCCGTGCCACTCGCAACCTGCGCAAGACCCTCGATGCCGTCGCGGACAATAATGAAACCGCGGCCTTTGACCTGATGCGTGCCGTCGAAAAACTCAGCGATGAAGTTTTGCGCCAGCGCCTGCTCAATACCATCCACCGTCTCAACCAGGACGCCCACGAACTGCGCGAAGCCCGGGATGCGGTGGAGCGGGTGTCGGTCAAGCTGGCTTGAGCACGATCGTTCAAGACAATCCCTGATACCACTGGCATGCTTGTCGACTGACTGTCGATGAGCCTGTTGTGTATGCCCAATGCTCTGCCTCTAAACGCCTTTTCCCGTGGCGCGATTGCGATCATTCCATTGTCCCTGGCCTGTGCGCCCTGGGGATTGCTGGCCGGTTCCACTGCAATCGATGCCCAATTCACCCCGCTGGAAGCCCAAGGGCTGTCGACCATCGTGTTTGCCGGCGCTGCGCAACTGGTGGCCATCGGCATGGTCAAGAGCGGCGCCAGCCTGATTTCCATCCTGCTGACCACCTTGCTGCTGACCTCCCAGCATTTGCTCTATGGCATGCACATGCGTCCCACGCTGTCGCCGCTTAAGGCCCGGTGGCGCATGAGCCTGGGCTTTTTGCTGACCGACGAATTCTTCGCCCTGGTCAGCCAATACGACCGTCAGACCTTCAACCGCTGGTACGCCCTGGGCGTCGGCCTGACGTTCTACATCATCTGGAACGTATTTACGTTCGCCGGCATCGTGCTCGGCAAAAGCATTCCCGGGCTGGATCAATTGGGCCTGGAGTTCTCGATTGCCGCGACCTTTATCGCCCTGATCACCCCCGTGGTGCGTGACGTGCCGACTGTCGTCTGTGTGGCCGTGTCGTTGTTGTGCTCGGTCTGGCTGAGCTACCTGCATTGGGAGTCGGCGGTGGTGGTGTCGGGTGTATTGGGGATGAGCGCGGGGTTTGCCTGCAAGCGGCTGGGAGTAGGGCAGCAATGATCTTCGTGATGATTTTTGGCATGGGCCTGATCGTGTTTTTCAACCGCTACCTGTTTATCGAGCCGCGCCTGCCGGTGCGCCTCAATCGCGGGGCGCGTGAGTTTCTCGGGTTTGCCGTGCCGGGGATGCTCACCGCCATCTGCGGCCCGATCATTTTCCTGGCCGATCACCAACTCAACCTGAGCCTGGGCAACCCCTACCTGCTGGCCGGAATCAGCGCCGTGGCGTTGATGTTCTGGACCCGCAGCGTGCTGATCACGGTGCTGCTGAGCATGGCGCTGTTCTATCTGTTCCGCTGGCTGCTCTGAAAAACAGGCAAAAAAAAGCCCGCGGGAGGGCGAGCTAGAAGGGAGACTTCTTAAAAATGAGCCTGCCGACTATAGGCGCCAAGGTCTCCCTTCACAGTGAAACAAAGTTCATGAATCTGTCAGCTATTCGATAACCGGGGCGGCGGCTTTCTTGTTGGCCTTGGCCTCGGCGGCCAGGCATTCCAGGGCAAACTGCTCGGTGTAGGTCATCTGGATCGGGGTGCTTTCGCCCTTGACGGTGCGCATTCCGTCGAGGATGTAGCGGATGCGCTTGTCGGTCACGCCGATGCGTTTGGCGATCCACGAAGGCGTTTGGCCAATGCGGCTGATCAGCTTGTCGGCGTAGTCGGTGGAGGGGTTGTAGCGCTCGGCGTTGGGTGTCATGGGGTTTCCGGGTAAAAGCGGGTTTGTAAGTAGGCGGCAGGGTGACGCAATAATCATTCGGTGTCGCCTGCTAATGGTACAGTCGCGTTTTTTCCAAGGAAGCTTCGGTATGCGGATGGTGGTAATTGGCGCTTTGGTACTGGCATCGCTGGCCGGTTGCGCGGGCTCGAAGATGAAAGAGGCGCGTACCGGTACGCCCTACAAAACCCTGGCCTCGGACAAGGCCCCACTGGTGGTTGCCCAGTGCATCCAGTTCGGTTGGCAGGACGAAGCGGTGTTCGGCGTGGATGCCGGTGGCTTCATGGAGCCTGCACAGGCCGGCGGCTTCACCATCTACACCACGGCGGGTGATTACTTTGTCGACGTGCGCACTGCGGGCGCCGGCGCCACCGTCAACTATTACGCGGCCCAGGATGACTATCCGGCCAAGCGCCGGCTCGCCGCACTGGCGACTTGCCTGTAGTCCATTGCGTTAGAAAAATTCAGAAATGCCCTGCGGACAGCCTCGCGGGCATTGCCTTAGTATTTGCGTGCTCACCCGGCGTGGCGGCTCTTTACCGGTACAGGGACGTCGAGGCCGGCGCGTCGGGAGGGCAGCTTTTTTAGCGCGGCATATATCCCAGGTGCCAGCGCCGGGGAATTTTCAGCGACACCAGCCCCAACAGTGCCGACAGCAGCCCGCTGACCAGCAGCGCACGAATCCCCATGTGATGTTCCAGCAATGCGCCGATCACCGCCCCGGCAAACATCCCGGCCCAGGGGATCAGTTGCACGCGCCAGCCGTTGCGCCGTTCACCGAGCATCCAGCGGCCCAGCCCGCGCCCAAACCGAGATAGCGCCCCGGTGACATAAGTCAGTCCCACCGGCAATCCATTCACTTCTTCGACGGCGGCGTTCAGCATGCCCATGGCGATGATCGCTGCGAGCAACGCCGGCAATTGATCCTCGAACGGCCAGGCCGCGGCCCCGCACAGCAAGGTGGCGATGCACAGCAGCAACGGCAAGGCATGGCGCCGGCTGAGGCGGCTGACCATCACCCCCAGCGCGTTGCCGGCGATAAACGTCGCCACCAGCAAGGTCAAGCGACCGGTCAGGCCCAGGTCACCTTCGCTGATCGCCACGGCGAGGCGTGTGGTGTTGCCGCTCATGAACGAGACAAAATCCCCGCTGGCCATGAAGCCGATGGCATCGGTCATCCCCGCCAGTACGGAAAGGCTGGCCACCAGCATCAGCCCGACACGCCCGCGCCATTTGTGGCGATGCAGCAAGGCGGCGTTGGTGTAGGGCTTCAGGGATGAAGGCAGCATGGGGCCGGGTTCCTCGGTGAGATTATCCGGCCACTACGGTAGGGCGCTTTGCGTTCGGGTGCAATGACCTGGCGCAGGCCTTCACACCGGTTCCAGGCGCCAGCCCTCGGCCCGCCACGTCAGGGTATGAGTGGGTTTGAGCGCGGCGAGAAACGCCGCATCGTGGGACACCGCGATCATCGCCCCGGTAAACCCCTGCAATGCCTGCTCGAAGGCGATCACCGATTGCATGTCCAAATGGTTGGTTGGCTCGTCCAGCAGCAACAGTTGCGCCGGGGTTTTGCGCCACAAGGCAATCGCCATGGCGGCCTTCAGGCGTTCGCCGCCGCTGAGGCGTGCCACCGGTTGTGTGACCCGCACGGCGTCCAGCTGTAGCAAGGCCAGGCGCGTACGCAGCTCGCCCTCGGCCAGCGGCGTATCGAGCAGGTTGAGCTGTTCGACGATCGAGCGTTGGTCGTCCAGCAGCGCCAAGTGTTGATCGATATAGGCCGTCGGCACATGCACCGTGCATTTACCGCTGACCGGCTGCAGTTGGCCCGCCAGCAGCTTGAGCAAGGTGGATTTGCCGCAGCCGTTTGGCCCGTGGACCGCCAGCCGCATGGGCCCAATAAGGTTGGCGCTGAGAAAGGTGGCCGGCAACTGCGGATCCAGCCAGGGCAATTGTGTGTGCTCCAACGTCAGCACCTGCCGCCCGCAGGGCACTGTGGTGCCGGGTAATGCCAGCAGCGTCGGGGCTTCATCCACCACCTGTTCGTAGGCGTGGCGCACGCGCTCATTCAGTTCGTCCTTGTGTTGCTGGTGAGCGCTGCGCACGGTGCTGACGATTTCGGTGGCGGCGCCTTTCCAGCGTGCTTTGGTGAAACGGTCCACGTTCGCCGTTTCGGCGTGCTTGCGTGAGCGGGCGGCATGGCGCTGGATGTCATCGTTGCTTTGCTTCAGGCGCTTGTGTTCGCGGCTGCGCGTAAGTCGTGCGTGGTCCAGCGTGGCCAGGGCCGCGTGCTGCTCTATCTCACGTTGAGCGTGAAAGGCTTCGTAGTTACCGCCGTAAACTTTAAGGCCCAAGGGCGACAACTCGACGATTCGCTGCATGCGGTTGAGCAGTTGCCGGTCATGGCTGACCACGATCAACCCGCCACGCCAATCGTCCAGGATGCCCAGCAGCCATTCGCGGCCCTGGCTGTCCAGGTGATTGGTGGGCTCATCAAGAATCAGCAACTGAGGGTTGGCCAGCAGCGCGCCGATCACTGCCAGGCGGGCCAATTGGCCGCCACTCAACTGATCAGCATGGTCCTCGAAACCGACCTCGGACAAGCCCGCCGCGTCCAGCGCCTTGCGCAGGCGCTCGGCCAGGTCCCAGCGTTCATCGATCCGCTCCAGGTCGTCGATGTGGGCTTCACCACGGGCCAGTCGGCCCAGGGCTTCCAGCACGTCGGCGGTGCCGGTGATTTGCGCGACCGTTTGTTCGGGAAAAAGGCTCAAGGCCTGTGGGACATAGGCCAGCCTGGTGCAGGTCTCAAGCGTACCGGAAGAGGGCGCCAGCCTGCCGGCGATCAATTGCGCGAGCACGCTTTTGCCCGCGCCGTTACGCCCCACAATCCCGGTGGGCGTGGAATCGAAAGACAGGTTCAGGTCTTCCAGCAGGGTTTCACCATTGGCGAACTGGAAATACACGTGTTGCAGGGAAGCGAGTACAGGCAGCCGTTTGACGTCAGTCATCAGCACCTCCAAAACAATGTGGCACAAGCCAACAAGCGCGCCAGGCGGCTCGTTGCGTTTACATGTTGGAAGGCTTAGTGGTTCACGTCAGCGGTCATCCCGGGAGTCAGAAAGGACGGGCAGGGTAACGTACTTTGGATTTTTACTACAAGCGTTCGGCCAGTTGCTCCAGAAACACCGCCAGCCCGACTTCCTCGGCTTTCAAGCCTTTGCGCACCCGTGGCTTGGGCAGTTTTGCCAGCTCGCCGAGGCTGAAATGCTCCAGTACGGCCGGGTGGATATAGCACTTGCGGCACACCGCCGGGGTATTGCCTAACTGCTTGGCGACGTTCTTGACCATCTCTACCACATGCTTCTTGGCATCGGATTCGGGCTGCCATTGCAGCTCGCGCAACACCGCCAACGCCAGGGCGCTGCCGGCCCAGGTGCGGTAGTCCTTGGCGGTGAAGTCCGCCCCGGTGAGGGTATGCAGATAGGCATTCACGTCGGTGGAGCTGACTGTATGGCGCTCGCCGTCCTCGTCCAGATACTGGAACAGATTCTGCCCCGGCAGCTCCAGGCAGCGCTTGACCACCGAGGCCAGGCGTCGGTCCTTCACGGTGATCTGGTGCTCAATGCCGCTCTTGCCGCGAAACTGGAACAGGATCTCGCTGCCCTTGATGTCTACATGTCGGGTGCGCAGGGTGGTCAGGCCGTAGGAACGGTTGTCCCGGGCGTACTGGGTGTTGCCGACGCGGATCAGGGTGGCGTCCAGCAGCAGCACCACCGTGGCCAGGACCTTTTCCCGATTGAACCCAGGCGCAGCAATCTGTGCCTCTAACTGCTTGCGCAGCTTGGGCAGCGCGCTGCCGAACTGCTGCAGCCGGGAATATTTGTCGGTGTCACGCACCTCGCGCCAGCGCGGGTGATAACGGTATTGCTTGCGCCCTCGGGCATCCCGCCCGGTAGCTTGCAGATGGCCGCGCGGGTCGGCGCAGATCCACACATCGGTATAGGCCGGCGGCACCGCGAGGGCGTTGATGCGTTTGATTTCGTCGGCATCCGTGATGCGTGTGCCGTCGGCCTTGAAGTACTGGAACTTGCCCCGCAGCTTTTTCCGGGACAGGCCCGGCTGGGTGTCATCGACGTAATGCAGGTCGCGGGGCAGCTCGGCTAGCAACGCAGGATCGGGCATGGCGCAAATTCCTTGGCAGGTATTTCTGATTGACCGCAGGGTTTTGCGGTCGTGCCAATGGATTCAAGCCCGCTATGTCAATCAATTGCTCGGCGATTAGCTCTGAGCAACACCTTTTTGCGTGGGCTTGATGTAGGAGAGTTCCCAAGTACGGCGTCGAAAGTTCCTTGGCGTTATATGGGGGCTGGTAAACAACATTTGAAATAATTCATTCTAGTACTGAAGGAACTGAACGCAAATCATGTGAGCGCTTCATGACCTCTTAAAAAGGAATTTATTTGCTGCGGTTGGTGAGCTGTTTGTCGAGCCAGCTGAAGATATAGGTTCCAGTCTTGATTTTGCATCAGCGTTTGCTGTTAAAAAAATTGCCTGGAGGGAGAGGTTATGGCTACAAATAGTTTCCAGAATGAGGTGCCCAAGGCGCGAGTCAATATCAAACTTGATTTGCATACCGGCGGTGCTCAAAAGAAAGTCGAGCTGCCGCTCAAACTGATGGTTATGGGGGACTACAGCAACGGCGAAGAGCAACGCCCACTGTCTGAGCGTGGCAAGGTCGACATCAATAAAAACAACTTTGACAGCGTACTGGGTGAGTTCTCTCCTAGTCTGAAGTTCGCTGTGAATGACACCTTGTCCGACGATGCGTCTGACATGTCGGTCGAGCTGAACTTCCAGCGTATGAAGGACTTCGAGCCAGAGCAGGTCGCCCGCCAGATTCCGCAGCTGCGAGCCCTGTTGGCGATGCGCAATCTGCTGCGTGACCTCAAGTCCAACCTGCTGGATAACGCGACCTTTCGTCAGGAGCTGGAACGCATCCTCAAGGACGATGCACTGAGTGATGAGCTGCGCGCTGAATTGGCAGCCCTGGCTCCTCAAGACCATCATTAATTAATAAGGAAGTTACCTATTATGTCCCTGGAGCAATCACCCCAAGCCTCTCAACTGACTAACGCCTATCAAACAAGTGGGCAAGGTGTCTATGGCGCGTTATTCGCTAAAATCAACCTGAGCCCGGTTGCGGAGTTGAGCGGTATTGATGTTTTTCAAAACTCCGAAGCATTGTCAGAGGTGTCCGCTGATGAACGGGTCACCGCGGCCGTCAGTGTGTTTTTGGAACTGCTGAAACAGTCGTCGCATAAAGTAGAACGCTTGGACAAGGTTTTGCTGGATGAACATATCGCATCCCTGGATGCACAGATCAGCCGGCAACTTGACACCGTCATGCACCATCCCGAGTTCCAGCGCGTAGAGTCAACTTGGCGTGGTGTAAAGTCGCTGATAGATCAGACCGATTTTCGCCAGAATGTGCGTATCGAACTACTGGATATCAGCAAGGATCACCTGGTACAAGATTTCGAAGATGCGCCTGAGATCGCCCAGAGCGGTCTGTATCTGCACACCTACACCCAAGAATATGACACCCCGGGAGGCGAGCCGATTGCGGCGGCCATTTCCAACTATGAATTCAGCCGCAGCCCGCAGGATATTGCTCTTTTGCGCAATATTTCCAAAGTGTCCGCAGCTGCCCACATGCCATTCATCGGCTCTGTCGGGCCGGCGTTCTTTGGCAAAAAGTCCATGGAGGAAGTGGCCGCCATCAAGGACATCGGCAACTACTTTGATCGTGCCGAATACATTAAATGGAAGGCGTTCCGCGAGAGCGATGATTCCCGTTACATCGGCTTGCTGATGCCTCGTGTGCTGGGTCGCCTGCCTTATGGCCCGGACACCGTTCCGGTCCGAAGCTTCAACTACATTGAAAGCGTGAAGGGCCCGGATCACGAGAAGTACCTGTGGACCAACGCTTCATTCGCATTCGCGGCAAACATGGTGAAAAGCTTTATCACCAACGGGTGGTGTGTGCAGATTCGCGGTCCGCAATCGGGCGGCGCGGTGACTGAGCTGCCGATTCACCTGTATGACCTGGGCACTGGCAATCAGGTGAAAATCCCTTCGGAAGTGATGATTCCGGAAACCCGCGAATTTGAATTCGCCAACCTCGGGTTTATCCCTCTTTCGTACTACAAGAACCGCGACTATGCGTGTTTCTTCTCGGCCAATTCGGCCCAAAAACCGGCGCTGTATGACACCCCCGACGCCACTGCCAACAGCCGGATCAATGCGCGCCTGCCGTACATTTTCCTGCTGTCGCGCATCGCCCATTACCTGAAGCTGATCCAGCGGGAAAACATCGGCACGACCAAGGACCGCCGTTTGCTGGAGCTGGAGTTGAACAAGTGGGTCGGCGGGTTGGTGACCGAAATGACCGACCCGGGTGACGACCTTCAAGCCTCGCACCCGCTGCGTGACGCCAAGGTGACGGTAGAAGACATCGAAGACAACCCCGGCTTCTTCCGCGTCAAGCTTTACGCGGTGCCCCACTTCCAGGTCGAAGGCATGGACGTCAATTTGTCGCTGGTTTCGCAGATGCCCAAGGCAAAAGCCTAAGCCACTCCGTAGGGAAATAATGAGATGAAAATCGACCGCCCCCTGTGGGCTGCGGGGGCGTTGCTGTCTCCGCAACAATTCCAGCAGCAAGCACGTTGGGAGGCCTGGACTAACGAGAACCTGGCCCATTTGTCGTTGGTACACCCTTGGGGCGTCCTGGGGGTTGCGTTCGATGGGCAAGCCTTGCGCCTGGGTCAGCTCAAAGCTACCCAGGTTCGAGTGCGCATGCCCGATGGTACGTTGGTCGATACCGATCACGTGGATCGGCTGCCACCCGCCCTGGAGTTAGACCGGTTGCTCCCCGAGGCTGCTCGGGACGCTACGCTGCTTCTGGCGTTGCCGTTGGAACAAGCCAACGGCAACAACTGTGTGTTCGAAGGGGAAAGGGCCGATCGGCCAACGCGCTATCGTCAGGATTGGCGACGAGTGCAGGACATCTACGCAGACGAGGTGCAGTCCATCGGTGTGCTGGAGCACGCGCTGACCTTGCGCCTGGCTGACGATGAGAATGCTGACTACCTGACATGCCCGGTCGCACGCCTGGTGCGTGATGGGCAAGGCGCCTGGAATATTGACCCTGATTATGTACCGCCGTTGCTTAGCTTCGCGGCCCATGCAGGGTTGCTGACCCAACTGGATAACCTGTTGACCCAGTTGGCAGCCAAACGTCAACGGCTGATGGGCATGCGCCGCGAGAGCAACCAGCGCATGGCAGATTTTGCCGTGGCCGATGTGTCGTTGTTCTGGTTGCTCAATGCATTAAACACCTATCAACCAGTCCTGGCGGACATCAAGTCACACCCTGCGCGGCACCCCGAGCAAGTGTACCTCGAGCTGGTCAAGCTCGCCGGCAGCCTGCTGACATTTTCCCTGGAACACGACATCGACAAGATTCCTGCCTATCGGCATGAACAGTTGGAAACCGTCTTCCCACCCTTGATGCGCACTGTCTCCACCTTGCTGGAGGCCAGCCTGCCGTCACGAGTCATTGCCCTGGTGCTGGAGGAGGTTGGGGCCAACCGCTGGCAGGTCACGCTCAACGATGCACGCCTGCGTGAGCGGGACGGTGCCGACTTCTATCTGTCGGTACGTTGCCGTATGCCGGCGGCTCAACTGCAAAGCCAGTTCCCGCGCCTGTGCAAAGTGAGCACATCAGACGATGTCAATCACTTGGTCAATGCTGCGCTTGATGGTGTTCCGTTGCAGCCGCTGAGTCATGTGCCGGCGGCGATTCCGCTACGCCTGGAAAACCAGTACTTCGCCCTTGATCTTGGCAGCGCCAAGGGGCAGGCGATGCTGGCCGAAGGGACGTGTGCCATTTACGTCCCCAGCACGTTACTGGACATCAAGCTTGAACTGTTTGCGGTACTGCGCACATGAACCTGACCGCCTTGAACAAACATACCTTCACTGCGCAGGATCTTGACGCCCTGTTGCAAGACATTTATCTGCTGGTCGTCGAGTTGCACCAAGGGGCTTCGCTGCAAAACAGTCCGCAGTTGCCGGAGCGCTGCGCGAAGCAGGTCGAACAGGTTCGACAGGGCCTCAAGGACGCCGGCGTCGGTGCGCGCAGCCTCGAGCTGATCAGTTACGCCCAGTGTGCGTTGCTGGATGAGACCGCACTGGGTTGTGCCAAGGAAGAGGCCCATGCCAATTGGGCCCGCGAGCCCTTGCAGGCAAAGTTCTTCAATCGTCATCAGGCCGGTGAGTTCCTGTATGAAGATATCGGCGAAGCGCTGCGTCAGCCCGCGTCTGATGTGCTGGTGCTGACGGCATTCCAGCGAGTTCTGATGCTCGGTTTTCAGGGGCGCTACCGCGATGTAAACGATCCTGAGCGCGAGCAACTGTTAACCGCCCTGAATGCGCAGGTCGTTCCTCTGCAACTCAATCACACGCTGACGACGCACCGCGTTGGCCGCGGGATACACCGTCTGCGCTGGGTAGGTTCGCCACTGGCGCACGTGCTGATGGCGGGCCTGTTATTGGCCGGCACCTGGTGGGGGCTGGACCACTGGCTGGGCGGCCTGATCGTCACGCTTTTACCAGGTCAGGGGTGAAAGCGTGATGACACTCAAGCTGACACGAGGCCTCTGGCTGTGGGCCGGTGCGCTGGCCTTGACCCTGTTGCTGGTTATTCCGCTCACCGCCGGGGTGCGTGCAGTGGCCGCTTTGGCCATTGTACTAATGCTCGTCTGGGGGTGGGTCCGAACGGGGCGTCGTTTTGCATGGCGCGGCCGACAACTGTTGCTGGCTGGCGATATGGCCCTGCCACCGGCAGGTTATCGCAAGCCTGTGGTGCTGGTCTGTGGCGATGGGCTGGCGGGGCTCTTTGGCGAGCTGCCTGCCGAGCAACTGGTGCTGCGCACCACCGCGCAAGGCTGTTATGTGTGCGTACCGGCTCTTGACCAACTCGTGTCGGTCACTGCCAGCATCCAGGCCCGGCGTCCGGATTGGGCGGGACAATTGTGCGTGATGTTTATCGCCAACCCCGCAGAGCACACGGATTCAGCCGCATTGGGTGGTCGGGTGCGTGCTTTCCGTCATCAGGTCGCCCTGGTGCGCAAGCGCGGTGTGGCGCTGCCGCTGATGCTGGTGAGCTATCTGCAGGCAGCCAAAGGCGAAGGGGCCTGGTTCAGTTGGGAGTCCGGGCAAACCAGCCCTTACGTGAGTGAGGCCGGCGCCAGCGTCAGCTTGTTCGACTGGCAGGGGCAGGCCACCAACGGCGCGACTTACGCCGAACGCCTGTGCAGTGGGGTGCAGATAAGCAGCGCGTCGACGTGGCTGGGAGAAGTGCTACTCCCGCACTTGGAGACGCGGCCCGTGGCCTGCGCGATCACTCTGGTACCGGGTCTTGCGCAGAGCGTCGAAGGCAACCTGTGGCAACAATGGCTGCATGACAGGACCGGGTTGAGTGGCGCCGGACAATCTCCCGCAGGCTCCAGCCCGGCCTTGCCGTTTCCCGACCCTCTGCTGAATTTGCTACCGATCCATACCCGCAACCCCGCAGTTGTCCGGGCAGGTATTACGGCGCTGTGGCTGTTTGTGTCGGCCGGCGTTGTGGCGCTGGCCAGTTCGGCCTGGCAGAACAACCTGCTGTTGCGTCAGGTCAGTGATGACTTGCGGCGCTACACCACCATTCCCTCGGCCGACCATCGTGACCAACCCCACTTCGTCTTGGGCGAAAACGCCGTGGCGGTGCTGCGCCAGGACGCCATGCGGCTGGATGACTACTACCGCCACGGCGCACCCTTGGGGCTGGGCCTGGGGCTATACCGCGGCGATCGGTTGCGGCTGCCGCTGCTGGCGACCATTGCCGATCACCGTCAACCGCCCGGGGCCCCGGCGCCCGCCGAGATCTCCAACCCGGTACGGCTCGACAGCCTGTCGTTGTTTGGAACCGGGAGCGCCGAACTCAAGGCGGGCTCAACCAAAGTCCTGATTAATGCACTGGTGGGCATCAAGGCTCAACCGGGTTGGCTGATTGTCATCGCGGGCCATACCGATGTCACCGGCAACGCCGCGCATAACCTTGAATTGTCCCGCGCCCGTGCCGCATCCGTGCGCGACTGGATGCAACGCATGGGCGACATCCCTGACAGCTGCTTCGCCGTTCAAGGCTTTGGCGCCAACCAGCCAATCGCCAGTAATGACACCGAAGATGGGCGTACTGCCAATCGCCGTGTCGATATCCGCCTGGTGCCGGAGACGGGGGCCTGCGCGCCACCCACTGCGGTGCCTGGCAGGAAAACCTCTGTCGCATCCAGCGACATACACCCCTGAGAAAAGGAGCTTCACATGGCAATTCCCGTTTACCTATGGCTGCAAGACGACGGCGGCGCTGAAATCAAAGGGTCCGTTGACGTACAAAAACGCGAAGGCAGCATCGAGGTCATCGCGCAGGACCACAGCCTGTACATCCCCACCGACAACAATACCGGCAAGCTGACCGGCACCCGGGTTCACACCCCGTTCCTGTTCTCCAAGGAAATCGATGCCTCCAGTCCTTACCTGTACAAGGCGGTGACTACCGGCCAAACGCTTAAGAGTGCCGAGTTCAAATGGTTCCGCATTGATGATGCCGGCCAGGAAGTCGAGTACTTCATCACCAGGCTGGAAAACGTCAAGGTCGTGAAAGTCGCGCCGAAAATGCACGACGTCAAAGACCCGAGCAAAGAAAAACACAACCATCTGGAGCAGATCGAGCTGCGCTACGAGAAGGTCACCTGGACCTACAAGGACGGCAACATCATCCACTCCGACTCCTGGAACGAACGCCAAAGCGCCTGATGCACAGGACCGGCAGGCGCACGTGCGCCTGCCGGTGGGCGGTGTGCAGGGTTGAGCGCCCGTTCGCGGGCGTTCAGCCAAATACATCGAGTCCCTTTGACTAAACACCCATAACTCCGAACAGGGATGTACCTGATGGTCCACAATTCCACTCGTTTGCTTCGCCGTCTGAACCCCTACTGCGCCCAGGCACTGAGTGCGGCAGCCACCTTGTGCCAGAGCCGTGCCCATGGACTGATCAGCATCGAGCACTGGTTGCTCAAATTGCTGGAGCAGGGCGAAGGCGACTTGACCCTGATTGCCCGTCGCTACGAATGGGATATGGACGCACTCTGGCGCGGCTTGCTCGACCACCTCGACACCTTGCCGCGCAGTGTGCAAGGCAAGCCGCAGTTGTGCGGCAAGCTGCAGCACCTGATCAAGAACGCCTGGTTGCAGGCATCCCTTGATGGCAACAACCACACCCTGCGCTCGGCTCATCTGCTTGGCGCTCTGCTGGAGACGCCCAGCCTGCTTGCCTGTGACGCTGCTTGGCCGCTGCTCAGCATCAGCGATACCCAGTTACAGCGTTTGTTCGAGTTGCTTGATCAACATTCAGAGGAGCGCCCGCGGGTACAGCAAGAAGCCGCGCTGGATTGCATCGAAGTGCCCGTCTCATCGGGCACCGACGGGTTGGATGCCATGCAGGTCATCCTGGATAAATTCACCCACGACATCACGGCCAAAGCCTGGGCGGGGCAGATCGACCCGGTATTCGGTCGGGACGATGAGATTCGCCAGGTCGTCGACATTCTCAGTCGTCGACGCAAGAACAACCCGATTCTGGTGGGGGAGCCTGGGGTGGGTAAAACCGCTCTGGTTGAAGGCCTGGCATTGCGCATCGTCGAGGGCAACGTGCCCGACAGCCTCAAGCGGGTCAGTGTACGCATCCTCGATTTGGGCCTGTTGCAAGCCGGCGCCGGGGTAAAAGGCGAGTTTGAACAGCGCCTGAAAAACGTCATCGAGGCCGTACAGCAATCGCCCAACCCGGTGCTGCTGTTTATCGATGAAGCCCACACGCTGATCGGCGCCGGGAACCAAGCCGGCGGGGCCGACGCGGCCAATCTGCTAAAGCCCGCGTTGGCCCGCGGAGAATTACGCACCATCGCCGCCACCACCTGGAGCGAATACAAACAGTATTTCGAACGCGATGCGGCGTTGGAGCGGCGCTTTCAGATGGTCAAGGTTGAAGAACCGGATGATGCGAATGCTTGCCTGATGTTGCGCGGCCTCAAGGAGCGTTACGCCAAGCACCACGGCGTGCATATCCAGGATGCAGCGGTGCAGGCGGCGGTCACGCTCTCGCGACGCTACCTGACCGGCCGCCAACTGCCGGATAAAGCGGTCGACCTCCTCGACACCGCCAGCGCCCGAGTGCGCATGAGCCTGGATTGCATGCCCCAGACGTTGGTCCGTCTGCGTGCTCGGCAAGGAGCCTTGGAGTTGGAGGCGCAGGCGTTGGAGCAGGATCAGCAGTTTGGCGACGACGGTGCCGATGAGCGCTTGACGACCATCGCCGCACAACATACCGAGTTGCATCACCAATGCATCGATTTGGAAGATCAGTATCAACACGAACTCGACCTGACCCAAGAGTTGATTGAAGCGCGCCAGGCGCAGCCGCTGCAACGGGAGACCTGTGCAGCACTGCAGAAACGGCTGGACGAGATTCAGGGCAATCAGCCCTTGCTGTCCCTCGACGTCGATGCCCGCAGCGTAGCTGAAGTGATCGCCGACTGGACCGGTGTGCCCTTGGGCAGTCTGCTCAAGGACGAACAAGCCAACCTGCTGGAACTGGAATACCAACTGGGTGAACACGTCATCGGCCAGGAAGCAGCACTCGGCGCTTTGGCCCAGCGCCTACGTGCAGCCAAGACCGGCCTGACAGACGAGAAAGCGCCGCTGGGCGTATTTTTGCTGGTGGGCACCAGCGGCGTCGGCAAAACCGAAACCGCCCTGACGCTGGCCGACAAGCTATTTGGCGGGGAAAAGTCGCTGATCACCCTCAACCTCTCGGAATACCAGGAAGCCCACACCGTCAGCCAGCTCAAGGGCTCGCCGCCGGGCTACGTCGGTTACGGCCAGGGCGGTGTGCTCACCGAAGCCGTGCGCCAAAGGCCCTACAGCGTGGTGCTGCTCGACGAAGTAGAGAAGGCGCACCGCGACGTCCTCAACCTGTTCTACCAAGTCTTCGACCGGGGCTGCATGCGCGATGGCGAAGGACGGGAAATCGACTTTCGCAACACCGTCATTCTCATGACCTCCAACCTCGGCAGCGATGAACTGCAAGCCTGCCTGCAAGAGTTCCCCGCTGCGCCCGACAGCACCCTGCACGAATTACTCCGCCCGATCCTGCGGGAACACTTTCAGCCGGCCTTGCTGGCCCGTTTCCAGACCCTGATCTACCGCCCGCTGCCAGCCGACGCCTTACAGCGCATCGTCGCGATCAAACTCGCCAAGGTGGCCAAGCGTTTACAGCGTCACTACGGGCTGGAATGCCAGATCGATGCCGCCCTCAACGACGCGTTGGTAGCCGCTTGCCTGTTGCCCGACACCGGCGCACGCAACATCGACAGCCTGCTCAACCAGCAGATCCTGCCGGTGCTCAGCCAGCAGTTGCTGCAACGCCAGGCCGCCCGACAGAAAACCCGCAGCGTGACCTTGGGCTACAGCGACGAGGAGGGCGTCATCCTGCATTTCATTGACGCCCAAGACGCGGTAGCGCCCGATGCGATGGAGGCCTGAACATGCTTAATGAACTGCGCTGCTTTTTCGACCACAGCCGCCACAAACTCACCGTTCGCGATGTTGACGCAGTGCTCGACGTCCTGGCCTTCGAGGGCACCGAAGGCCTGAGCGAACTGTTCAACTACCGTGTCGAGTTCACCAGCACCGCCCGCGACATCGCTGTCGAGAAAATGCTCGGCCAGGACGCCACGTTCAGCTTGTACAGCGCACCGCAGCAATCGCCGATGCGCGGTTTCATCCAGCCGCCTGCCAGGCAGTTGCGCACGCTGCATGGCGTAGTCACCGGCTTCAAACGCCTGTCCGGCTCCGTTGATGAAGCCCGCTACGAAATCACCCTGGAACCCCACTTTGCCCTGCTGGGGCGAGGCCAGCAGTTCCGCATCTACCAGCACCAATCCGTCCCGCAGATCGTCGAAAGCATCCTGCGCAACCGCCACGACTTTGAAGGCCAGGACTTCTTCTTCAACCTGGTGCGCGACTACCCCAAGCGCGACCAGGTCATGCAGTACGGCGAGAGCGATCTGGCCTTCATCACCCGCCTGCTGGCCGATGTGGGCATCTGGTACCGCTTCACCCGCGATGAACGCCTGAACATCGAGGTGGTGGAATTCCACGACGAC
This sequence comes from Pseudomonas sp. BIGb0558, assembly GCF_024807515.1. NCBI lineage: Bacteria > Pseudomonadati > Pseudomonadota > Gammaproteobacteria > Pseudomonadales > Pseudomonadaceae > Pseudomonas > Pseudomonas sp. BIGb0558. The sequence continues at coordinate 20,732 of NZ_JANUEW010000065.1, forward strand.
CAACGCCATTACCAATTCAATGTCGAGCTTGCCTACCGCCCACAATCCGGGCTCAGCAGCACCGGGCAAGACGGCGTGTGGAACCTGCAATCCAGCCACCAGGTGGTGGAGAAGCACGTCAATATTCGCAGCTACCACCACCGCGTGGCCCACGCCCACCTGAACGGGGAAATCGACCAAACCCGTGGCGCCACCACCACCTACGGCGAGGCCTATCACTACGCCGAACCCTACACCGTCATGGGCGATCGCTACGCTTTTGACGAAGACCTGCAAAGCGAAAGCGGCTACTTCTACGCCCGTTTGCGCCACGAGCGTTACCTCAATGGCCAGACCCAACTCAGCGGCGACAGCAGCAGCGCCACCCTGGCGCCCGGCCAGGTACTGAAAATCTCCGGCGGCGCGCCACAGGCTTTTGCGCCCGGCGCGGTGATTACGCAACTGACCACCCGCGCGGCCCGCGACCGCAGTTTCGACGTCAGCTTTAAGGCCATTCCCTACTCGGAGACCGTGTGCTTCCGCCCGGATCTCAAGAAAAAACCGCAAATCGCCGGCACCGTCCCGGCCCGTGTCACCAGCCGGCAGGCCAACGACCCGTACGCCGAAATCGACCTGGAAGGGCGCTACCGGGTCAACTTCCTGTTCGACCGCGACACCTGGAAGCCCGGCCAGGAAAGTATGTGGCTGCGCCTGGCCCGCCCGTACGCTGGCGACACCCATGGCCTGCACTTGCCGCTGATAGCGGGCACCGAAGTGGCTATCGCGTTTGAGCAGGGCGACCCGGACCGTCCCTACATCGCCCATGCCTTGCACGATAGCCGGCGCGAGGACCATGTGACCTTGCGCAACTACAAACGCAACGTGCTGCGCACACCGGCCAACAACAAACTGCGCATGGACGACACGCGGGGGCAGGAGCACGTAAAGCTCAGTACGGAATACGGTGGGAAAAGTCAGCTGAACCTTGGGCATTTGGTGGATGCCGAGCGCAAACCACGAGGTCAGGGCGCCGAGTTGCGCACCGATGGGCATGCCGCTATTCGTGCTGGCAGCGGCATCTTCATCAGTGCTGACGTACAGCCTAAAGCTCAGGGACAAATGCTTGAAATGAGCGCGGCGTTAGGTCGGCTGCAGCAGGCGGGCGATCAGTTGAAAGAGTTGTCGGTGGATGCTCAGGCCGCCAACGCCGACCCTGCGGATGTGCAGGCGCAAATCAATCTGCTCAAGCAAGGCCTTGAGCAACTCCAGTCATCAGTATTACTGCTCAGCGCTCCCGACGGCATCTGCGCCACCAGCGGTAAACACCTGCAATTGGCCGCGCAAAATAGCCTGATGATCAACGCCGGGGCCGAGGCGGATATCAGCGTGGTGAAACGCTTGTTCATCGGCGTGGGGCAGGGGGTAAGTCTGTTTGTGCGCAAGTTGGGGATCAAGCTGATTGCCAATCAGGGCCCGGTAAAGATCCAGGCACAAAACGATGCACTGGAACTGATGGCCCGCCACGGCTTGTCGATCATCAGCACCGAAGATGAAATCCGCATCGTCGCGAAAAAGAAAATCACCCTCAATGCCGGTGGCAGCTACATCACCCTTGATCAGAGCAGCATCGAGTCAGGGACTGTGGGGGATCACTACATAAAGGCGGCGCACTTCGACTTCCTGGGCCCTGCCCAACAAGTCTTTGATATGCCACAGCCACCTCAATTGACCAAGCATAAATCCAACGCCCTGAGGCTTACGGATTTCTCTGGCTGATCCCTTTGCAACCCAGGAGTGAATCGCACCATGGGCAACTTGTTCTCTCAGCTATTTAACCTCTTCAGCCCAGACCGGCCGGCACCGATTTATGTGCCGGATGCGCTGCCATTGCCAGCGCCGAAGGCAC
>NZ_JANUEW010000066.1:0-20577 GCF_024807515.1 Pseudomonas sp. BIGb0558
GAGGGAGCTTGCTCCCGCTGGAGTGCGCAGCGCTCCCAGGATTTTGGGGCCGCTGCGCAGCCCAGCGGGAGCAAGCTCCCTCGCCACAGCAAGCCCCCTCACCACAACAAGCTCCCTTCCCACAGCAAGCTCCCTCTCCACAGGGATAAAATTAAGGAGCCTTGAAAACCACTTGCTGCACATCGACCTTTTTCGGGATCAGGCCGTTGGCAAAAAAAGCATCCGCCGTGCCTTGCTGGGTGGCGATGTCCGTCGCGTTCAGTGGCCGGCTTGGCGTCGGCGAGCGGTGCTGGAAGTAACTCTCCACCACCGCCGGCTGCAGGCCCAGGGTCTTGGCCATCAGCGCGACGCTTTGGTCATGCTCGTCCAGGGACAACCGCTGCGCCTGGGCAAACACCTTGAGGATCGCCGCAATCGCCTGTGGGTGCTGCCTGGCAAACGGGCCGCTGGCGATGAAAAAACTGCCCGCCGGGTTCAGCCCCTGGCCATCCCCCAGCACCTTCGCCGAACCGTCTACCACGGCCGCCGAGTAGTACGGGTCCCACACTACCCAGGCGTCGACCTTGCCTTGTTCAAACGCGGCGCGACCGTCGGACGGCGACAGGTACACCACGTTCACGTCCTTCCATTGCAAGCCGGCACGCAGCAGGCTTTTGAGGAACAGGTTGTGGGCGCTGGAGCCCTTGAGCAGCGCCACGCGCTTGCCCTTGAGTTCGGCCACGCTTTTTACCGTGCTGTCCTTGGGCAGCAGGATGGCTTCGGTGCGACCGTCATTGGGCTCGACGCCGATGTACTGCATGTCGATCCCGGCCGCCTGGGCGAAGATCGGCGGGATGTCGCCGATGTTGCCGATGTCGATGCTGCCGCCGTTCAAGGCTTCGATCAGCGGCGGGCCGCCGAGGAATTCGATCCACTCGACCTTGGTGCCCGGCAGCCCCTGTTCGAACAGGTGATGCTCACGGGCGAGCACCATGCTCACCGAGCTTTTCTGGTAGCCGACGCGCAGGGTGGCCGGCTCTGCCGCCAGCAGAGGCCCGGCGCACAACGCCAACAGTGTGGCTGCGATGAGTTTGCGCATCAGAGACTCTCCTTGACCTTGGCCGCGACGTCCGCCGGCACCCATTGCTGCCAGACCTGTGGCTGTTCTTTGAGGAACGCTTCGGCCACCAGGCGTGGCGCGGTGCGTTTCTCGGCCATTTGCGCGAGGATGCCGTTGAGCAGGTCGATCGGCAGGTCGACCTTTTCAAAGAACGTCACCAGTTGCGGGTACTGCGCCTTGAACGGCGCCGACACGCCAATCGCCAGGTGCGCCGGCATCGAGCGGGTACCGATGGGGTGCGGGTTGTTGGCGTCGGCCAGGGTCTTCCAGGCTTCGGCGTTGAACGGTGGCTCTTCCAGTTTGATCAGCTTGAAACGGCCCAACAGCGGCGTGGGCGACCAGTAGTAGAACAGCACCGGCTTGCCGCGGCGGATCGACGAAGCCACCTCGGCATCCAGCGCCGCGCCGGAGCCGGTGCGGAAGTTGACGAAGCTGTCGGTCAGGCCATAGGCCTTGATTTTCTGGCTGTTGACGATCTCCGAGGTCCAGCCGGTGGGGCTGTTGAGGAAGCGCCCACGGGTCGGGTCTTCTGGGTCGCGGAACACGTCTTTGTAGCGGGCCAGGTCGGCCACGGATTTAAGCTCCGGGGCCAGGGGCTTGATGCCGCGTTCGGCGTCGCCCTTGATCACGTATTCCGGCACCCACCAGCCTTCGGTGGCGCCTTTGACCGTGTCGCCCAGGCCGAAGACCTTGCCTTCGCTTTCGGCCTTGACCCACGCCGGACTGCGCCCGGCCCATTCTTCGCCGATCACCTGGATATCGTCCTTGGCCAGGGCGGCCTCCAGGCTCACGGTGCTGCCGGGCAAGGTGTCGGTGGGCAGGCCGTAGCCTTTCTCGACGATCAGGCGCAGCACTTCGGTGATCAGGCTGCCGCTTTCCCAGGTGATGTCACCGAAGTGGATCGGTTTGACGGGTTCGGCGGCCGTGGCGGACTGGGCCAGGACGGTGAGTGCCAATAGCGAGCCACCGAGCAGGTTTTTTAGTGTTCTCATGAGTAGCCTCTTGGAGATTCAAAACAGGTCCAAAGTGGGCAGCTCCCACATTTGACCTCCACACCCTTCAAGATCAGGGTTTAAAAGTCATAACTGAGCCGCGTGTAGTAAAACGCCCCTTCCGGCGCCGTCGGCGACAGGTAGCTGTATTGCTGGCCCGGGGTCTGGCGCAAACGGGTGTTGTAGTCGTCAGGCTTGCTGTCGAACAGGTTGTTGACGCCCACCGACACCCGCAGTTGTTTGGTGAAGGCGTAGTTCACGTCCAGGTCGGTGGTCCATTGCGCGCCGAAGGTCTGGTCGTACTGGGCGTTGGCTTCGCTGGACGCATATTTGCGGTACTTGCCGTAACGGGTTTCGTTGAGGGCGATGGTCCATTGGTTGAGCTTGTGCACCGCGCCAAACACCAGTTTGTCTTCCGGGTAGCCGTGCTCCAGGAAGCCTCGGGATTCGCGGGTCAGCACTTCGAAACCGTTGGGGTTTTCGTGGACTTTCTCGATGGTGGTACGGGCCTTGGTGTAGCCCGCCGACAGGTTCAGGTTGCCGAACTGTTCAAGGTCCAGGTTGTACTTGCCCACGATGTCGACGCCGCGGGTGCGGGTGTCGGCGGCGTTGGTCATGAACTGCGCCCAGGAGTACTGGCCGTAGCCGGCATCCTTGAGGATCTGCTCGGCCAGCGGCCCGGAGATGCCGCCGCTGAACAGCAGGCGGTCACGAATCGAGATCTGGTAGGCGTCGATGGTCAGCGACGCCTGGTCGGTCGGGCGCAGCACCAGGCCCAGGGAGAGGTTGGTGGATTTCTCGGGCTTCAGCGGCTGGGCGCCCAGGGCGCGGGCGGCCGGGTTGTCGGCCGGCAGCATGCGGGTCAGCACCGGGTTGCCGTTGGCGTCGAGGTTGGTGGTGGTGGTCCAGGAGGTGCCGATCTGGCCCAGGCTGGGCGCGTGGTAGGCGTTGTTGACCGTGGCCCGCAGGCCGACTTTCGGGGTGAAGTCATAGCGCGCCGAGAGCTTGCCGGTGGTGGCTGAACCGAAGTCCGAGTAGTGCTCGGTACGCCCGGCGATGCCCACCTGAAGCTTGTCGGTGACCTGGTTTTCCAGGCCGAAGTACACGCCGCCCACATCACGCTTGAAGGTGCCTGCGTCGTCCGGGGTCAGGCCCGAAGCCTGCACGGCGCCCACCTGCACGCCGTCGATGCCGCCATAGGAGTAGGAATCGTAGTCGCCCGCCTCCAGCCGATATTGTTCATGCCGGTAGGCCACGCCCGCCGACACGGTGAGCGGATGGCTCGACCAGTCGACGTCCAGGTCCTTGGCGTAATCCAGGGTGATGTTGGTCTGGTCGTTGACCAGCGTGGCGACGTTGAACTTGGTCGGGCTGTTCAGGCCATAGCTCGGGTTGACCGTATTGAAGGCCAGTTCATCGTGCTCGTCGCGGCCATAGGTGGCGCTCAAATCGAAGCGGCCGATGCTCTCGTCTTCATAGCGGGTGCCGACGGTGATGGCACCGTCTTCATAGCGATAGCGGTATTTCGGGATGGTGCCGTTGGGGTAGATCCCGGCGACGTTGTTCGGGCTGCTGGCCAGCAGCGGCGGCGTGTTGTTCACCGAAGTGTCCTGGCCGAACGTGGCAAAACTGTAGAGGCGCCACTGGTCGTTCAGGCCGATTTCGGCGTTGGCCGCCAGGTTGTATTTGTCGCGCCCGGCACCGCCCCAGCGCGGGTCTTGTACCTGGCCGTCGGCGACGTATTTGTCGCCGATGTCATCGGGTTTGTTGTTCAGGGTGTTGAAGCTCAGGGTCAGGAAACCGTCCCCCGGCAAGCCGATGCCGTACCAGCCGTCGGTGGTTTTGCTGAAGCCATCGCCCTGGGCGTACTTGCCCAGTTGGGTGTTGATGCCGCCGCCGCTGTCGCGCTCCTTGAGCACGATGTTGACCACACCCGCCACCGCGTCAGACCCGTATTGCGCCGAGGCACCATCGCGCAGCACTTCGACGTGGTCGATGGCGCTGATGGGGATCATGTCCAGGTCCACCGGCTGCGCGCCAATGAACGGCACGCCGCCGGAAATGTTCACCACTGCCGAGGTGTGCCGGCGCTTGCCGTTGATCAGCACCAGGGTCTGGTCGGGCGACAGGCCGCGCAGGGACGCGCCTTTGGGATCTTGCCCGCGGGTGGCGCTGTTGTTCTGTGGAAAGTTGAACGAGGGCAGCAACTGGAACAGCGCCTGGTTAAGGCTGGTGGCGCCGGTTTGCTTGAGTTCTTCGGCGTTGATCACATCCACCGGGGCGCTGCTGGTGAGGGCCGTGGCGTCGCTGCGCCGGGTGCCAATGGCAACCACGCGGTCGAGGGTCGGCGCCTGGGCTTCGGCGGTTTGCGCCTTGATGTTGTTGCTGGCAGGCAGCGCTTTGGCGCCTTCCTTGATGATGAACGCCCCGTCCGGGCTGACCTGCACTTGCAGGCCGGTGCCCTTGAGCGCGGCGTCTACCGCCTGTTGCGCCGACAGCGAACCGTCGACACGGGCGGAGGAATAGTTGCCCAACTGCGGCGTGAAGGAAATCACCTGGCCGCTCTGACGGCTGATGTTCAGCAGCACTTCATCCAGCGGGCCGGGTGCAATATGGTAGACCTGCCGCGCGTCTTCGGCGCTGGCAGCGAACGACAGGAACAGGCTGGCCAACGGCACCAGGGCAAAGGTTCGAAGCGGTGTACGGTTGAATGGGTTCATGTTGGCTCCCCCCAATGAAACTCCTGGGCGCTGCTCCCCGCAGCGCCTACGGGAGTGATGTGGGATGGCCGGGGCAAAACTTGCAGATCGTTTGGTTATGTCGTTAGAACCGACCTTTGGACGCGACTCGATCAAATGTGGGAGCTGTCGAGCTTTAGCGAGGCTGCGATGGGATCGACTCGGTGCAACTGCGGCACCGAGGTGTCTGCATCGCAGGCAAGCCAGCTCCCACATTGACCGAGGCGAACCGTTTTTATGTGGCACTGACAGTCACCCACAAGCCGGTCCGGCGGGTGATATGGATCGGCAGGGTGCGAGCCAGGGTGTCGAGGATCTGGTCGGGGTTGTCGAGGCGATACAGACCGCTGACCCGCAAGCCTGCCACCGCCGGATCGAGGCGCAGCACACCATTGTGGTAAGGGCGCAACGCATCGATCACCTCCACCAGCGGGCGATCGCGCACTTGCAGGAAACCGTCGATCCACGCCGTCGCACCCGAGGAACTGGCGAGCACCGGGCCGAAGCCGAAGCGGTCGTAAGTCACCTCGTGCCCGGCCTCCAGTTGCAGGCGCTCGCCGTTCTGGCCGTCGATCTCCAGGGCGCCGTTGAGCGCAACAATGTGGCCCTGCCCTTCGCGCTCGCGCAGCAACAGGCGATTGCCCAAGGCATGCAGCCGGGCTTGATCGGTCTGGATGAAAAACGGTCGGTTGCTGTCCCTGGCAATCTTCACCAGCAACTCGCCGTCACGCAGGCGGACGACGCGCCGTTGCGGGTCGAATTGAATGTCGGCGGCGCTGCGGGCGTTGAGCAGCAACTCACTGCCATCAGCCAATTCCACGGTGCGCCGCTCGCCGGTGCCGGTGCGAATGTCGGCGGTCAAATCTTCCACCATCGGCCGGGCCAGCCAGCCGGCGCCGAGCATCAGACCGGCGCCCACCAGGGCACCGCGCAATACCGTGCGGCGACTGGAGGGCGCGTCCAGTGCCTGCTGCAACACCTTGCCGCTGACACCTTGGGCCTGGGGAATCTGAAACACGCCGAGGCGGGTTTCCAGTTGTTGGCACAAGGCTTCGTGGCGCGGGTCTGCGGCGCGCCATTGGTGGTAGCGCTGCCAGTCGGCCGCACTCGCCTCGCCGGAGCGCAGCAACACCACCCAGCGGGTGGCGCTGTCGATAAGTTCGTCGCTCATTCCAGGCACAGCCGCAGGCAGCGATTGACGGCGCGGGTCATGTAGTCGCTGACCGAGCGTTGGGAGATGCCCAGCTCGGCCGCGATTTGCGGGTAGGTCAGGCCATTGAGTTGCGACAGCAGGAAGGTCGCCTTGACCTTGGCCGGCAAGCCGTCGAGCAACTGGTCGATGGCCTGCAGGGCTTCGAGCATTTGCGCCAGATCCTCAGGGGATGGCGCGGGCGAGGTTTCGTCCTGGTCGAGGGCGTCGAGGTAGGCACGCTCCAGGTCACGCCGGCGCCACAGTTGGTACATCAGGCGCTGGGCGATGGTGGTGAGCAAGGCGCGGGGCTGGCGAATCGGCGCCACACCCGGGGAACTCAGGAGTTGGACGAAGGTGTCGGCGGCGATGTCTTCGGCGTGGGCACGGGAATCGAGATGGCGGTGCAAACGGCTGCACAGCCAGTCGTAATGACTGCGGAATAATCCGCCCACGTAGTCGCTGTGAGAAGTATCGGCGCCGGACATAGTGGCTCCATCTGAGTAGGTTGCGCGTTATGTCCGGTGTTCCGGTGGAGCGATCCTAGCAAGGCTGCTTATTCTTTAATAATATTTAAAAGGTATTTTTATATAACCTTATTCAAGCTTCGGATAACCCAGGGCTTCGGCCTGCTGCCGGTAATCCAGCAGCACCTGGTAATCGGCTTCGGTGGCGGGCAGCACTTCGTGTACGCCGAGGGTTTGCACCACGTCGGGCAAGTCCTGCAAGGCCAGGTTCATGGCTTCGCGCAGGGCTTCACTTGAGCCGAGCACGCTGATGTAAGGCAGCGTCGGGCTGGGCGCACTGCGGCTGACGATCCGCAGCCCGGCCACTTCCTCTGGCGCAAAGCGGGCGAGGTAGTCGAAGGTCACGCTGTCGATGGCGGCCAGGTCCGCACGGCCTTCCCGCAGCCAGCGCAGGCTTTCGCGATGGGCGCCGCTGATGCCCACCTCGGCAAAGAACCGGCCGCCCTGCTGCAACGGCGCCAGACGTTCGCGCAGCAGGTTCATGCCGCTGTTGGAGTCGTGGCCGTTGATCACGCCGCGGCTGTCGTAGAAGTCGGCCAAGGCGGTGCGCGGGTTGTCGTCGCGGGTCAGCAGCAGGCTGCAATGCTCGCCGGCGCTGCTGTGGGCCAGCTCGTAGCGCGGGCGGCCGATGACCTGGACTTGCCCGCGCAGCTCGGTCATCAGCGGGTAGCCGCAGGTTTGCGTCAGCAGCAATTCGGGGGCGCGCCACAGGCTGCGCAGGTCGAGGTGATCGGCATGGCGGCGGGTCGCGCCCAGGCGTTCAAGAATGCGCGAAAGCCAACGTTCGTTGGCCTGTTGCACCTGCTGCGGCGCCACGTACATCAGCAGTTCGGCGTAGCGGTCACTCATGGTCGTCTCTCAAGCAAAGGGGTGCCGTGGGCTGTCGATGGCCTTGAGCCCGTGGCGGCCGATCAACTGGCCGTAACCTTGCACCAGGAACCCGCCGCTGCGCGCCACCCATTGTTCGCGGCGCGCGCGGTAGACGGTGGGCAGCAAATACCACGGCAGCTTGGGCAAGTCGTGATGCACCAGGTGCAGGTTGTTATTGAGGAACAGCCAGGTCCACGGCCAGGCGGCTTCGTTAAGCACTGTGCGCTGTTCCGGTTGTGGGTGCGGACGGTGTTCATAGTAGGAACGGATCGCCGCCACCGACAAGGCCGGCACGCTGACCAGCGCCACGTAGTGCCACACCGGCAGCACGCTGTACTGGGCGATGAAGGCCAGCATCAACGCGGTCACCGCGCCATGGCTCAACCACATCAACCACGCCTGGCGCTGGCCCTGGCGCAGGCGCCTGAACTCGTTGCGCGCCAGCTTCCACAGCGCCAGCGGCGAACCCAGCAGGAAGCGCCCGACCACGGTCTTGGTCAGCCAGTGCAAGGTGCGCTCGAACAGCGAACTGGCGTCCCACTGCTGCTGTTTCAGGTAGCGGCTTTCCGGATCGACGCCGGGCACCGTCAGGTCTTCGTCGTTGTGGTGCACCAGGTGGCAGTTGCGGTACAGGGTGTAGGGGTACCAGACGGCAAACGGCGCGTAGCCGAGGACTTTGTTCAGGGCGTTGAAGCGGGTGGGATGGCCGTGCAGGAGTTCGTGTTGCAGAGACATCCACAGCGCCACCAGCGGGATCAACAAGGCGGTGCTCAACCAAAGGCCAAGCCAGTGGCTGCCGAGGATCACGGCAAACCAGCCGGCATACACGCCGATCAACAGCAGCCAGGTCGGCCACTCGGTGCGGGCAGTCAAGGTACGGCCCAGGGCTTCGATTTCGAGGCTGTGGGTTTCATCAAGGTAGTTGGACATCGGCAGCTCAGGGCAGGCGTGGCCGACGAAAAAGTCGGCTTCATCCTGCTCTGTGCAATGGGGCGGGAAAATCTTGCAGATCGTTTGGTGCTGAGCTTAGAACTTAATGACCGAACAGATTGCTGTCGGTTTTCTTGGCCTTTTTGTCGGCGCGTTTTTCATCGGCGGTCTTTGCCGGTTTCTTCTTGTCAGCTTTCTTGGAATTCAGACCTTTGGCCATGATGCGTGCTCCACTTACAGGGGATGTAACACTGGGTATAACACCTATTGACCAGCAGAAGGCGCTTTGCCCGACTTATAATCCGCAGCCCCGGAACCTGTGTGTTTGAAAACCATGCCCGAGTTGCACATCGATCGACTGGCAGAGCCATTGTGGCCGCTGCTGAACAAGTTTTACCGCAGCCACAACTCACCGATGAAAGCCCTCAAGGGCGGCCAGTTGTGGGTGGCCAAGGGCAGCGAGATTGTCGCGGGCCTGTGCCTCACGCCGGTGGTGGGCGGGCAATGGCTGACCGGCTTGTTTGTCGACCCGGCGTTGCGTGGCCAGGGGCTGGCAACGCGGCTGATACAGGGCGCCGCTGCCGGCGTCGAGGGCACGCTGTGGCTGCTGTGCCATCCGGAGCTGGAAGGCTTTTACCAGCGCCTCGGTTTTACCCAGGACACCGTGCTCCCGCAGTCCTTGTCGGAGCGCCTGGTACGTTACAAACGCAACAAGCCCATGATCGCCATGGGCTTAGAACCGTTGGTGAGGTCGACCTTCAATAAAGTGTGATCAGCGGTCGCGGGCCCCATGCTAGCCTCGGCGGCACCAGCGGCCCATTACAGGATGATCATGAAAGCGACCCTTGCAGCCTTATCCCTTGCAGCCCTCCTCGCCCCGGCCTTGAGCCAGGCAGCCCAAACCCCGGTTTCCGCCGAGCAATATGCAACCGTGCTCGCCGGCAGCTGGCGTGTACCGGCCAACAGCGCGCGGGATGTTTATCGTCATCCCCAGCAGACGTTGGAATTCTTTGGTCTGCGGGCTAACCAGACGCTGATCGAAATCACCCCAGGTGGCGGCTGGTACAGCGAAGTGCTGGCGCCGCTGCTCAAGGACAACGGCCATTACATCGCAGCGGTGCAGGCGCCGAGCAGCAGTGCTTATGCGCGTACGTCAGAGGAAAACCTGAAGAAGAAATTCGCCGCAGACCCGGTGCATTATTCCAAGGCCGGCTTTGCCGAGTTCGACCCCAAGGCGCCGGTGCTGGGCAAGCCAGGCTCGGCGGACACCGTGCTGACCTTTCGCAACGTGCATAACTGGGTGATGGCGGATACGGCGCCGGCGATGTTCCAGGCATTCTTCAAGGTGTTGAAACCAGGCGGCGTGCTGGGGGTGGTGGATCACCGGGCCAAGGACGGGGCGTCACTGGAAGACATCAAGCACAGCGGGTACCTGACCACCGCGTATGTGGTGAAACTGGCGACTGACGCGGGGTTCAAGCTTGAGGGGCAGAGCGAGGTGAATGCCAACCCGAAAGACACCAAGGATTACCCGGATGGCGTCTGGACCTTGCCGCCGGCGTTGACGTTGGGGGAGAAGGACAAGGCGAAGTATGTGGCGATTGGTGAGTCGGACCGGATGACGTTGCGGTTTGTGAAGCCCGCAAAATAAACCACACCGTCTGTGATGAGAGAGCTTGCTGTGGCAAGGGAGCTTGCTGTGTGGAGGGAGCTGCTGTGGCGAGGGAGCTTGCTCCCGCTGGAGTGCGAAGCGCTCCCAAAAATCTTGGGGCCGCTACGCAGCCCAGCGGGAGCAAGCTCCCTCGCCACACCAAGCTCCCTCACCACAGCAACTCCCTCCACACAGCAAGCTCCCTCACCACAGGGATCGCCGGTTATTCGTCTGCCGTCGGATCCATATCCGGGAACATCACTTCGATAAACCCGAACTTGCTGAAATCAGTAATCCGCGACGGGTACAACCGGCCGATCAGGTGATCGCATTCGTGCTGTACCACACGCGCATGGAAGCCCTCGGCAATCCGCACAATCGGCTCGCCCTTGGGGTCAAACCCTTCGTAGCGAATCTGCTGGTAACGGTCCACCGCACCACGCAAGCCAGGCACCGACAGGCAACCTTCGTAACCCTCTTCCAGCACCGGGCTGAGCGGCGTGATCAGCGGGTTGATCAGGATGGTCTGGGGCACGGCGGGCGCGTCCGGGTAGCGCTCGCTGCTCTCGAATCCGAAGATCACCAGTTGCAGGTCCACACCTATCTGCGGCGCGGCCAGGCCGACGCCACCGACGTGTTCCATGGTCTGGAACATGTCGTCAATCAGTTGCCACAGCTCGGGGCTGTCGAACATTTCCGGCGGAACCGGCGGGGCAATGCGCAGCAGGCGCTCATCGCCCATTTTCAGGATTTCACGGATCATCGATCAGACTTCGTCGGTAGTGGGCTTGAGTGAGTGGTCCCGGCCAAGGCCTGAGACATGTTGTTTGTCGTCGTGCTCGCCAAAGTCCTTTTCACCAGGGTCCTTGCCTTCAGCCGACATGTGTTCGATCACCGCGTTCATCTCCGCCCCCAGCAACAGCACGGCGGCGGAAATGTAGAAGTACAGGAGCAACACAATGATCGCGCCGATACTGCCATACATGGCGTTGTAGTCGGCAAAGGTTTTGACGTAGTAGCCAAACCCCAGGGAAGCGATGATCCAGACCACCACCGCCAGCACCGAACCCGGGGTGATGAAGCGGAATTTCTGCTTCACGTCAGGCATCACGTAGTACATCAAGGCCACGGCGAACATCAGCAGGATCACGATCAGCGGCCAACGCAGGATGGTCCACAACGTGACCACGAATTCCTGCATGCCGATCTGCCCCGCCAGCCATTCCATCACCTGCGGCCCGAGCACCATCAAGGCGGCGGCGGCCAACAGCATGCCGGCGATGCCGATGGTGTAGAACACCGACAGCGGGAAACGCTTCCAGATCGGCCGGCCTTCCACCACGTCGTAGGCGGCATTCATCGCGCTCATCATCAGGCGCACACCCGCCGAAGCGGTGTACAGCGCAATCACGATACCGACGGACAACAGGCCGCCCTTGGATTGTTGCAACTGGTCGATCACCGGGTTGACCTGCTCCAGGGCCTGGGGCGGCAACACCAGTTCCGACTGCATGCGCAGCCAGGTGAAGAAGTCCGGCAGGTGCAGGAAACCGATCAGGGCAATCAGGAACAGCAGGAAGGGAAACAGCGAGAACAGCATCTGGTAGGCCAGTGCCGAGGCGTACGTCGGCATTTCGTCATCGACGAATTCTTTGACGGTGCGCACCAGCACTTTGTGCAGGGGCAAGCCTTGTAATACCGGAAAAATCATAGCGTCTCCTTTCGCCGCAAAAAAGATGAGTTAGTGGGCGACTCAGGGGCCGTTTACTACATCAAGGTAGCCCATTTGGCGACCTCGAAACAATTTCCAAACTTTAATTACCGCAGGTGACACAAAAACGGCCATCCGTGGATGGCCGTCGGGCTGCTGGAGTGCAGTCAGCCGGGTCGGGACTATTTGACCGCTTTCTTTACCGCGTCCTTGGTGTCGCCGACGGCTTTTTGCACTTCGCCTTTCTTTTCCTGAACCACGCCTTCAGCCCGCAATTTGTCATTACCGGTGACTTTGCCAACACCTTGCTTGATGTTGCCAACGGCCTCGTTCGCCAAACCTTTTGCCTTATCCGATGTGCTACTCATGGTATTTCTCCTGGGAACAATCAAGGATTTTGGTCACTACGTAGAGGTTGACCCTGGGCCTTTCCCGAGAGTTTCAATTATTTTTTGAGCGGCATTTCATCGCGGCGTACAGGTTTGGCTTTATGTTTTGCAGCCAACCCACGAGAATGCCGGGCACATCCAGGCGCAAGCGCTGGATAACAGATCCCGTAGGAAGGTTATGAAACTCAATAAAGCACAGGCCATTGCCCGCAGAAACCAGGAACTGGGCGGTGCCGTACTCGGCGTCAACAACTGCCACTTCACCGACCTGGACCGCAAACGCAACATCTGGTGGTTCGACCTGCCGGTGGGCCGGATTGCCGTGGGCCAGTACGAGTGGATTCACTTGCTGATGCACAATGCCGAAAGCGACCAGTTGTTGCACTTGAAGGTGCCAACGGTGTTTTTGCGCGAGAAGCTTGAAGGTCTGGTGGTGCGCAATGCTGGCAAGCGCAAGCCGGAGATCACCCTGGAGCTGAGTGCCGACAAGGATTCGTTCCTCAAGGATGTACGCCCGGCCGGTGCTGGCGTGAGCTTTGCGCAGTTCATGCTGTAGAAACATGGTTTAGAACTGTGGGAGCTGGCTTGCCTGCGATAGCGGTGGGTCAGCTCACACTGCTGTGACTGGCCCACCGCTATCGCAGGCAAGCCAGCTCCCACATTTGGATTGCATTTCAAGTGGTGGAATCAGCGTTCAATAAAAAGCCCCGCATCTGCGGGGCTTTTTGTTGTGGGGCGAATTACTTCTTCAGACCCAGCTTCTTCAGCTCTTCATCCCGCAGTTCACGGCGCAGGATCTTGCCCACGTTGGTGGTCGGCAGTGCATCGCGGAACTCCACGGCCTTGGGCACCTTGTAGCCGGTGACGTTGGCGCGCATATGCTCCATCACCTGGTCTTTGGTCAGGGTGGCGCCCGGCTTGACCACGATGAAGATCTTGATGTGTTCCCCGGACTTCTCGTCCGGCACACCGATGGCCGCACATTGCAGCACGCCCGGCAGGCCCGCCAGCACGTCTTCCAGCTCGTTGGGGTAAACGTTGAAACCGGAGACCAGGATCATGTCCTTCTTGCGGTCGACAATGCGCATGTAGCCATCCGGCTGGATGATCGCGATGTCACCGGTCTTCAGCCAGCCTTCGCTGTCGAGGATCTCGGCGGTGGCTTCGTCGCGCTGCCAGTAGCCTTTCATCACTTGCGGGCCCTTGACGCACAGCTCGCCCACTTCCCCCAGCGCCAACTCCACGCCGTCATCGGTGATGACCTTGCACAGGGTCGACGGCACCGGAATGCCGATGGTGCCGATCTGGATGTTCTGGATCGGGTTCACGGTGGCCACCGGGCTGGTTTCGGTCATGCCGTAACCTTCACAGATGGAGCAGCCGGTGACGGCTTTCCAACGCTCGGCCGCGGCCAGTTGCAGGGCCATGCCGCCGGACAGGGTAACTTTCAGCGCCGAGAAATCCAGCTTGCGGAAGGCGTCGTTGTTGCACAGGGCAACAAACAGGGTGTTCAGGCCGACAAAGCCGCTGAACTTCCACTTCGACAGTTCCTTGACCATCGCCGACAGGTCGCGCGGGTTGCTGATCAGGATGTTGTGGTTGCCGATCAGCATCATCGCCATGCAATGAAAGGTGAAGGCATAGATGTGGTACAGCGGCAGCGGGGTGATCAGGATCTCGCAGCCTTCATTGAGGTTGGAGCCCATCAGCGCCTTGCACTGCAGCATGTTGGCCACGAGGTTGCGGTGGGTCAGCATCGCGCCCTTGGCCACGCCGGTGGTGCCACCGGTGTATTGCAGCACGGCGACTTCGTCGCTGGCGGGGCTGACTTCGTTGATCGGCTGGCCGTGGCCCTTGGCCAATACGTCGTTGAACTTGATCGCCTTGGGCAAGTGATACGCCGGGACCATCTTCTTCACGTACTTGATGACGCTGTTGATCAGCAGGCGCTTGAGCGGCGGCAACAGGTCGGCGACTTCGGTGACGATCACGTGCTTGACGGAGGTCTTGGGCACGACTTTTTCAGCCAGGTGCGCCATGTTGGCCAGGCAAACCAGCGCCTTGGCACCGGAGTCGTTGAATTGGTGTTCCATTTCCCGCGCGGTGTACAGCGGGTTGGTGTTGACCACGATCAAGCCGGCGCGGATGGCACCGAACACAGCGACCGGGTACTGCAGGACGTTGGGCAGCTGCACGGCGATTCGATCACCGGGCTGCAAGTCGGTATGCTGTTGCAGGTAGGCGGCAAAGGCACCAGACAGTTCGTACAGCTCACCGTAGGTGAGTGTCTTGCCCAGGTTGCTGAAAGCCGGTTTGTTGGCGAAGCGCTGGCAGGACTGTTTCAGTACCGCCTGAATATTCTGATACTCGTCTGGATTGATTTCTGCAGCAATCCCGGCGGGGTACTTATCCTTCCAAAAGTCTTCGATCATGGAAGCCCACTCCTCAGCGACGCGAATTCATTCATCGCATTTGATGCGATTATTATTTGTTTGTTTTTGGGTGAGTCTGGCGGTTAAAAGCAGGCCAAGAGGTCACAAAGCGCGCCGAGAGTAGCAGCTTTGCCAAGGGCCGCCTAGAGCCAAAAGAGGCCCCTACGGTCATAAACATGACTCAAGAATATCTAATGGTCACTTTTAGAGCAAAGATTCTATAGCGCAAAAAAAGGCTCTGGAATGGGCTCTACAGGGCGAAAAAAACAATGTGGGAGCTGGCTTGCCTGCGATGGCATCACGGCGGTGTACCTGATACACCGAGGTGCCTGCATCGCGGGCAAGCCCGGCTCCCACACAAGCCAGCTCCCACCTTTTTGACGCTGTTTCAGATCAGGCTATGTCGCGCAATTCCCTGCGCAAGATCTTGCCCACCGGCGTCATCGGCAACGAGTCACGCAACACAATGTGCTTGGGCACCTTGTAGCCGGTGAAGTTGGCCTTGCAGTAGGTCTTCAGTTCTTCAAGGCTCACGCCCTGGGCACGCGCCACCACAAACAGCTTCACCGCCTCGCCGGTACGCTCGTCCGGCACGCCGATCACCGCGCAACTGGCCACCGCCGGATGCGCCATCACCACGTCTTCGATCTCGTTGGGGTACACGTTGAAACCCGAGACGATGATCAGGTCCTTCTTGCGATCAACGATGCGCACAAAGCCATCCGGGTCGATCACCGCAATGTCGCCGGTCTTGAGCCAGCCTTCGGCGTCCAGCGTCTCGGCGGTCGCCACCGGTTGCTGCCAGTAGCCTTTCATCACCTGCGGGCCCTTGATGCACAGCTCGCCCCGCTCGCCCAGCGGCAGCTCCGCGCCGTTGTCATCGATGATCTTCATCGCCGTGCCCGGCACCGGAATACCCACGGTGCCCAGCTTGGATTTGCCGCCATACGGGTTGGTGCTGGCCACCGGTGAGGTTTCGGTCAGGCCGTAGCCTTCGCCAATCGCGCAGCCGGTGAGTTGCTGCCAGCGTTCGGCCGTGGCCTTGACCAGCGCGGTGCCGCCGGAGTTGGTGAGCTTGAGGTGGGAGAAATCCAGGGTCTTGAAATCCGGGTGGTCCATCAGTGCCACAAACAGCGTGTTGAGCCCCAGCAGGCCGGTGAAGCGCCACTTTTTCAGCTCCTTGATAAAGCCGCCGATGTCCCGGGGATTGGTGATGAGTACGTTGTGGTTGCCCGACACCATCATGCACATGCAATTCGCGGTGAAGGCATAGATGTGGTACAGCGGCAGCGGCGCCACCATCACCTCCTGCCCTTCCTTGATCAGTGGATGGCCGTCGTCGCCCAGCTGCGACATGCACGCCCGCACCTGCTGCATATTGGCTACCAGGTTGCCGTGGGTGAGCATCGCGCCCTTGGCCAGGCCGGTGGTGCCGCCGGTGTATTGCAGCACCGCGATGTCGTCGAGGGTCACCGGGTGGCGGTTGAGGGCCTGGCCGGCGCCCATGCTCAGGGCGCGCTTGAAGGAAATGGCCTGCGGCAGGTTGTACGCCGGGACCATCTTCTTGACCTTGTCGACCACGGTGTTGATCAGCCAGCCCTTGGCGGCGGGCATGAAGTCGCCCATCTTCGCCTCGATCAGGTACTCGATCTCGGTGTCCTTGCTCACTTCTTCAACCCGCGAGCCAAACAGGTTCAGGTACACCAGCGCACGAATGCCGGCGTCCTTGAACTGGTGGCGCATTTCCCGCGGGGTGTAGAGCGGGTTGGTGTTGACCACGATCAGCCCGGCGCGCAAGGCACCGAACACGGCAATCGGATAATGCAGGACGTTGGGCATCTGCACCGCAATGCGATCACCTGGCTTGAGGTCGGTGTGCCATTGCAGGTAACCGGCGAACGCTGCGCTGCGGCGGTCCAGCTCGGCGTAGGTCAGGGTGATCCCCATGTTGCTGAACGCCGGACGATCGGCAAAGGTCTTGCAGGACCGCTCGAAGACTTCGATCACCGACTTGTAGGCGGTGAGGTCGATCTCGTTGGGCACCCCGGCCGCGCGTTTGTCATTCCAGAAATCAGGTTGCATTATTCTTGTCCTCTTACCTGAGTGGTCCGGCCGCTTTGAATGCTGCGATGAAAGCGGAGCTTTGGGGACGTTAGCAGCTATGGTCAATCAGGCAAATACAACAAGATGCGTCATTGATTGTGTGAATCTCCCCGCCAAGGCTTGCGCTGATCCAGCAGCCGCCGGCAGATGAGCGATACACTGCAACGACCCTGAGCAAAGGAAGCGCCATGAACCACACCACTTTCTGGCTGACCGCGAATGACCGCAGTCGGGTGTATGTCAACCAATGGCTGCCGGACGGACCGCCCAAGGCGCTGATCATGCTGGCCCACGGCATGGCCGAGCACAGTGGGCGCTATGCCCGCCTGGCCCAGGCGCTGTGTGACGCCGGTTACGGCCTGTACGCACCCGACCAGCGCGGCCACGGGCGTACTGCCGACGAAGGCACCCTGGGGCTGTTTGCCGAGAAAGATGGCTGGAACAAAGTGGTGGGCGACCTGGCGAGCCTCAACCAGCACATCGGCCAGCAGGCGCCGGGGGTGCCGATCATTCTGCTGGGCCACAGCATGGGCAGCTACATTGCCCAGGCTTACCTGCTGCACCACAGCGCGAGCCTCAACGGGGCGATTCTCAGTGGTTCTAACTTCCAACCGGTGGCGCTGTACGGTGCGGCCAAGGTGATTGCCCACGTTGAACGCTTGCGCCAGGGTTTGCGGGGGCGCAGTGCACTGATCGATTTCCTGTCATTTGGATCGTTCAACAAGGCGTTTAAACCCAATCGCACTGCTTTTGACTGGCTGAGCCGCGACCCGGCCGAGGTCGACAAGTACGTCAACGACCCGCTCTGCGGCTTTCGCTGCACCAACCAGCTGTGGATCGACCTGCTGGGTGGCTTGCAGCAAATCAGCAAAGCGTCCAATCTCGCTCAGATCGACCCGGGCCTGCCGATCCTGATAATGGGCGGCGAATGTGATCCGGTCAGTGAAGGCAAGCGTCTCAAAAGCCTGGCCAACGCGTTGCGTGAAGCCGGCTGCCAGAACCTGGAGCTGAGCATTTACCCGCAGGCGCGCCACGAATTATTCAACGAAACCAACCGTGATGCGGTCACAGCCGATGTGCTGGCGTGGCTGGCCCAGGCAGCAGTGCTGCGCCGCCCTACTCGCTGCGAATGATTTTTCGTTTAAAATCAACATTTTAAGTTTATTGATTAGCCACAGGATGCAGCATCTGATGACCCAGGTTACCAACACGCCTTACGAAGCCCTCGAAGTCGGCCAGACCGCCAGCTACAGCAAGACCGTCGAAGAGCGCGATATCCAGTTGTTCGCGGCAATGTCCGGCGACCACAACCCGGTGCACCTGGACGCCGAATTCGCCAAGGCGACCATGTTCAAGGAGCGCATTGCCCACGGCATGTTCAGCGGCGCCCTGATCAGCGCCGCGGTCGCTTGTGAGCTGCCTGGGCCCGGCACCATCTACATCGGCCAGCAAATGAGCTTCCAGAAGCCGGTAAAGATCGGCGACACCCTGACCGTGCGTCTGGAAATCCTCGAGAAGCTGCCGAAGTTTCGCGTGCGTATCGCCACCCGCGTGTTCAACCAGCGCGATGAGCTGGTGGTGGACGGCGAAGCCGAGATCCTGGCGCCGCGCAAGCAGCAGACCGTGACCTTGACCGAACTGCCGGCCATCAGCATCGGCTGACCCATCGCCCATGAAAAAGCCCCGCATCTGCGGGGCTTTTTTTATTCAGGCCGGGCTCAAGACTGAGCGCGTGCCTGGTTACGCAGGGCTTTCACCTGGTCGTGGTTGCGTTGCGCACCGTGGAACTGGCGCTCCACCAGGTCACGAATACCCAGCAGGTTATGCTTGTTGATCTTCTCGATCGCTTCTTTGTAAGCCTTCAGGGCATGGTCCTCACCGCGCTCGGCTTCGTTCAGCACAGCCTCTTCGTCTTTACCGGTGACCAGCGACTTCACGTCGACCCAGCCACGGTGCAAGGCACCGGCGACGCTACCGGATTTTTCCGGGTCGCCACCCAGGGCTTTAACGGCGGTCTGCAGTTCGGCAGCGGCGGTGGCGCAATCAGCGGAACGTTTGGCAAACAGGGCTTTGAGCTCTGGGTGCTTGATGTCTTCTGCGCAGGTCTTGAAGCCTTCCTGGCCGTCTTTGCTGGTCTCGATCAGGTCATTGAGTACGGAGATCGATTCTTTGTTGATATCAGTCATTTTTCAATTCCTTCGCGGGTTAAGAAACGTGTCTTAGTAATTGCAGCGCCCGTGCCAGCTTTTGAAAAACGAATTAATTCATATATTTCAACAAGTTATAGATTACCCGAAAATCTGTATCCGCTTTATTTGCATGATCTGTCATTTGGCCTCCATGCAGAATGCCTGTATTTTCCAAGGCATCGACTCAAACACCTGAAGCCCCAATGAACCCTGAAAAACTTGAACTGCTGATCACCCGCGAAATGCCCTTCGGCAAGTACAAGGGCCGGATCATTGCCGACTTGCCTGGCCCTTACCTGAACTGGTTTGCCCGTGAGGGTTTCCCCCACGGTGAGCTGGGCGGGTTGCTGGCACTGATGCAGGAAATCGACCACAACGGTTTATCCGAACTGCTGGAACCGCTACGCGCCAAACACGGCAAGCCCGCCCCTCGTCATTAATAGAGCACGCACATGGACAGTACCCGCGACGAACAACACTGGCACGCAATCGCCCAGCGCTACGACCTGGAGCCTGGCCCGATCAACCTCGAAAACGGTTACTTCGGGCGCATGAGCCGCGCGGTACTTGAGCAGTATCAGGACCACGTAGCCTTCATCAACCGCAGCAACTCGATCCATGTGCGCCAGCGTTTCGAGCAGGGCGAGAACGTCGAGATCCGTGACCAGTTGGCGCAATTGATGGAGGCCGACCCTGAAGCGATCGCCCTCACCCGCTGCGCTTCGGATGCGTTGCAGTCGCTGATCCGCAATTACAACCGTTTGCAGCCGGGCGACCAGGTGCTGATCAGCGACCTGGAATACGACACCGTGAAAGGCGCCATGCGCTGGCTGGCGAAGCATCGCGGGGTGGAGGTGGTCGAGATTGCCCACGAACATCCGGCCACTTTCGACAGCCTGGTGCAGACGTATCGTGATGCGTTCGTGCGCTACCCGCGTCTGAAATTGCTGGCGCTGACCTACGTGACCCACCGCACCGGGCTGGTGATGCCGGTGGAGGCGATTGCCACGGCGGCCCGGGAACACGGGGTGGATGTGATTCTGGACGGCGCCCATGCGTTGGGGCAGATCGAGTTCAACCTGGCGCAGTTGGGTATCGCGTTTGCCGGCTTCAACCTGCACAAGTGGATCGGTGCGCCGTTGACCCTGGGCTTTATCTACATCGACCCGCAACGGTTGGCGGACATTGATCCGGACATGGGTGAGTTTCACTACCCGGTCACCGATGTACGGGCCCGTACGCCGTACAGCACGCCGAATTTCCCGGCGCTGATGACCTTGCCGCTGGTGTTCGAAGAGCATCGTTTGCTGGGTGGGTCGAAGGCCAAGGGCGCGCGGCTCAATTACCTGCGGGATTTGTGGGTGAGTGAGGTGCGGCAGTTGCCGGGGATTGAAGTGCTGACGCCGGATGATCCACGGCTGTATTGCGCGATTACTTCGTTCAAGTTCACTGATCAGCCGGATCAGCAGGTGATGGCGGATCGGTTGCTCAAGGAATATGACCTGTTTACCACGACCCGCAGCGGGGCTTCGTTTGGCAGTTGTATTCGGGTGACGCCGGGGTTCTTGACGTCCGCGGCAGATATCCATGTGCTGATCAAAGCTATCACCGAGCTGAGTGCGACCTAGCGTGTATATCCGTTATTTAGGTAACGGCTTCTATTGGTTCCGCTCTTACAGCGGCTCACTTTTGAAAAGCGCAAAAGTAAGCAAAACGCTCTTGCCCCACCACTCGGCACCTCGCTTGGGCTCGGTGTG
>NZ_JANUEW010000067.1:0-18899 GCF_024807515.1 Pseudomonas sp. BIGb0558
GGTTTCGCTCTTACAGCGACTCACTTTGGAAAAGCCGGAATGCCGGCCCAGCCCAAAGTAAGCAAAGGGCTCTGCCCCGCCTGTCGGCACCTCGCCTAGGCTCGGTGTGCCCTCTCTCCGGGATTGCTCCGCGGGCCGCCGCGACGGGGCGTCCCTGCCCCGTCGCGGGTAAACCGGCGTCCTGCCGGTTTACCCGCTCCTCAATCCCTGAGTTCGGCCTCGGGCTGAATGGGGCAGTCAGATCAAAATCAAGATCAACAGCACGGCGGCCTGAAAGCCGACCTGAGTGTTAAAAGCAAAGGCAAAAGCCGCTTTTCTGTAGGAGCTGGCTTGCCGGCGATGCAGGCAACTCGGTCTTCCAGATACACCGAGGCGATGCCATCGCAGGCAAGCCAGCTCCCACAGTTGACCGTGCCCGCTCTGGCTTTAGATTTTGATTTTGCCTTTGCTTCACCACACTCAAGCCGGCCTGTAGGCCGCTGTGCTTTTGATCTGCTTTTGATCTTGATCTTAGGCGCCCCGTTAAACCACGTTGGCCGAACGCAGGTATTACGGAGCGGGTAAACCGGCAGGACGCCGGTTTAGCCGCGACGGGGCAGGGACGCTCCGTCGCGGCGGCCCGCTTCGTGCTACCGGAGCTGAGGGCACACCGAGCCCAAGCGAGGTGCCGAGTGGTGGGGCAAGAGCGTTTTGCTTACTTTTGCGCTGTTCAAAAGTGAGCCGCTGTAAGAGCGGAACCCATAGCAGCCGTTACCCAAAAAACGGATATACACGCAAATCACCTTCCACGAGGAAGCACAAAGGGGACCCGAGGGTCCCCTTTAATTTGTCGTTGCGTGCTCTTTTTTTATTATTGAGGGGCGGTCTGTTGTTGTTTTTGGCAACCGTGGCCCTTTACCGCTGTTTTTGGCGACCCCCATCCGGGGTCAAGAGCAAACGTATTTTTTTGAGCGCTGATCTGCTTCTTCGCACGCGATCCAACCAGTGGGTAGCTACCTTGAGGTAGTTTTTTGTTCTTCTCTATCCGGTTGCGGGTTTCGGCTAGCCGTACCCTGCGAAGCACATCTTCTCCAAAAAAATCTGTTAGCTGCGTCTCTGCCGTGTTGTTTTTGTTATGTCAGAGTCGTTACGTCTTATTTTTATTAGGTTTGGTGCTTTTTATTCTTGTTATGCAATAGAGATAGCAGAAGCCGTGCCAACTTTATAAAGTCATTTAAAATCAATGATTTGCTTTTTTAGTAGGAAATTTCTTTCAGGAAATGCGACAAAATATGTTCCCGTGTTACCCGATGTGTAGCCGCGAGGTAACACATCGTCACAAGCGGGCTACTCAACCGGCGTTACGCGCCTTGGCCACGCGTGAACCGGTGGGTCGGCCCAGTACCGTACAGATCTGCTGGCCCGCCAGAATCAGCTTGTCCATGTCGATACCGGTCTCGATGCCAAGGCCATTGAGCAGGTACAGCACGTCTTCGGTGGCGACGTTACCGCTGGCGCCCTTGGCGTAGGGGCAGCCGCCAAGGCCGGCAATAGAGCTGTCGAACACCTGGATGCCTTCCAAGAGGCTGGCGTAGATATTCGCGATGGCCTGGCCATAGGTGTCATGGAAGTGCCCGGCCAGCTTGTCCCGAGGCACTTCGGCGCCGACTACCTCGAACATCCGCCGCGTGGCGCCCGCAGTACCGGTGCCGATGGTGTCGCCCAGGGAGACTTCATAGCAGCCCATGGCAAATAGCTCCCGGGCCACGGCTGCCACTTGCTCCGCAGCGACCTGGCCTTCATAGGGGCAACCCAGCACACACGACACATAACCCCGCACGCTCACCCCATGCTGCCTGGCCGCGTCCATGATCGGCACGAAGCGCTCCAGGCTTTCGCTGATGGAGCAGTTGATATTGCGCTGTGAAAACGCCTCGGAGGCAGCCGCAAACACCGCGACTTCCTTCACGCCTGCAGCCAGGGCATCTTCAAACCCCCGCAGGTTCGGCGCCAACGCGCCATAGGTCACACCCGGCTTGCGCTGGATCTGCGCAAACACCTCGGCAGAACCGGCCATTTGCGGCACCCATTTGGGCGACACAAAGCTGCCGACTTCGATGTAGCCCAGGCCGGCGGCGCTCAGGGCGTCCACCAGGTGCACCTTGTCGGCGACGCTGATGGGTTGTGCTTCATTCTGCAGGCCGTCGCGCGGACCGACTTCCACCAGGCGCACGTGAGAGGGGAGGGACATGGCAGCTACCTTTTATAAATGGCCAACCTGGCTCTGAAGGGTCTGTTCCAGCGCCTGGGTGCAGCGCTCTTCGGCGGTGTCGAGTTCCAGTTTCATCTGTTCGATGTCCAGCAACTGTTGCTCCAGCTGCTCGCGGCGTTCGGCGATTTTCGCCAGCATGCTGTGCAGCTGTTTCTGGTTGCCGCTGGTGGGGTCGTAGAGTTCGATCAGCTCGCGGCACTCGGCCAGGGAGAAACCGATGCGCTTGCCCCGCAGGATCAGCTTCAGGCTGACCTTGTCCCGGGGCGAATAAATGCGCTCCTGGCCCCGGCGTTCCGGGGACAGCAGGCCTTGTTCTTCATAGAAACGAATGGCGCGGGTGGTGATGTCGAGCTCGCGGGCGAGATCGGAGATGCTGTAGGTCGTGCTCATGGGGGCGCTCAAGGAGTGTCTTGAGGGCTAAGCTAATGGGTGGTTGACGTTAACGTCAAGCACATTGCCCACTGTAGGAGCGAGCTTGCTCGCGAAAAACGCTAACGTTAACGCAGGCTGTCTGGTTCAACGCGGCGTTCTCAGGTTTTTCGCGAGCAAGCTCGCTCCTACAGTTTGTCCAGCTTCTTCTCATGGGCCGTCACTTGCTGGCACAACTCGATCATCTGCTCGCGCATCCAGCGGTTGGCCGGGTCCTGGTCGGTGCTTTCGTGCCAGTACAGATGGGTTTCCACCATCGGCACATCGTTCACCGGCAGGTTGAACCAGTGCAGTTCATGACGCCTTGCAAAGCGCTCCGGCACGGTCATCACCATGTCGGTCTGCTGCAGCACTTGCGAGGCCATCAAATAATGTTGGGAACGCAGGGCGATCTTGCGTTGCAGGCCCATCTTGCCCAGCGCCAGGTCGACATGGCCCAGGCCGTTGCGCCGGCTGGAGATATGAATGTGGGTCAGGGACAGGTAATCATCCAGGGTCAGCTTTTCCTTGCCCGCCATCGGGTGGCCCTTGCGCATGGCACACACATAGCGGTCTTCCATCAGCTTGACGTGGCGCACTTGCGGGTCGGTGTTGAGCGGCGCATCAACGGCAAAGTCCAGGCGACCGGCCGCCAGCTCCTTGGTGGTTTCCCGGCGCTTGGACAGAAAACTCTCGATCACCACCGTCGGCGCCAGGCGGCGCAGGCGCTGGAACAGCGGCGGCAGGATTACTGCTTCGGTGAGGTCGGTCATGCTGATGCGGTAGGTCTTGGCGGCCTGTTGCGGGTTGAAAATCCGGCTTTCCTGCACCGATACCCGCAGCAGCGACAGCGCATTGCGCACCGGGCCGATGATGTTCTGGGCCATGGGCGTGGGCACCATGCCTTGGGCGGTACGCACGAACAGCGGGTCGTTGAAGGTTTCCCGCAGGCGGGCCAGAGCGTTCGACACCGCCGGCTGGGTAATTCCGACAATCTGCCCGGCGCGGGTCAGGTTGGCTTCGGTGTAGATCGCGTCAAAGACGATGAAAAGGTTAAGGTCGACCTTGCTCAGATTCATTTCGCTGCGCTCTTATTGTTAGGTGTCCATACGCCGATCATATATCGGTGATGAATGTTAATACACGCCGAGAATAGGCTAGGTAAATTATCAACGCTGTTCTAGCATCGATTCATGACCTCAACAACCTCCATTGAGAAGGTGCTGCCCATGGATTTCGCCTATTCGCCCAAGGTTCAGGAACTGCGTGAACGTGTCACCGCGTTCATGGACGCTTACGTTTACCCGGCCGAGCCGGTGTTTGAGCGCCAAGTCAGCGAAGGAGACCGCTGGCAGCCCACCGCAATCATGGAAGAGTTGAAGCTCAAGGCCAAAGCCGAAGGCCTGTGGAACCTGTTCCTGCCGGAATCCGAACTGGGCGCCGGTTTGACCAACCTCGAATACGCGCCACTCGCCGAAATCATGGGCCGCTCCTTGCTGGGGCCGGAGCCGTTCAACTGCTCGGCACCCGACACCGGCAACATGGAAGTGCTGGTGCGCTACGCCAATGAGGAACAGAAACAACGCTGGCTCGAACCGCTGCTGCGGGGCGAGATCCGCTCGGCGTTTGCCATGACCGAGCCGGACGTGGCTTCCTCCGACGCCACCAACATGGCCGCCCGTGCGGTACGCGATGGCGACGAATGGGTGATCAATGGCAAAAAATGGTGGACCTCCGGCGCCTGCGACCCGCGCTGCAAGATCCTGATCTTCATGGGCCTGAGCAACCCGGATGCGCCGCGCCACCAGCAGCACTCGATGATCCTGGTACCGGTGGATGCGCCCGGCGTGAAGATCCTGCGCCCGCTGCCGGTGTTCGGCTATGACGACGCCCCTCATGGCCACGCCGAAGTGCTGTTTGAAAACGTCCGCGTGCCGTACGAAAACGTCCTGCTGGGCGAAGGCCGGGGCTTTGAAATCGCCCAGGGGCGCCTTGGCCCGGGCCGTATCCACCACTGCATGCGCTCCATCGGCATGGCCGAGCGTGCGCTGGAATTGATGTGCAAACGTTCCGTCAGCCGTACCGCCTTCGGCAAACCGCTGGCACGCCTGGGGGGCAATATCGACAAGATCGCCGACTCGCGGATGGAAATCGACATGGCGCGCCTGCTGACCTTGAAAGCCGCCTACATGATGGACACCGTGGGCAACAAGGTCGCGAAAAGCGAAATCGCCCAGATCAAGGTGGTGGCGCCGAACGTGGCGTTGAAGGTGATCGACCGCGCGATCCAGATCCACGGTGGTGCCGGTGTTTCCAATGATTTCCCGCTGGCCTACATGTACGCCATGCAGCGCACCCTGCGCCTGGCCGACGGCCCGGACGAAGTGCACCGGGCGGCGATCGGCAAGTTCGAGATCGGCAAGTATGTGCCGCGGGAGATGATGCGCAGCGGGCAGTAAGACCGAGGTGTCTTCATCGCAGGCAAGCCAGCTCCCACAGGTGAATGCAGTCAACTGTGGGAGCCGGGCTTGCCCGCGATGAGGCCAGTCCGGGAAATAAAGACTTTAAGTCCTCAATACACCCAAACCTCCACCCGCCGGTTCTTGATCCTTCCCTCATCCGCCGTATTCGCTGCCACCGGCATCTCGGCGCCAAACCCGCGGATATCCCTCAGCACCACGCCGCTTTTAACCAGCTCCCGCCGCACCGCCATCGCCCGCAGCTTCGACAATAGCGCCGCCCGCTGCGCATCATTCTTGGCATCCCCAAACCCCACCAGCGTTACCTGCTTGTCCAGCTTGCCGTGGCTCTTTATATAAGCCACCACCCGCATCAGGTCCTGACGCGCCTTATTGTCGAGGCTGGCGCTGCCTTCCTCAAACCGGAAGTTCACGGTCAGCCGCTGCGCCTGTCGGGCAATCGCCTGGTAATCCGCCGGCATCGGCGCGCGGGGCTCCACCGCCATGGCCTGCACCTGCTGCGCGATAAAGCCGTTGGCGGCCACGATCGCCTGGCCCTTGCTGCTTTGGGCAAAGTCCACCAACGCCTTGGCCCACGGGTTCTGCCCGGCGGGTGGCAGATAGAAGAACAACCGGCGCGACAGCGGGTAATCCTCAGTGGCGATCAGGCTGTTTAACGCCAGCATGGGCTGCGAGTCGCCATCGACTATGGCGACCGCCTTGGCCAGGCGCACATAGGGCAAGCCGATAAAGCCGATGCCCTGAGGATCGTGGCTGACCGCATCCGACAATTGCTCGCTGGACTCGAACCGCTTGGCGCTGCCATCCAGCGACTTGCCGCGCCGGCTGAGCACCAGCTCCTTGAACGTATCGTAGGTGCCCGACTGATCATCCCGCGCATACAAGTGAATCTTGCCGCCGATACCGCCGATCTGTTCCCAGGTGGCGACCTCACCGCTGAAAATCTGCGCCAGTTGCTCAGTGTTCAGGGTATTGAGCGGGTTGCGCGGGTTGAGGATGATCGCCAGGCCATCAACGGCGATGACTTGCTCGGCGTCGGGGCTTTTCAGGTCGCCGAGGGATTCGAGGTCCACCAGCTCGCTGTCTTTTATCGGCCGGGAGGACGCGGCGAGGTCGGCACTGGCTTTTTTCAGCGCGGCAAACCCGGTGCTGGAGCCATGGGCGGCCACGTCTATCGTCACGCTTTGGCCCTGGCGGGTCTTGCCGACGATGTGCTGTTCATTGTCTCGGTCAGACGGCTCGCTGTGCACGCCTTGCAAACCCTGTTGCTCCATCAGTCCCTTGACCAGCGCTGGGCCCAGTGCCGCGCCAATGGTGTTGGAACCCTGGATGCGCAAGGCCGGGCCGTTTTCGGGAAAGGGCAATGGGGCGGAGGACGCGGCGAGGGGGAATGCGCTGAGCAGGGCCAGCAGGGATAGAACGCGCAGCATCATGCCGGCACCTTCTCGAGCCAAAGGGAGTGCCGCGAGATTAAGTCAGGCAGGTTGCATAAATATGACGAGGGCCGGTTTGCCGGCCCTCTATGCTAAATCAGCTCAATTCCAGCCAGATCGGCGCATGATCGGAGGGTTTTTCCATGCCGCGCAGATCGTAGTCTACGCCGGCATCCTTCACCCGAGGCAGCAAGCCTTGAGAGGCCATGATCACGTCGATCCGCAGCCCGCGCTTGGGCTCGTCTTCAAAACCACGGCTGCGGTAATCGAACCAGCTGAAGCGGTCTGCCACGTCCGGGTTAAGGTGACGGAAGCTGTCCACCAGGCCCCAGTTCTTCAAGCGCGCCATCCACTCGCGCTCTTCCGGCAGGAAGCTGCACTTGCCGGTTTTCAGCCAGCGCTTGGCGTTGTCGGCACCGATGCCGATGTCGCAGTCTTGCGGGGAAATATTCACATCGCCCATCACCACCACGGCCTGGTCATTGCTGAACTGCGATTCCAGCAAGGTCTGCAGGTCTTCGTAGAAGCGTTGCTTGGCGGGGAACTTGGTGGGGTGGTCGCGGCTTTCGCCCTGTGGGAAATAGCCGTTCATGATGGTAATCGGGTTGCCGTTGGCATCGGCGAAGGTGCCCCAGATAAACCGGCGCTGGGCGTCTTCTTCGTCGCTGGCAAAGCCTTTATGCAGTGCCAGCGGTTCCTGGCGCGAGAGCAGGGCAACACCGTAGTGGCCTTTCTGCCCGTGGTAATACACGTGATAACCCAGGGCCTTGATCTCATCCAGCGGGAACTGGTCGTCGTGGACCTTGGTTTCCTGCAGGCCGATCACGTCCGGCTGGTGTTTCTCGATCAGTGCCGCCAGCTGATGAGGGCGGGCGCGCAGCCCGTTGATATTGAAAGACACGATTTTCATGGTCGGCAGTCCAGTCTGGCAAAAGGGCGATGCTAGCCGACAAGTCGGACGGGGGCCAGCCTTGTAGCAGCTGCCGAGGCACGAGGCTGCGTTGGGCTGCGAAGCGGCCCTCGATGGCTACACTGAACGAACCAGTGCCGCAGACGTTCGTAATAACAAGAGCGCAACCTTTTTGAGTCAGCGCCCAGGGGAGATTCACTGTTATGCCTGACACCTCGACTGCCATCGCCCAGATCCACATGCTCGACAGCGGCTATTCCCGCGAAGCCCGCTCCCTGTTGTACCAGGCCTATCGCCATGAGCCGACGTTCGCCTACATCTTCGAAGCCGAACGTCCCGGCTACGAACAGCGGGTGCGCGCCACCGTGCGTGAACTGGTCAAGCAACACTTCTTCCAGAACCTTCCGGCCATTGGCCTGCTGGTCAACGACCGGCTGATCGGCATCGCCCTGATCGCGCCACCCACGCGGCGCCTGGGCATTACCGAAAGCTGGGCCTGGCAATTGCGCATGTGGCTGAGTACTGGCGTGCGCGGCACCCGGCGCTATCTGGAATACCATCAGGCGGTGCTGGCGTGCCTGCCTTCGGACTCGGTGCATGTACTGCCGCTGCTGGGGATTCACCCGCAATTCCAGGGCAAGCACTACGGTGAACAGTTGCTGGGAGCGGTACATAACTGGTGCGCCGAAGACCCGCATTCCTCCGGCGTGGTGTTGGACACTGGGAATTCTCGCTACCTGGAGTTCTATAAACGTCAGGGCTATGAAGAGATCGGCGAGGTGGCTGTAGGACCCGTCCTGGAACACGTGTTCTTTCACGCAAATCCGCAGGTGTTACAGGCTGCGACGATTTAAGACAGAATTGTTCAGACAAATCAGGGTTCTAAGACGCTCCCAAGCTCGTGTAGCATCCCGGCCTATGAAGTTTCCAGGAAGATTTACCAGCGGCTTGATCCTGCTGTTCACGAGCTGCGGCGCCTTGGCGCAAAGCGAATTGGATGTGCGCATCAAACCTTCAAACGACGCGTTGAAAGCCAACATCGAAGGCTACATCGGCGGGGTCGGCGATCGTGACGAAGAAGCCTTGCAACGGTTCAGCCGTGGCGCCGAGGAGCAGGCCCGCAAGGCCGCCCAGGCGCTGGGCTTCTATCAGCCGCAGATTGCCAGCGATGTGAAGGGCGGCAAGAACCCGCGCCTGATCCTCACCATCGACCCCGGCGAACCGGTGCATTTGCGCAACGTGACCATTCGGGTCGATGGCCAGGCCGCCGACCTCAAAGGCTTTCGCGTGCCCAGCAGCGACCAACTCAAACCCGGCGCCGTGCTCAACCACGGCAACTACGAAGACGCCAAGCGCGTTATCCAGAACCAGGCGTCACGCTACGGCTTTTTCAGCGGGCGCTTTACCAGTCAGAAACTCTCGGTGGACCCCAAGGCGGGCGTGGCCGATATCGAACTCATTTATGACAGCGGCCCGCGCTACACCCTGGGCAAGGTCAGCTTTGCCGGCGACACGCCGTTTGATGAAGACCTGCTGCAACGCATGGTGCCGTTCAAGAGCGGCGCGCCCTACGACTCCGAGCTGATCGCCGAACTCAACCAGAACCTGCAAGGCAGCGGCTTTTTTGAGGGCGTGCGCGTGGACGCCGCCCCGGCCGCGTCCACCAACGACGTAATCCCGGTAGCCGTGCAACTGGAAACCCGCAAGCCCCGTACCATGGGCCTGGGCCTGGGTTATTCGACCGACGTCGGCCCCCGAGGCAAGGCCAACTGGACGCGCCACTGGGTCAACCCCCAGGGCCACAGTTATGGCTGGGAAGCCGAGCTGTCGGCACCCCGGCAGAACGTCGGGCTGTGGTACGACATTCCCCTGGACCCGCCACTGACCGACAAACTGCGTTTCGCCGGCGGCTACCAGAATGAAGAAATCGCCAACACCGACACCCTGAGTAAATTGCTCACCCTCGGCCCCGAGTGGCACAGCAAATTGCCCAGCGGCTGGACCCGGGTGATTTCGCTCAAGTATCAGCGCGAAGAATATCGCCTGGGCAATGACTCCGGTCTCAGTAACCTTGTGATGCCGGGGGTCAGCTACTCCTACCTGCGCAGTGATAACCGCATCGACCCGCACAATGGCTATCGCCTGCTGTTCGACGCCAAGGTCGCCAAGGAAGGACTGGGTTCCGACACCAACCTGCTTTACGGCACGGCGACCATCAAGGGCTTGACCACCCTGTGGGACAACCACCGCTTCCTGGCCCGGGCGCAGTTTGGCGGCAGCGCCACCAACGGCTACAAATCCGTACCGCCGTCGTTGCGGTTTTTTGCCGGTGGCGACCAGAGCGTGCGCGGTTACGAATACCAGACCCTGTCCCCGGAAAACGACCGTGGCGACCGCATCGGTGGCCGCTACATGGTGGCCCTGAGCGCCGAGTATCAATATTCCATCGCCGAAAAATGGCGGATCGCGACCTTTATCGACCAAGGCAACTCGTTCAACACCCTGGAAATGCCGAGCCTGAAAACCGGTGTGGGTGTGGGCGTGCGCTGGGTGTCGCCGGTCGGTCCGATCCGCCTCGACCTGGCCCATGCCCTCGAAGATCCGGGCGGCATTCGTTTGCACTTTTCCATGGGGCCTGAGCTGTGATGCGTGGTTTGAAAATAGCGGGGCTGGCCGTGCTGGCGGTCCTCGCGGTGATAGTGCTGGCGCTGTGGACGGTGCTGGGTACCCAAGTCGGCAGCCGTTGGGTGCTGGGCCAGGTGCCGGGTTTGGCCGTGGAGAATTTCCAGGGTCGCCTGGGCGGCCAGTGGAGTGCCGACCATCTGTTATGGCAACAAGACGGCAGCCGCGTGGAGCTGCAGGCACCGAAGTTCGACTGGTCGCCCGCGTGCCTGATGCGCATGACGTTGTGCATCAACCGGCTGGATGTGGAGCAGGTGAGCCTGCAATTTGCGCCCAGTACCGAAGAAAGCAGCGGCCCGATTACCCTGCCGGACCTGAAATTGCCGCTCGCTATCCAGTTGGGCGACATCCGCGTTGGCAGCCTGCTGTTCAACGGCAGCGAAGAACTCCAGGGCCTGCAACTGGCGGCGCACTGGACGGCCGCCGGTATGCAGATCGACTCGGTGCACCTGCAACGGGACGGCCTGGTACTCGACCTGTCCGGCCAACTGCAACCAACCGGCAATTGGCCGCTGACCGCCGCCGGTAACCTGAGCCTGCCGTACGCCCCGGGCGGCGCGCCGTGGACGCTGGCGCTCAAGGTCGATGGCGATCTGCTCAAGACCCTCAAACTCGACGCCGACAGCAGCGGCTACCTGCCGGCCAAACTCAGCGGCGAGTTGCAACCGCTGGTGGAAAACCTTCCGGCGCAGTTGCACATCACCGCCGATGGCTTCAAACCCAGTGCCGATCTGCCCGATACCCTGCAACTCAATCAACTGGACCTGACGGCCAAGGGCGACCTGAGCAACGGTTACCAACTGCTGGGCAAAGCCGTACTGCCGGCGGAAAAAGGCCCGGTGGATTTGCTGCTGCAAGGCAAGGTCGACGCCAAGGGCGCGCAGATCGCCGGGCTGGATTTGAATGCCGGCGATAAACAAAGCCTCAAGGTCAGTGCCAATCTGGACTGGCAGCAAGGCTTCAGCGCCGACGCGAAAATCGACTGGCTGGATTTCCCCTGGCATCGCCTGTACCCGGTGATCGACGAACCCCAAGTAGCCTTGCGTACCTTCAATGGCGAAATTTCCTACAAGGACGGCAACTACCTGGGCAACTTCAAGGCCGACCTCGACGGCCCGGCGGGCAAGTTCAGCCTGGCCAGCCCGTTCAGCGGCGACCTCAAGCAAGTGTTCCTCCCCGAGCTGAAACTCGCCGCCGGCCAAGGCAAGGCCGAAGGCCACCTGAACCTGCAATTTGCCGACGGCATCGCCTGGGATACCGCGCTGGACCTGTCGGCGATCAACCCGGCGTATTGGGTCGCGGAATTGCCCGGCACCCTCGCGGGCCCGTTGCGCAGCAAGGGTGAGATGAAGAACGAGCAGCTCAAGCTCAACGCCGACCTCGACCTCAAGGGCCGCCTGCGGGGCCAGCCCGCCGTACTCCAGGCCAAGGCCGAAGGCGCAGGCGAGCAGTGGACCCTCGGCGCCCTCGACATTCGCCTCGGCGACAACCGCATCTATGGCAGCGGCAGCCTGCAACAGCGCCTCGCCGGGCAGATCGACATCAAGCTGACGCGCCTCGCCCAGCTCTGGCCGCAGCTGCGCGGGCAGATGAATGGTCGCCTCGACGTCGCCGGCACCCTGAAAGCGCCGCAAGGCAAGCTCAACCTGGTTGGCCAGCAACTGGCGTTTGAGGATAACCGCCTGCAAAACCTGACCCTGGACGCGAACCTGGATAATGCCCAACGCGCCAAAATCGACCTGAAGGGCAGCGGCATCCAGGCCGGTGAAACCCAGGTCGGCACCTTCACCGCCAGTGCCCAGGGCGATATCAAAAACCAAAAGGTCCAGCTCGACCTGGCCGGCCCGCTGCTCAAGCTGGCCCTGGCCCTGGATGGCAACCTCGACAAAGGCAACTGGCGCGGGCGCCTGGCCAGCGGTGATGTGCAAGCGGGTGGCCAGGACTGGAAGCTGCAAGCCCCGGCGAAAATCGAGCGCATGGCCGATGGCAAGCTGACCTTTGCTGCCCATTGCTGGGTGTCCGGCGCGGCGAGCCTGTGCGGCGAAGACCAGCGCCTGATGCCCGAGCCCAAGCTGCGTTACCACCTCAAGCAGTTCCCCATCGACAGCCTGGCGGCCTTTTTGCCGAAAGACTTCGCCTGGCAGGGCAAGCTCAATGCCGACGTGCAACTCGACCTGCCGGCCAGCGGCCCCAAAGGCGTGGTCTCGGTGGACGCCAGCGGCGGCACCCTGCGGGTCAAGGACAAGGACCAGTGGCTGGATTTCCCCTACGACACCTTGAAGCTGGAAACCACCCTCAACCCCAAACGCATCGACACCCAGCTGAACTTCCGCGGCGGCAAGCTGGGCGAATTGCTGTTGCAGGCGCAGATCAATCCGCTGCCGAAGAACAAACCGATCACCGGCACCTTCACCCTGACCGGCCTCGACCTCGCCGTGGCGCGGCCGTTTGTACCGATGGTCGAGAAGCTCAACGGCAAGCTCAACGGCAACGGGCGCATCGGCGGCGGCCTGCTGGCGCCTCAGGTCAACGGCAGCATCAACCTGGTGGGCGGCGAAATCTCCGGTCCGCAACTGCCCACCAGCTTCGAAGGCCTGAATATCCAGGCGCTGATTGCCGGCGAAAGCGTGCAGCTCAATGGTGGCTGGCGCAGCGGCAAGGCCGGGCAGGGCTCTATCAAGGGCCAGATCGACTGGGGCCAGGCACTGGCGGTGGACATTGCACTGCAAGGCACGCAACTGCCGGTCACCGTGGAGCCCTACGCGGCCCTGGAAGTGGCGCCCGACCTGAAAATCAGCATGAAAAACGACAAGCTGGCGATTTCCGGCAAGGTGCAGATCCCCACGGGCGAGATCACCGTGCGCGAACTGCCGCCATCGACGGTCAAGGTCTCGGATGACACGGTGATCGTCGGCAGCCAGACCGAAGAGGGCAAGCCGCCGATGGCCATGGCGATGGACATCGATGTGGAGGTGGGCAAGGACAAGCTGAGCTTCGCCGGCTTCGGCCTCACCGCCAACCTGCAAGGCCACGTACACATCGGCGACAACATGGACACCCGTGGCGAACTCTGGCTCAACGACGGCCGCTACCGCGCCTACGGCCAGCGCCTGACCGTGCGCCGTGCGCGGTTGCTGTTCGCCGGGCCGATCGACCAGCCGTACCTCGACATCGAAGCCATCCGCCAGACCGACGACGTAACCGCCGGTATCCGCCTGAGCGGCAGCGCCGAGCAGCCCACCACGCAGATCTTCTCGGAACCGGCCATGAGCCAGGAGCAGGCGCTGTCCTACCTGGTACTGGGCCGCCCCCTCAGCACCACCGGTGAAGACAACAACATGCTGGCCCAGGCGGCGCTGGGCCTTGGGTTGATGGGCAGCGCCGGGGTGACGTCGGACATTGCCAAGAACCTGGGCATCCAGGACTTTGAGCTGGACACCCAGGGCAGCGGCAACAACACCGCCGTGGTGGCCAGCGGCAAGATCTCGGAGAAGCTCAGCCTGCGTTATGGCGTGGGGGTGTTCGAGCCGGCCAACACCATTGCCTTGCGGTATTTGCTGAGCAAGAAGGTGTACCTGGAAGTGGCCAGCGGTGTGGCCAGCTCTCTGGATATTTTCTACAAGCGGGATTTCTAAGGGCGCCTCTCCTTGTAGGAGCGAGCTTGAACGCGAAAAACGTCAACGATAACGCGTGCGCCCTGGATGCACGCGTTGCCCTTCAGTTCTTCGCGAGCAAGCTCGCTCCTACACGAGAGCGCCACTTATCCGCTAATTAGCAAGCAACCTAACTATTTGTTTGACATTCGCTGCCTAGGCAGTAACATCGTGACACACATTCACTGCTTAGGCAGTTAATAGGCTGATCACGATGAAGCACTTCACCCCCGAAAACTTCCACAACTGCCACCTCGGCCTGCTGCTGGGTCGGGCTGCGCTGCTTAAAGACAAGATCATCGACACCCATATGGAGCCCCACGGCATCACGGCCGCGCAGTTCAAGGTGTTGATCATCATGGCCCAGTACGGCGTCGACACCCCGGCCGAGCTGTGCCGCAACCTGTCCCTGGACAGCGGCTCCATGACCCGCATGCTCGACCGCCTGGAGCAAAAGGACCTGCTGGCGCGCAAGCGTTCCGAGCAGGACCGGCGCCAGGTGCAGTTGGTACTGACCCCGGAAGGCCAGCGCGTAGCCGACATGCTGCCGGAGATCGGCGCCCAGGCCCTGAACCAATTGGCGGGCGCGCTGGAGCCGGGTGAATTGCAAACCCTGGAAAAAATCTTGAAGAAAATTCTGATAGCTGCGGGTGACCCCATCACCATTCAGCGGGTAGGTGGTGCATGAACAATCGCTCCTTGCGTGCCGGCCTCAGCCTTGTGCTGGTGGCCATGACTATGGCCGGTTGTGCCAATTTCAGCGGCTTGAACACAGAAGGCAAACGCCTCGAAGCCAACACCTTGCAAACCGGCAAATCCCTCAGCGGCGTCACCCTGTCCACCGCTGCCTGGCCGGCCGCCGACTGGTGGAAAGGCCTCGGCGACCCACAGCTCGACGGCCTGATCCAGGAAGCCCTGCAAAACAGTCCCGACATGCAAGTGGCCAGCGCCCGTGCCCACCAGGCCGAAGCCGCGGCCTATGCCGCCGACGCCGAGCGCATGCCGACCCTGGATGCCAGCGCCGGTGTGAGCCGTTCGCGCCTGGCCAAGGACCAGGACCCGTTGGGCCAGGGCGATGCCTACGCCACCGTGCGTAACATCGGTGCCAGCTTCAACTACAACTTCGACCTGTGGGGTGGCCAGCGTGCCGCCTGGGAAGCGGCACTGGGCCAGGCTCGCGCCGCCGAAGTCGACCAACAGGCCGCGCGCCTGACCCTGGCGGCCAACGTCGCCAAGGCCTACAGCGACCTGGGCCAGGCCCATATCGTGCGTGACCTGGCCAATGATGACCTCAAGCGCACCCGGCAAATGCTCGACCTGGGCCAGCGTCGCCTGAACTCCGGGATCGACAGCCAGTACCAGTACCAGCAAACCGAAAGCCTGGAAGCCAGCTCCCAGTCGCAACTGATCGATGCCGAAAAACAACTGCAGAGCGCCAAGATCGCCCTCGCGGTGTTGCTCGGCAAAGGCCCCGACCGTGGCAGCGAACTGGTACGCCCCAACGTGCTCAAGCCGAGCGCTGTTGCTGTGCCGTCGGTGTTGCCTGCCGAACTGGTGGGCCGTCGTCCGGACCTGATCGCCGCACGCTGGCGTGTGGAGGCGGCGAGCAAGAACGTCGCGGCTAGCAAGACCCGCTTCTACCCCAACCTCAACCTGAGCGCGAGCGCCGGGGCCGAGTCGTTGCTGGGGGATGCGATGTTTGGTTCGGCCAGCCGTTTCTTCAGCATTGCGCCGACCATCTCGCTGCCGATCTTCGACGGCGGCCGTCTGCGCGCCGACCTCGATGCCCGCGACGCCGACTACGACCTGGCCGTGGCCCAGTACAACAAAACCCTGGTGCAAGCCTTGGGCGATATCGGCAACACCCTCGTGCAGTTGCGCGAGACCGGCCGGCAGATCCAGGCCCAGCAGCATGCTGCGGACATTGCCCAGCAGTCCTACGACACCGGGGTGCAGCGTTACAGCTCAGGCATCGGGAATTACCTGGACGTGCTCAGCATCGAGCAGCAATTACTCCAGGCCCAACGTCAGTTGGCCACCCTGAATGCCGAACAAATTGATCTTTCGATTCAACTGATGCAGGCCCTGGGCGGCGGTTTCCACGCCGATAACGTGGCCTCGACCACCCCAGCCACGCGCACTGAATAATTCAAGGTACTTGTCATGGCCACTGCCGAAACCAGCAACAACGCTCCTGAAACAAACAAGGCTGAACAACCCAACACCAGCAACCCGCGCAAACGCAAAGTCATGCTGTTTGTCCTGGCGCTGATCGTCATCCTCGGCGCTGTGGGCGTGTGGGGCTGGTATGAGTTGTATGGCCGCTTCAGCGAAAGCACCGACGACGCCTACGTCAACGGCAACGTGGTGGAAATCACCCCGCTGGTGACCGGCACTGTGGTGAGCATCGGTGCCGATGATGGCGACCTGGTGCATGAAGGCCAGGTGCTGATCAACTTTGACCCCAACGACGCAGCCGTCGGCCTGCAAAGTGCCCAGGCCAACCTGGCCCGCACCGTGCGCCAGGTGCGTGGCTTGTACAGCAACGTCGATGGCATGAAAGCCCAGGTGCTGGCGCAACAAGCCAACGTGCAAAAGGCCCAGGACAACTACAACCGGCGTAAGAACCTCGCTGCCGGCGGGGCGATTTCCCAGGAAGAGCTGTCCCACGCCCGCGACGACCTGACCTCGGCGCAGAACGCCTTGGCCAACGTGCAACAACAGTTCAAGACCACCAGCGCCCTGGTGGATGACACGGTAATTTCGTCCCACCCGGACGTGCAGGCCGCCGCCGCGCAGTTGCGCCAGGCTTACCTCACCAACGCCCGCAGCACCTTGATCGCACCGGTCACCGGCTATGTGGCCAAGCGTACCGTGCAACTGGGCCAGCGGGTTCAGCCGGGCACCGCGCTGATGGCGGTGATTCCGCTGGATCAACTGTGGATCGACGCCAACTTCAAGGAAACCCAGCTGCGCAATATGCGCATCGGCCAGCCGGTGGATATCGAATCTGATATCTACGGCAGCGACGTGAAATTCAGCGGCACCGTCGACAGCCTCGGCGCAGGCACCGGCAGCGCGTTTGCCTTGCTGCCGGCGCAGAACGCCACCGGTAACTGGATCAAGATCGTGCAACGGGTGCCGGTGCGCATTCATGTGAACGCCGAAGAGTTGGCCAAGCATCCGCTGCGGGTGGGCTTGTCCACCGTGGTCAACGTCGACCTGCACGACCAGAGCGGCCCGGTACTGGCCCAGCAGGCGCCGCAAAAGGCCTCGTTCACCACCAATGTGTACGACCGCCAACTGGCCGAAGCCGACGCCATGATCACCCAACTGATCCATGACAACAGCGTCGCCGCTCCCAAGGCTGCCCAGCGCTGATTCGCCAATCCATCAGCTACGGCCCCGGCGGCCGTAGCGCCCATCATGTTGCACAGGATTCGCGATGAGTAACGCTAACGCCTCCTTCACGCCGCCCAGCTTGCTGATGGCCACCATCGGCTTGTCCCTGGCGACCTTCATGCAGGTGCTCGATACCACCATCGCCAACGTGGCGTTGCCGACGATTTCCGGCAACCTCGGCGTGAGTTCGGAGCAGGGCACCTGGGTTATCACTTCGTTTGCGGTGAGCAACGCGATTGCGCTGCCGCTGACTGGCTGGCTGAGCCGTCGCTTCGGCGAGGTGAAGCTGTTTCTGTGGGCTACCATCCTGTTTGTGCTGGCCTCGTTTCTCTGCGGCATCTCCACCTCGATGCCCGAGCTGATCGGCTTTCGGGTGCTGCAAGGCCTGGTGGCCGGCCCGTTGTACCCGATGACCCAGACGCTGCTGATCGCGGTCTATCCCCCCGCCAGGCGCGGCATGGCCCTGGCGTTGCTGGCGATGGTCACGGTGGTGGCGCCGATTGCCGGGCCGATCCTCGGCGGCTGGATTACCGACAGTTATAGCTGGCCGTGGATCTTCTTTATCAACGTACCCATCGGCATCTTTGCGGTGATGGTGGTGCGTTCCCAACTGAAGAAACGCCCGGTGGTTACCAGCTACCAGCCGATGGATTACGTCGGCCTGCTGAGCCTGATTGTCGGCGTCGGTGCCTTGCAGATCATCCTCGACAAGGGCAACGACCTGGACTGGTTCGAGTCGAACTTCATCATCATCGGCGCGGTGATCTCGGCCATCGCCCTGGCGGTGTTCGTGATCTGGGAAATGACCGACGAGCACCCGGTGGTCAACCTGCGGCTGTTCGCCTACCGCAACTTCCGGATCGGCACGATTGTGTTGGTACTGGGTTATGCGGGCTTCTTCGGGATCAACCTGATCCTGCCGCAATGGCTGCAAACCCAGATGGGCTACACCGCCACCTGGGCGGGCCTGGCGGTGGCGCCGATCGGGATCCTGCCGGTATTGATGTCGCCGTTTGTGGGTAAGTACGCGCACAAGTTCGACCTGCGCCTGCTGGCGGGGCTGGCGTTCCTCGCGATTGGCCTGAGTTGCTTCATGCGGGCCGGATTTACCAATGAAGTGGACTTCACGCACATCGCCCTGGTGCAGCTGTTCATGGGCATCGGCGTGGCGTTGTTCTTCATGCCGACCTTGAGCATCCTGATGTCCGACCTGCCGCCGGCGCAAATTGCCGACGGTGCGGGCCTGGCCACCTTCCTGCGAACCCTGGGCGGCAGCTTTGCGGCATCGCTGACCACCTGGATCTGGATTCGCCGGGCGGACCAGCACCATGCCTACATGAGCGAGAACATGACCACCTACGACTCGGCCACCCGGGACGCCTTGCAAGCGCTCGGTGGGGCAGGGCACAAGGCCTATGCGCAACTGGACCAGATCCTCACCAGCCAGGCGTACATGATGTCCACCGTGGACTACTTCACGTTGCTGGGGTGGATGTTCATGGCCTTGATCGTGATTGTGTGGCTGGCGAAACCGCCGTTTGCGGCGAAGGCGGGGCCGGAGGCTTCAGGCCACTAAGCCCCCATCCTCCCGTAGCAGCTGTCGAGGCCGGGGGGGGGGGGGGGGGGGGGGTTTCATGGTTAAACACGGGGGACAGGCCCGCCACCGACACACGCAGCTAA
>NZ_JANUEW010000068.1:0-17008 GCF_024807515.1 Pseudomonas sp. BIGb0558
CCGAGCCTAAGCGAGGTGCCGACAGGCGGGGCAGAGCGTTTTGGTTACTTTGCCGCTTTTGCAAAGTGACTCGCTGTAAGAGCGAAACCATAGGCAGCCGTTACCTAAATAACGGATATGCCCCCCATCTCACACCCCCACCAAAGGCAGCGAAAAACTGAAAACCGCCCCACACGGCTCAAGATTCTGCGCCCAGATATCCCCCTGATGCCGACCAATAATGTTCTTGCACAACGCCAACCCAATCCCGTTCCCACCCACCTTCGACGAAAAGAACCCATCAAAGATTTTCTCCCGCGCCACCGCCTGAATCCCCCGACCGCAATCCTCGACACTCAACCGCGCCACGCCTCCATCCCGACAGGCATGCAACCGCAGCACCCGACGCTCAAGAGGCAGCTCGCTCATCTCGTCAATGGCATTGAACGCCAGGTTCAGAATCACCTGCCCAATCAACACCCTCTCACACTGCACCATCAGCGGCTCCGCGCTCGGGACGATCTCCAGCCGCACCTGACCGGGCTCGGCCCGCAGGCTGATGAAGTACCGGGTTTCATGCAGCAACTCATTCAAGTCCACCCACTCGGCACTCTGCTCCAGCTTGACCACGTAATCACGCACGCTCTTGATGATCAAAGAAGCATGCTCCACCTGCCGCACGGCACTTTGCAGCCCCCAGTTCACGCCCTGGTCGGCACTGTGGGTATCACCCAGGCGAATCAACACCCCTTCGATAAAGTTACGAGTGGCCGCCAGCGGCTGGCTCAGCTCATGGGCAATCGCCACGGCCATCTCACCCATGGCGTTGTAGCGCGCCAGGTATTCCAACTGTTGCTCGCTGACACGCCGGGCTTCTTCGGCACGGATCAGGTCACGCTTGACCTTGTCTTCCCGGGAAATATCGCGGAACTGCACCATCAGCACATCACGTCCGTCCAGGTGCACTAACGTCGCAACAGCTTCCGAAAGAATGTCCACCCCGGCCTTGGAGCGATAACACCACTCGATGGTGCGCTGGCCGCTGCGAGCCGCGCGTTCCAGCCAGCGCAGGCCGATGGAGCGCTTGTACTTCGGCGCATCGCGGGTCATGTCCGGGGCCTTGAGCGGGATCAGTTCTTCCAGGGTAAAACCCAGCGCCGACAGCGCGGCGGTGTTGGCCCAGAGGATGTCTTTGCTCTGCGCATCGTGAAGGATGGTGCAGATCGGCATGGCCTCGATCAGGGTGTGGAAATCATGGTTATTGGGTAGGTACATCGCGTAGCCCTTGGCGGTGGAGGGGACGACTACAGTGGCAAGTTATACCGGTTTGCCTGCGCGGGCACGCTCAGAAGTTATCGGGGGCGCACTAGGGGATTTCTTTAGCCAGGGGGCGGCACGCCCCAATAGTGGCCGCCGAAGGCCCTTCCTAAACTGACCCCATCAACGGGACTGGCTCCGTAGCAGCTGTCGAGCCCAAGCGAGGCTGCGTTGGCCGCGACTCGGTATCCAGATCGACTTGATAGCGGCGTCGCGCCAACGCAGCCTCGCCAGGGCTCGACAGCTGCTACGGGTAGTTTCCCATCCATAACAACTACAACGGAGAAAGCCCATGCTGCGTTCGGCCCTCGTGCAACCAGACGCTTTACCCGATGCGCAGCCCGCGCTGTTCCAGCAGGTGCTGGATGAGGTGCGCCAGCGCCGCGACGAGTTCGACGCCGGCTCCCATGTGCCACGGGACATGATCGAACGCTTCAAGCAGGTGGGCATCTATCGTGCGGCCACCCCGCGCTGTTTCGGCGGCGATGCCCTGGCCCCTGCAACGTTTTTGCAGATGATCGAGCGCATTTCCGAAGCCGACGGTTCCGCCGGCTGGGTCGCCAGCTTCGGCAGCGCCGGGGTGTATCTGGCAGCGTTGCCCACGCAAACCCTCGCCGAACTGTATGCCGACAGCCCCGACCGGGTGTTTGCCGGTGGGCTGTTCCCGTTGCAGCCGGCACAAACCGTCGACGGCGGCTGGCAAGTCAACGGCACCTGGAAATTTGCCAGCGGCTGCAAGGGCGCCGACTTGCTGGGTGTGGGCATCGGTGCGGCAGGCGGCAAGCCGCGCACCGCCGTGTTCAAGCCGGGCCAGGTTGAAATCATCGAAAACTGGGACGTGGTCGGCCTCAAGGGCACCGGCAGCCATGACTTGCGCGTCACCGACCAATACATCGACGAGCGCTGGACCTTCATCCGTGGCGGCGCCGCTACCATCGATGAACCGCTGTTCCGTTACCCCTCGATTGCCTACGCCGCCCAGGTGCTGGCCGTGGTCAATCTCGGCCTGGCCCGTGCCGCCCTCGATGAAATCAGCGCCATGGCCAGCGGCAGCGGCATCACCGGCGCACCGAAACTGGCGGACCGCGCCTACGTGCGCATCGAAATCGCCAAGGCCGAAGCCCAACTGAGTGCCGCTCGGGGCTTTTTCTACGGCGCCACCGAACAAGTGTGGAACTCGATCCTCGCCGGCAACCCGGTTACGGCGGAGCAAACCAGCCTGCTGCGCCTGACCGCCATTCACGTGTCCCAGGCCGGCGCCGCCGTGGTGCAGAGCGCCTACAGCCTGGCGGGCACCACC
Organism: Pseudomonas sp. BIGb0558; assembly: GCF_024807515.1. Classification (NCBI taxonomy): domain Bacteria; kingdom Pseudomonadati; phylum Pseudomonadota; class Gammaproteobacteria; order Pseudomonadales; family Pseudomonadaceae; genus Pseudomonas; species Pseudomonas sp. BIGb0558. Next base: position 2,597 of record NZ_JANUEW010000068.1, read on the forward strand.
GCGATTTACCTGCGCCACCCGCTGCAACGCTACCTGCGTGACGCCATGGTGGTGACCCAGCACGCCTTCCTCAGCGAAGGCCTGTACGACGGCGCCGGCTCGGTGTTCCTCGGCGTTCCACCATTTCCTGGCTACATCTGACTTCCAAGGATCAACCCATGTCCCAAGCCACTCAAGAACCGCTGCGCGTCGTCTTCTGCATCGGCATCACCCAGAATTTTTTCGACCTGCCCACCGGCGAAGGCCTGAGCGTGTGGAAAGGTTTCAGCCAGATGATGGGCGACCTCGGCGCCATGCCGGGCATCAACGTACTGGGGGCGATGGATGACGACCGCTTGATGGTCGGCCCGTCGACCACCTCGCCATGGACCGTCTACATCATGGCCGACGTCGACTGCCACCAGTCGGTGATCGATGCCTGCAACCTGTTCCGCACCACGCCCGTGGGTGAATACAGCCTGTGGCGCTACGCCAAGATTGAAGCGCGTATCGGCCGCCCGCTGACCATCCCCGAAGCGGCCAGGGTGTGAGCCATGGACCTGTTGCAGCGTCTTGAAAGCCTTGAAGGGGAGAGCCAGGTCCGGCGCTTGATGGCGCGCTACATGGACCTGTGCGACGTGCCCCGGGCGGCAACGAACGTCCGCGAGCTGGCCGGGTTGTTCACCGCGGATGCGATCTGGGAGGGCATCGGCACCAGCACCGCGCAAACCTTCGGCCAGCACCGAGGGCGCGACGCCGTGGCGGCATTTGTCGGCAGTTATCTGCCGCCGTCCGAGCACTTCGCGTTGAACCTGCATTACCTCACCAGCGAGTCGATCCAGGTGGACGGCAGCACGGCAGCGGGGCAGTGGATCATGCAGCAGATTTCCACCTACGCCGACCAGCGCAGCGAGTTGTTCGGCACGCGGCTGAACATTGATTTTCGCCGTGTGGACGGCACCTGGCTGATCGCGCATTTCCGCACGCAACGCCTGTTCAATACCGTATTGGGGGTGAACCCATGAGTACCTTCGTCAGCGAATTTCTGCTCGGTGGCAGCGGTAAACGCGTGGCCATCAAAGACTCCATCGACATCGCCGGGCACCCGACCCGTTCCGGCAGCCGTGCCTTTGCCGATGCACCGCCCGCGACCCGCCATGCAGATGTGGTGCAGTCGGTGCTCGACGCCGGCTGGCAGATCGTCGGCAAGACCAACCTGCATGAACTGGCGTTTGGCGTCACCGGCATCAACGACTGGAGCGGCACGCCGATCAACCCCCAGGCGCCTGACCGGGTGCCGGGTGGGTCGTCCAGCGGTTCGGCCGCAGCCGTTGCGGCGGGCCTGGCGGATATCGCCATCGGCACCGACACCGGCGGCTCGGTGCGGGTGCCCGCTGCGTGCTGCGGGATCGCCGGGTTGAAGCCGACCTATGGCCGGGTCAGCCGGGCGGGCGCGCAGCCGGCGGTATCCAGCCTCGATTGCGTCGGGCCGTTTGCCGCGAACATGCAGGACCTGATTGCCGCGATGCAGGTGATTTGCCCGGGCTTCACGCCACAGGCCGCACCGGTTGGCGGTATTCATGTGGGCTTTCTGGATGTGGCCTGTGAGCCGTGGCTGAAGGCGAGCCTGATGGCCGCCGTCGATGCGGCTGGCTGGCGTCAGCAGCGCCTGCATCTGGACGATTTCGAGGCGGCGTTCGGCGCCGGCCTTACGGTGATCAACGTCGAGAACTGGGCGGCCTTCGGTCATCTCACGGGCAAGGGCCTGATCGGCGCCGACGTTGAACAGCGCTTGCTGGCCGCCAGCCGCACCAGCGCCGCTGAGTTGGCCGACGCCGAAGTCGTGCGCACCCGCTTCAGTCATCAGGTGGATGCCGCGCTCGAAGCGTTTTCCGTGTTGCTGCTGCCGACCCTGCCAGACCTGCCACCGACCCTGGCCCAAGCCCGCAACGGCAGCCAGGCCGTGGCCGGCATGACACCGCTGGTGCGGCCCTTCAACCTCAGCGGCCACCCGGCGCTGACGGTGCCGGTGACCCTGGTGGACTGCGGCCTGAAAGTCGGCCTGCAGATTGTCGGCCGCAAGGGCCAGGACGAATGGGTGTGTGCCCTCGGCGCGCAACTGCAGCAGAGCATCACGGCTCACCAATAAGAACAACGCCTTGAGGAGGGCTCCATGAGTACCCATGAATACCGGCTGATCGCCAAATCCAAAAGCCTCGACGAGCTGGTCAAGCACGACCGCGTCGACGTCTCGCTGTACAACGACCCGGCGCTGTTCGAAGCCGAACTGGAAAAAATCTTCTACCGCACCTGGGTCTGGGTCGCCCATGAAAGCGAGGTGCGCAACAGCGGCGACTTCAAGACCGCCACCATCGGCCGGCGCCCGGTGATCGTAGTGCGCGACAAGAAAGGTGCGATCAACGTGCTGGAAAACCGCTGCCGCCACCGTGGCGCCACGGTCTGCGAAAAGCATAAGGGCAACGCCACCGGCTTCACCTGCCCGTATCACAGCTGGTCCTATGGCCTGGACGGCAAGCTGCGGGCGCTGCCGTACCCGGACGGCTACGAAGGCCTCCTGGAAAAATCCGAATTGCCCTTGACCAGCTTGCGGGTCGACAGCTACGCCGGAATGGTATTCGCCAGCTACAACGACGACATCGAGCCATTGGCCGACTTCCTCGGCGGTGCCAGACACTGGATGGACCTGTTCATGAAGCAGGGCGCCGGCTACCCGATCAAGACCCAGGGCGAACACAAGTTCAGCTTCAAGGGCAACTGGAAGATCCAGCTGGAAAACACCACCGACGGCTATCACTTCCCCATCGTGCACAAGTCGTTCATGTCGTCGGTGGATGCCGAGACCTCGGAAATGCTCTCGTTCATGACCGACGAACAGGCCGTCACCCATTCCCTGGGCAATGGCCACAGCGTGATGGTGATGGTGCCCGAGCATGTCGACCTGGACCACGATGACGGCACGGAACAGTTGCAGGAGCGCTTCGCCCACGTCACCGAAGAACTGTCGAAAACCATGGAGCCGGCCCAGGTGCGACGCATCGTGCGCTCACTGCACGGTGCCGGGTTCAACCTCAACCTGTTTCCCAACGTCGCCATGTCGATGTCGTTCTTTCGCGTGTTGCGGCCGGTATCGGTCACCGAGACCGAGATCCGCCACGTCGCCCTTGGCATGGAGGGCGGGCCGCAGATCGCCAACCGCGAGCGCCTGCGCATCCACGAACACTTCCAGGGCCCGTTCGGCTTTGGCAGCCCCGACGACGCCGAGGCCTGGGACCGGGTGCAACGCGGTTCGTACGCCGGCGTGGACGCGCCGATCCTGGTCAACCGTGGCCTGAACCGCGAAGTGCTGGCCGACAACGGCGACAAGGTCTCCCACGCCACCGACGAAGGCGGCATGCGCGGGGCCTATGACATGTGGAAAAGGATGATGAGCCAATGAACACCCTGACTGGTTTTACCGCACCGCTGGCCCAGGCCATCGAATTCATCTGGCGCGAAGCCGAACTGCTGGACCACAAGGACTATGTGCAATGGGCGGCGTTGTGGAGCGAGAGCGGGCGTTACGTCGTGCCGATCGACCCGGACACCGACGATTTCGAGGCCAGCCTCAATTACGCCTATGACGACGCGCGCATGCGTGACTTGCGTATCGAGCGGCTGACGGCGGGGTATTCGCCGTCGGCGGTGGATGCGGCGAAAACCGTGCGCAGCGTGTCGCGATTCACGCTGGTGGAAGCGGCGGGCGAGGTGGTGGAGGTCAACTGTGCGCAACTGCTGTATGCCTACAAGCGCGGGGTGCACACACCGTTCGTGGCCGACCTGAATTACCGCATCCGCTTCAGCGCCGGGGCTGCGACCCTGGAGCGCAAGGTGGTGCGGCTGATCAACTCCACTGACAGCCTGAGTGCGCTGGGCTTCCTGTTGTAAGCACGATCTAACCCACCACCAAAACCAATGTGGGAGCTGGCTTGCCTGCGATAGCGGTGTGTCAGCCAGCACTTCAGGTACTGACCCACCGCTATCGCAGGCAAGCCAGCTCCCACATTTGAAATGAGGACATCCTGATGAACCGAATCGCGCTTGTAACCGGCGCCTCCCGCGGCCTCGGCGAATGCATCGCCCGGCGCCTGCACGCCGCAGGCTACCGCGTGGGCCTGGCAGATGTGCGTCTGGATGGCGTGCAACACCTCGCAGATGAGCTGGACAGCAGCGGCGAAACCGCCGTCGCCATCGAGCTGGATGTGCGCAACAAAGCCGATTTTATCCGCGCCCGGGATCTGCTGTCGGAGCGCTGGGGCGGCACCGATATCCTGGTGAACAACGCCGGGGTGTCGAAAGTTGCGGCGCTGATGGACATCACACCCGAGGAATTCGACGAATCGATGGCGATCAACCTGCGGGGCACGTTCGTGGCCTGCCAGGTGTTTGGTGCACATTTCGCCGAACGAGGGTTCGGGCGCATCGTCAACATCGCCTCCCTCGCCGGACAAAACGGCGGCACCGCTACTGGCGCGCATTACGCGGCGGCCAAGGGCGGTGTGGCCACGTTGACCAAGGTCTTCGCCTGTGAACTCGCACCCCAAGGCGTGACAGTCAACAGCATTTCACCAGGCCCGCTGGACTTGCCGGTGGTGCGCGAAACCGTGGCGCCGGAGCGCTTGGAGCAAATCCTCAAGATCATCCCGGCGGGCACCCTCGGCGACCCGCACACCATCGCCGACACCGTGCTGCTGTTGATTGCCGACCACGCCGCCTCGGTCACGGGCGCGTGCTGGGACATCAACGGCGGGCTGTTCATGCGCTAGTCATCGTTGTGGCGAGGGAGCTTGCTCCCGCTGGACTGCGCAGCAGGCCCAATCTCTTTGGGGGCGCTTCGCACCCCAGCGGGAGCAAGCTCCCTCGCCACAGGATAGCGTTCAACCGAAACAACTGTATTCAGGTGCTGCAATGATGAAGGTGAAGATCGAACGCATCGTCGACGAAGCGCTGGATATCCGTTCCTTTCGCCTCGTGCGCAGTGACGGCCAGCCCCTCGACAGTTATGAACCGGGCGCCCATGTGGACCTCACCGGGCCCACCGGCGTCACCCGCCAGTATTCCCTGTGCAGCCCGCCCCACGATGGCCGCGCGTACCTGGTGGCGGTGAAGAAGGAGGCACAATCCCGGGGCGGCTCCCTGGCCCTGCATGAGCAGGTGCAGGAGGGCATGGAGTTGGAGATGGGCGCGCCGCGCAATCTGTTTCGCCTCGACCCGGACGCGCCGGCCCATGCGCTGTTTGCCGCCGGTATCGGGGTGACGCCGTTGTTGAGCATGGCCTACCGACTGGCGAGCAGCGGCCAGCCGTGGCGCCTGCACTATTTTGCGCGTTCGGCGCAGTACGCGGCGTTTACTCAGCTGTTGGCCGATACGTTCGGCGAGCATGTGCAGTTTCACTTTGGCGTCGAACCGGGCGCACTGGATGCGGCCTTGAGCGTCTGCCTGGAGCAGGCCGGCGACGTGGCCCACGTCTACACCTGCGGCCCTGCGCCGTTCATGCACAAGGTGGTGGAAGTCGCGGCCCGCAGCCGTTCCGGGGAGGCGATTCACCTGGAACACTTCCAGGCCGACCCGGCGGCAAACGCCGGGCCCAGCGGTGGCTTCGAAGTGCAACTGGCCAGCTCCGGTGTGGTATTGCAGGTACCGGCGAATACCAGCCTGGTGGACGTGTTGCAGGCCCACGGTTGCGACATCGACACCGAGTGCCGCGAAGGCATCTGCGGCACCTGCATCGTCGAGGTGCTGGAGGGCGTGCCCGAGCACCGTGACAACTGCCTGTCGACCAAGGAGAAGGCCGCCAACCGGCAGATTTGCGCGTGTGTTTCCCGGGCGGTTTCCGCTCGTCTGGTATTGGATATTTGATCGGCGGTGCCAGTAAGATTGCTTGGACCAAAAAAATAAAAAACGTGAGGCCTTGCGGTCATGATGAGTTCAACGGTGCAACGTAACGAATCATTCGAGCGTTGGTTACAGCAGGTCAACCAGGCCTGTGGACGCTTCGATGCCCGCGCCCTGGGCACTGAATTCTATGGTGACCTGAGCGAGTTTCGCAGCGGCGCTATCAAGCTCAGCGTGGTCGACATGGCCCATGTGCACCTGTATCGCAGCAGCAAGGAAGTCAGTACCGGCAACGAGGGGCATTACTACGCGGTGTTCCAGCTGCAGGGCAGTGCGCAACTGGAGCAGGGCGAAAACCGCGCGCAACTGGGCCGTGGCGACATCGCCCTGATCGACGCCTGTCGCCCCAGCGACATGACCTACCACGAGAACTCCCGGCAACTCTCGCTGATCCTGCCGCGCCAGGTGGTGGAGCGCGGTTCGCACTTCAACGCGGTCAACTGCGCGACACGGATCTCGGCCCGCACGCCCTTGGCGCTGATGGCCAGCCAGATGGTGCTCGACACCCGCCAGCAAAACGACCTGGGCATGCAGGAAAGCGAGGCGGTGCTGGACGCCCTGGTCAGCCTGTTGCTGCCGGGAATCAGCGCCCGTGACAACGGCGTCGACCCACAGGAGCGCCAGTTCCGCAAAACCATAGCCTACATCGACGCGCACATCGGTGCCGAAGAACTCTGCCCCGAGCTGATCGCCCGGGAAGTCGGGGTGTCGGTGCGCGGGCTGTACCGGATGTTCTCCAAGCGTGGGTTGGTGGTGGCGCAATACATCAAGCACCGGCGCCTGGATTTCTGCGCCGAAACCCTGCGCCACTCGCCGGCGGAGCAGAAGCTGTCGGCGCTGTGTTATGCCTGGGGATTCTCGGATTCCAGCTACTTCTCATCGGCGTTCAAGTCGCGTTTTGGCGTGTCGCCGGGGGAGTACCGCAAGCGCTACAGCCATCATTGATGCGTGCCGCTCCCTGACCTGGAATGCATTTTCCCGTGGGAGCCGGGCTTGCCCGCGATGCAGGCGACTCGGTCTGCCAGGCACACCGCAGCGATCCCATCGCAGCCTCGCCAAGGCTCGACAGCTCCCACATTGGAATGAGGTCAACTGTGGGAGCTGGCTTGCCTGCGATGCAGACAACTCGATACCCCAGGCACACCGCAGCGATCCCATCGCAGCCTCGCCAAGGCTCGACAGCTCCCACATTGGAATGAGGTCAACTGTGGGAGCTGGCTTGCCTGCGATGCAGACAACTCGATACCCCAAGTACACCGCAGCGATCCCTTCGCAGCCTCGCTAAAACTCGACAGCTCCCACATTCAATCATCGCGCGCTACGGGTACAACACCTCGCGGACCAGCATGGCAATGCTGGTCACGCCCATCTTTTCCTTGATCTTGGTGCGGTGCACGTCAACGGTCTTCACGCTGATGTTCAGCTCGCGAGCAATCACCTTGCTCGCCTTGCCATCCACCACCAGCATCAACACTTCCCGCTCGCGGCTGGTCAGCAGCGCCAGCTTGCCTTGCAGGTGCTCGCGCTGTTCCTGGTCGGCCTGGGCCTGCACGGCGGTCTTCAGCGCGGCCTGGATGCGGTCGATCATCTGTTGCGGGTTATAGGGCTTCTCGACGAAATCCAGTGCGCCGTTTTTCATCGCCGTGACTGACATCGGGATGTCGCCGTGGGCCGACACGAAGATGGTCGGCAAGGTACTGCCGCGCCGGTTGAGGATGTCCTGCAACTGGAAGCCGCTGGTTTGCGGCATGCGCACGTCCAGTACCAGGCACGCGGGTTGGCGTGGGTCGTAGTGTTCGAGGAACTCTTCAGCGCCGGCAAAGCACTGGGCCTTTACGCTGACCGACTCCAGCAGCCAGGCCAGCGAGGTACGCAGGTCTTTGTCGTCATCAACGATGTAAACGATCGGTGTGCGATTTTCCATCAGGGGCTGCCACGAGAATTTCTAATTATTGTTTTCGCACGCAAGCACGCAGCGGCGGACATTGGCTCATCTATGGAGCCTTGCCAGCAGAATACCCAGTGTGAACGGCCCTGACGATAAAGAAACCACCTAGTCGGCATGGGGATCGTCTGAATGGTCGCGCCGCGCGTGGCGCCTTAGTCTGGTTGCATCACCCACGGATCGTTAAGGGGCACCGACATGGCCGACCTGAGCCAGCAGCAAATCGACTTTCGCAACGCCATGGCGCAACTGCCGGCCGCAGTGAACATCATCACCACCAACGGCCCCGGCGGGCGTTGCGGAATCACGGCGAGTGCGGTGTGTTCGGTGACGGATTCGCCGCCCACGGTGCTGGTGTGTGTGAACCGCAGCAGCGCGACCCATGATGTGTTCCGCACCAATGGGCAGTTGTGCGTGAACGTGCTGTGCGGGGAACAGGAAGAGCTGGCGCGGCATTTTGCCGGGATGACCCAGGTGCCCATGGCCGAACGGTTTGCCTGGGACCTGTGGGACGGTGGTGAGGCGGGCGTGCCAGTGCTGCGGGATGCGCTGGTGCAGCTGGAAGGGCGCATCAGTGAATGCAAGGAAGTGGGCTCGCATTCGGTGATGTTCGTGGAGTTGTCGCGGGTTGGGATTCGGGGGGAGGGCGATAGCCTGGTGTACTTCAATCGGCTGTTTCACCGGATCGAGCATGCCAGCGCCCGACTGTAGGAGCTGGCTTGCCGGCGATCGCATCGCTTCGGTGTATCTGAAGGACCGAGTTGTCTGCATCGCCGGCAAGCCGGCTCCTACAGGGTCAGATGCGGAAGCTGCCCACCAGCTGATTGAGGCGCTCTGCCTCCCGCTCAAGCTCGGTACAGGCCTGCAACGTCGATTGCAGGTTTTCCACCCCAGCCTGGTTCAGCATATTGATTTCGGTAATGTCGACATTCAGCGCCTCCACCACCGACGTCTGCTCCTCGGTCGCAGCCGCCACCGACTGGTTGACGTTATCAATCTCGCCAATGCGCAACGTCACGCTGGCCAACTGCGTGCCCGCCAGGTTGGCAATGCTCACGCTTTCCTCGCTGTGCTGCTGGCTCTCGGTCATGGTATTGACGGATTCCCGGGCACCCACTTGCAGCTCTTCGATCATCTGCTGAATTTCCAGCGCCGACTCCTGGGTGCGATACGCCAGGCTGCGCACCTCGTCGGCCACCACCGCAAACCCGCGCCCGGCTTCACCGGCCCGGGCGGCTTCAATGGCCGCGTTCAGCGCCAGCAGGTTGGTCTGCTGGGAGATGCCTTTGATCACTTCCAGGATCTGCCCGATGTTCACTGTCTTGTGATTCAACGCATCGATATGCACACACGAGGCACTGATCTTGCCCGACAGCTCATTCATCACTGCAATCGTACGCTCCACCACCTGGCGCCCGTCTTCGGCCTGTTGCCGGGCGCCGGAGGCTTGCTGCGAGGCGTCGGAAGCGTTGCGGGCGATTTCCTGGGCGGCGGCCCCCAGCTCGTTTATCGCTGCCGCGACGCTGTTGGTGCGGGTGGCCTGTTCGTCGAAGTTGTTCAGCGAGGAGTTCGACGCCAGCAGCACGCGCTTGACCACCTGGTTGACCCCAAGCCCCGCCGAAGACACTTCGCGGATCGACTGGTGGATGCGTTCGACAAAACGGTTGAACGCACTGGCCAATTGGCCAATTTCATCACGGGACTGCACTTCCAGGCGCCGTGTCAGGTCGCCTTCGCCCCGGGAAATATCCTCCATCACCCGGGTCAGGGTTTGCAGCGGGCGGGTAATGCGCAAGGCTGCGTACCAGATCAACAACAAGCCGAGCAGGGCCGAGCCGCCGCCCAGCAGCAGTTCCAGCGCGGTGCTTTTCACCCCTTGGGCATCGAGTTGCTGTTGCAGCTCGGTGACCGGCGCCAACAGCACCGACTGCGGCACGCCCACCAGCACGCCCCACGGCGCGGCGCCGGCAATTGGTGCCAGTGGTTCAAGCAGCTTGATCTGTTGTTGGTCGACAAAGGTTTGCGGCTGCCCTTGGCGCAGCGCGTCCAGTATTTGGGGACCGTCCGGCATCACGGTGCTGATCGGCTGCCCCAGGTGGCTGGCATCTTCGCTGTAGGCAGAAATAACGCCTTTGGGGCTGACGATGCTGACTTGCCCGTGGCCGTCGAACAGTTGCCCGGCGCTGGTCTGGCTGGCCTGTTGCAAGGCTGCCAGGTTGATGTCCAGGCCGACCACCGCAATCACCTTGCCGTGTTCCATCAGTGGGAACGCAATGCTGGTCACCAGCTTGCGGCTGCCGGAAGCCTCGTCGAAATACGGCTCCAGTACGCAGGCCTTGGCGGTGTCGCGGGCGCAGGTGTAGAAGGCGTTGTACGGTGCGCCGCTGGGGCCGGGGGAGGTGTTGGCCAGCAACGCTTCGTCGCCGACCACCGCCGTCAGCTCACCCGGTGAAGCCTGTACCCAATATTGGGCAAAGCGCCCGGCCTCGTTGCTGCCCACGGCGGCCTGGTCGACGAACTGGGCATCGTCACCGTCCAGGGCATTGGCTTCAAAAATGAGATAAATCCCGAGCAGGTCGGGCTTGTCGATCAGGGCCTGGTGCAGCTGGGTATTCAGCTCCTGGCGCAATTGTGGGCGGGTCAGCTTGCCCTGTTGTTGCAGTTGCCGCAGGTACAGCACATAGCGCGACAAGCCCTGGCCGTATTCGTGGGTTTGCGTGAAGGTGCGTTGCACCTGCCTGGCCTGTACTTGCCCCAGGGCCTGCATGTGTTCCGTGGCGGCGGCGGCGAGCATCTCGCTGCTGGCCTGGGCCACGTGCTGGCTGCTCTGGTGGGTCTGGTACAGCGACAGGCTCATCAGCAGGCCGACCACCAGCAACAGGCAGAGGCCGGCGAGCAGGGCGATCTTGCTCTGGATCGTGAGGAATTTCTTGTGCATTGCGAAGGCCTTGGCCAGGCGAGGCGATGGCGGCGCCACCGCCCCGGCCGGGCTTAGAAGTTAGTGGCGAACACCACTTGGCTGTAGAGGTTTTTATCGTGGTTGCCCAGCTGCGTGCCGCCCTGGTCGGCGCTTTTGTCCGGCTGGTACAGACCGATCAGCGGCATCACCGTCAGGTGTTCGTTGACGTGCCATTCGGCATACAGGTCCAGCTCGTGGCCGTCGTTGTTGCCGAGGTTGCGGTCGAGGGTCTTGAAGTCGAACAACACCGCGCCGACGCTGAGGTTTTCCAGGGGCGAGACCTTGAACGTGACGTTCTGGATGCGCGAGTTGTTGTTGAACGGCCCGGCGTAGTTGCCCGCCACTTCACCCTGGAACCAGGTGCCGTAGCCACGGCTGAAACCGTAGAACAGCGGGTCGAAACCTTCCGAGAAACGGCTGTAGCGGTAGCTCACATACGGTGTCCAGGCCACGTCGGCAAAGGTCCAGCCGGCTTCCAGGTACCAGGCGTCTTCGTTGCCGGTGTGGGGCTTGTCCTGCCAGGCATACTCGCCGGACAGGAACAGGTTGGTCACCCCGGCATTCCCCGTGGCCCGCAGGCTGTAGGTCTTCATGCCGTCCCGCTCCAGCTGCGTGGGGGAGGCGTATTGCTTGTCGACGTCGGTGGTGTCGATGTACGTCAGCCCCACGGTGCCTTCGGTGGCCACGTGTTCGAGGGTGGCGACGTACATCTCGGTCTTGGCCTGGGCACGGTTGTCGGACTTGAGCCACATCAGGTCGCTGCGCCAGCCTTCCTTGCCGCCCAGGCGCAGTACGGCGGTCTCGTCGAAGGCTTTGCGGGCAGCGATGTAGTAGCCGCCGCCGCGATTCATGTCGCCGTCGGCCACGCCCTTGCCGAAGTTCAGCGCGTCGCCGTCGATCAGGAAGCCGTCGCCGACCACGATGTTCTGGCGGCCGAAGGACAGGTCCACGCCATTCTCGCCCAGGGCCTCGAACAGCTTGCCCGAGCGCCAGCCGAGGTAGGCGTCTTCGAATTTGGTGGTGCGCTCCGTGCCGTCGCTGAAGCCTGCGGCATCGCCGTCGCCCCAGGTGCCGGAGCTCAGCAGGTTGGCCGCGCCATAGGTGGTGCCGGCGCCGCTGAAGCTTTTGTCGAAGCTCAGGCCGTACTTGATGTAGCCCTCGCGCCAGGACGAGGAACCTTTGGCCAGGCGACCGGAGGGGGCGTAGTTCTGCTGGCTGTGGAAGACACCGAAGACCGCCTCCAGGGTGGCGTTCAGGTGACTGCTGTCATCGGCGTACAACTCATAAGCGCCGGCTTGGTTGGCGCCGATCATCAGCGCGAGGGTCGAGAGACGAAGCAAGGGGGACTTGAGCATGGTGTGGCATCCATTCTTGTTCATGACCACAGGGTTGGGGTCTGCCGCGATACTAATGCTGGCGAAGTGACGTGCCTTTTGTCTGGTTGCCAAAGACTTGACTGTGCTTGCCAGAATCCACGGTTTGGCAGCCCAGCCAACACGACTGGCACGCAGGGCAAAACCCGGGCGACCTTGAGCCCTGACAATCGTCGGCAACTTCGATGGTTTCCAAGGTCGTTTTTCTATGTTCACTGCACACAGATTGTCCCTGGCCGGCGTGCTGTCGCTGGCCCTCGCCCACAGCGCGTTCGCCGCCGAATGCGCTCCCGACACGGGTCACGGTGCCCAGGTATTTGCCAACGAATGCAGCGTGTGCCACGCGGTCACCAAGGGCGGCGCGACGATGATGGGGCCAAACCTGGCCGGCGTTTACGGGCGCAAATCCGGCTCCCTGGCGGGCTTCAGCTATTCCCAGGCGATGCGTGACAAAAACGTCGAGTGGCAAGCCGAGACCATCGCGCAATTCATCACCCAACCCCAGGCGTTTGTGCCCGGCACCTACATGCCCTACATGGGCCTGGCTTCGGCCGACGATCGCCAAGCGGTCGCCTGCTTTCTCAAAGAACAACAGTGAATACAGGTGAATCATGAGCAACGTTGAAATCCTGCCGCAGGTGGCTGCATTCCTCGACCGCCGCCATGGCTGCTTTATCGATGGCCAGTGGGTGTTTGCCGAAGGCGAGCACATCAAGGTGGTCAACCCGGCCACCGGGGCAACCCTGTGCGAAACCCTGGACGCGCCGCTGCACGTGGTGGAGCAGGCGGTGCAGTCGTCCCATGCGGCCTTCAAGTCCCGGGTGTGGTCGGGTTTGCGCCCGGCTGACCGGGAGCGGATTTTGCTGAACTTCACCGCGCTGGTTGAGGCCCATGCCGAAGAGCTGGCGCAGCTGGAAACTTTGAGCCAGGGCAAGTCGATCAACCTGGCGCGGGGGCTGGACTTGAACGCCACGGTGGAGTTCATGCGCTATATGTCGGGTTGGGCGACCAAGATCGAAGGGCAGACTTTTGACGTGTCGATCCCGTTGCCGCCGGGGGCGAAGTTCACCGCGTTCACCAAGCGCGAGCCGGTGGGGGTGGTGGTGGGCATCGTGCCTTGGAACTTCCCGCTGCTGATTGCGGCCTGGAAGTTGATGCCGGCGTTGGCCACCGGGTGCACGGTGATCATCAAGCCGGCGATGGAGACACCGTTGACGGCGATGCGTCTGGCGGAGCTGGCGTTGGAGGCGGGGATTCCGGCCGGGGTATTCAACGTTGTGACCGGAGGCGGGGCGTCGGTGGGGGGCGTGCTGACCTCTCATCCGTTGGTGAGCAAGGTGTCGTTTACCGGTTCGACTGCGGTGGGCAAGAGTGTGGGTGTGGCGTGTATGGAGAACATGACGCGGTTTGCCCTGGAATTGGGGGGCAAGAACCCGATGATTGTGTTGGCGGATGCCGATATTGATAAGGCGATCCAGGGGGCGATCCTGGGTGGGTTGCTGAACAACGGGCAGGTGTGTGCGGCGGCTTCGCGCTTTTATGTGCATCGGTCGGTTTACGACAGGTTTGTCGAGGGGTTGGCGGCGGCGGTGTCGGCGATGCCGTTGGGGGCCGGGATGGATGGTGCGGCGGCGATTAATCCGTTGGTGTCGCGCAAGCAGCAGCAGGGGGTTTTGCGGCATATCGAGCAGGCTCGGGCTGAAGGGGCGCGGGTGGTGGTCGGTGGGGATGAGGTGGTGGGTGAGGGGTTTTATGTGCGGCCGACGATTTTGGCGGATATCGATCATGGGATGGCCGTGGCCCGGGAGGAGGTGTTTGGGCCGGTGTTGGGGGTCATGGCGTTTGATGATGAGGATGCGGTGATTGCTCTGGCCAACGACAATCGTTATGGGTTGGCGGCGAGCCTTTGGACCAATGATTTGGGTAAGGCGATGAACCTGGTGCCGCGGATCGAGGCGGGGACGGTTTGGGTGAATGCGCATGTGCTGCTGGACCCGGCGATGCCGTTTGGGGGGGTGAAGCAATCGGGGATGGGACGGGAGTTTGGGCGGGCGGTGATTGAGGCTTATACCGAGTTGAAGTCGGTGTGTATTGCGCATTGATCGGGGGACATATCCGTTATTTAGGTAACGGCCGCCTATGGTTTCGCTCTTACAGCGAGTCACTTTGCAAAAGCGGCAAAGTAACCAAAACGCTCTGCCCCG
>NZ_JANUEW010000069.1:0-16340 GCF_024807515.1 Pseudomonas sp. BIGb0558
ACGCAGGGATTGAGGAGCGGGTAAACCGGCAGGACGCCGGTTTAGCCGCGACGGGGCAGGGACGCCCCGTCGCGGCGGCCCGCGGAGCAATCCCGAAGTGAGGGTACGCCGAGCCACAGCGAGGCGCCGACAGGCGGGGCAGAGCCCTTTGCTTACTTTGGGGCTTTTCCAAAGTGAGTCGCTGTAAGAGCGAAACCATAAGCCGCCGTTACCGCAGCAACGGATATGTCCCCAGAGTGCTTCACCCCCAACACCCACTGCTGACCCAGTGTTGCTACAGACGCACCCCCTCCCACCCAGAAAACCCCACCCCCCCGCCCCCATTGGCCAAACCCCCCATGGCATGCCCGTTGCAGTCCCAATACCAAAAGGTCCCCGCACCTAACGCGACTGACTCCGGAGCACCCATGACCACTGAATTCTTCTGGCGCCTGCCACTGGGCACCGACGGCCCACAACTCACCACCGACAAACACAACCGCGGCAACCCGCACTACCGCCCCGGCAACATAGCCCCGGGCCGCCTGCCCAACGGCCAACCCGACGATTTCACCTACATCGACTACATCGCCCAGGTCGCCAAGGCCGCCGAACTCGCCGGCTTCGAAGGCGCCCTGCTGCCCACCGGCCCCGAACCGTGGATCGTCGCCGCCGCCCTGGCCCGCGAAACCCGGCGCATCAAGTTCCTGATCGCCTTCCAGGCCACCTGGACCCTGCCCGCCTACGCCGCCCAGCAAGCCGCGATCCTGCAAAACCTCAGCCGCGGTCGCGTGGAGTGGAACATCATCACCGGCGGCAACCCCGCCAGCCAACGCGCCAACGGCGACTTCCTCGAACACGACCTGCGCTACAAACGCACCGGCGAATTCCTCGACATCATCCAGGGCCTCTGGGAGAACGAAAAATTCTCCTACGACGGTGATATCTACCAACTGGAAAACGGCGCCCTGCCCCATGGCCTGCACCACGAACGCAAACCCGGCGTGTACTTCTCCGGCTTCTCCGACGCCGCCCTCGATGTAGCCGCCAAACACGCCGACGTGTACCTGAACTGGGCCGAACCCATCGACAAACTCAAGCCGCATATCGAGCGCGTGCGTGAACTGGCCGACAAACAAGGCCGCACCGTGCGCTTCGGCCTGCGGGTCGATCTGTTCGCCCGGGAGACCGAAGAGCAAGCCTGGAAAGACCTGCGCCGCCAGTTCGACAAGCTCGAAGGCAAGAGCAGCCAGGTCGCCAAGGGCTTTACCAGCGGCTCGGATTCGGTCGGCGGCGCACGCCAGACCGCTTACCACCAGAACGTCGACCGCTTCGACGACCTGATCATCGGCCCCAACCTCTGGGCCGGGTTTGCCAAGGCAAAACCAGGACCCACCGTGGGCCTGGTCGGCAGCCACCAGAACATCGCCGAGCGCCTGGTGGAATACCGCGACGCCGGCTTCTCGACTTTTATCCTCGCCGGCAATCCACACCTGGAAGAAGCCTTGCGCATTGGCCAGGAAGTCCTGCCCCTGGTGCACCAGCGCCCGGCCATCCAACCCTTGAAAGCCAGCGCCTGAACGCTGTGGGAGAAACCCTGATGACCCAACCTCTCGATACGCTCTGGTACACCCGCTGCCCCGTGCCCACGGGCCTGGGCATTGCGGTGCAAAAAGGCTGGCTGCAAGCCACCGTCGGCGCCCTCGGCACCGAGGTGCAATCGCTGCGTGAGTCCGACGACAAGGCGGTGCGCGAATCGCACTTCGATCACACCCTGCGCAACTCGGTACGCCATGGCGGGAATATCCCGGCGATCTGGGCCCGTGCCCAAGGCCGGGAAACCCGGGTGATCGGCCTGTCGTGGGCAGATGAAGTGCAACTGATCCTGACCCGCCAGGACAGCGGCATCAAAACCGTCAAGGACCTCAAGGGCCGTACCTTCGGCCTGCCCGACTGGGCCGGCGCACAGATTGATTTCACCCGTGCGCAGGCCCTGCGCGGGCTGGAAAATGCGCTGTCGCTGGAAGGCCTGAAAGTCGGCGACGTGAAGCTGAAGAACTTCCGCTACGGCGGCACCTTCAGCGATACCCCGGTACGCAGTATCGCCGGCACGCCGGTCACCCAGAAGGTCACCGAACGCAACCTGGAGCTGATCGGCCTGCTGCGGGGTGAGGTCGATGCAATCTTCCTCAAGGGCGCCCACGCCGCCCAGCAGGCCCATGATTTCGGCCTGCACACGGTGATCGACACCGGCTCCCACCCGGACCCGCTGATCCGCAGCAACAACGGCACCCCACGGACTTTGGCGGTGGACCTGAACCTGCTGGAAAACCACTTCGACGTGGCCAGCGGCATCCTCGACTCGGTCCTGCGCGCCGAGCAATGGGCCCACACCCACCCGGAAGGAACCCGCCGCTACCTGGCCCAGGAAACCAACAGCAGTGAGTATTGGGTCACGGCCGCCTATGGCAACGACGCCCACTTGCGCCTGCGCACCGGGCTCGATGAACAGGCGATTGCCGCGCTGCAGGACTTCACGCATTTCCTGCACCGCTGGCGCTTTATCCCGAACAGTTTTGATGTGCGTGAATGGATTGATGCACGGCCGCTGGAAGCACTCTTGAACGGCAAAACCGCGCTGGCAGGCTAACCCGTGTAGGAGCCGGCTTGCCGGCGATGACGGCCTTGAATGCGGCAATGACCTTTCGGGCCTCATCGCCGGCAAGCCGGGCTCCTGCAAAGGTTTCCTATTTCATGGATTTGAACGAAGACCCTTATGAGCAAACCACTCGATACTCTCTGGTACACCCACAGCCCGGTTCCCACCGGCCTCGGCATTGCGGTGCAGTCCGGCCGCCTGGCGGAGGCGTTCCTGCCTTTCGGCACCAATATCCAGTCGTTGCGCGAGTCCACGGAGCGGGAAGTTCGCGAAGCGCATTACGACCACCACCTGAAAAACTCGGTGCGTCACGGCGGTAATATCCCGGCGATCTGGGCCTACGCCAGTGGCGTCGAAACCCGGGTGCTGGGGCTGTCGTGGAGCGATGAGGTGCAGTTGATCCTGACCACCGCCGAGAGCGGTGTGCGCAGCGTACGCGACTTGAAAAACCGGCGCTTCGGCCTGCCGAAATGGGCCAACGTGCAGATCGACTTCACCCGCGCCCAGGCCCTGCGTGGCCTGGAAAACGCCCTCAAGCTCGAAGGCCTGGAAGTCTCGGACGTGGAGCTGGTGGACTACCCCTACGGCGGCACCTACAGCGACAACCAGGTGCAATACGTCTACGGCTCCCCGGCGAGCCTTGGGGTGAGCCGTTTCAGCCGGCGCAACAATGAATTGATCGGCCTGTTGCGTGGCGATATCGACGCGATCTTCCTCAAGGGTGCCCACGCCGTGCACCTGGCCAACGAGTTCGGCTTGCATGTGGTGGTGGACACCGGCTCGCACCCGGACCCGTTGATCCGTTCCAACAACGGCACGCCGCGCACCCTGACGGTGGACATCAACCTGTTGCAGGAGCACTTCGACGCCAGCGTGAAAATTGTCGACACCGTGCTGCGCACCGAGCAATGGGCCTGGGCCAATCCGGACGAAACCCGGCGCTTCCTGGCCCAGGAACTCAACACCAGCGAATACTGGGTGACCGCGGCCTATGGTGAAGATGCCCATCGCCGGCTGCGCACCACACTGGATTCGCGCTCCATCGACGCCTTGCAGGACTTCACCGATTTCCTGCATCGCTGGAACTTCATTCCACGACGTTTCGATGTGCGTGACTGGATTGATTTCAGCGTGCTGGAAAAAGTCATCGGCTCCACCTCTCGCGTAGCCGTCTAACCCCCTCTGTAGGAGCCGGCTTGCCGGCGATGAGGCCCTTGAGAACAGTGCCACATCAAAGGGTGCCATCGCCGGCAAGCCGGCTCCTACAGTGCTTGCCTGGCAACACTTCCCCTGCTGCTCCAGCAGCACCCTCCAAGCAACTTCTGCTGAATCTTCGACACGCTTTTAAAGCGGCCTTCGGCTGCGCTTTCAATTGCTCGAAAACGCCCTCGCCTTCAATTTTTTAATCGTTATATATCAATATCTTACAATCATGTATCAGCCCTGAAATCCGCTTGGCACGATCTCTGCTCTAGCCCCTTCAAGGAAACTTTTCCGGGGGAGATTTCATGCACACACTTAATCCGATCACCAAGGGCCTGTGGCTCGCTTTACTGCTGGCAGGCGGCACCGCCAGTGAACCTCTATTGGCCGCCGAAGCAGCCGAAAACGACGCCAGCAAAACCGAGCCGTCGCTCAAGACCGTGACCGTCACCGCACAACACCGGGAAGAAACCCTGCAAGAGGTTCCGGTAGCGGTATCGGCGGTCCAGGGCACCAGCATCATTGCCGACGGCGTACGCTCGATGGGCGACATCACCACTTTCATTCCCAACGCCTCGGCAAAGAACCCCGACGGCGACGGTCGACCACGCTGGTACATCCGTGGCCTGGGTACCGGCGACACCGGCGCGGCCACTGTGTACCCGGTGGGCATCTACGCCGATGACGTGTACCTGAACGCACCGATTGCCGGTGGCGGCCCGCTGTTCGACCTCGAACGCATCGAGATCCTGCGCGGCCCCCAAGGCACGTTGTATGGCAAGAACACCACGGCGGGCGCGGTGAATATCATCTCGAAGAAACCCACCTTCGACACCGATGGCTACGGCACCATCGGTTTTGGCAGCAAGAACGAACGCATCGTGAACGGCGCCATCGGCGGCACCCTGGTGCCGGAAAAACTCGCGGCACGGATCTCGCTGTACTCCGAGGAGCGCGACGGCTTCCAGAAAAACCTGATCGACGATCACACCTACGGCGACGTCAACAAGAAGGCCGTGCGCCTGCAATTCTTCGCCCAGCTCAACCCGGACCTGGACGCGCTGTGGAAGATCCACAGCCGCGAGTTCAAGGGCGACGGCGCCAACGGTGCGCTGACCCTGGGCCGCTACTACAACGCGGGCTACACCCGTCCCGCCGGACGCAACATTGCGTTGAACGTGGACGACGACTCCAAGCTCAACCACGACGGCACGTCGCTGACCCTCAACTGGCACCTGGGCGACTACACCCTGACCTCCATCAGCGCCTACGACTACATCCGTGGCCAGTCCACCGGGGATGCCGACTACACGCCTTACGAGGTCAACGGCACCGCCACCGCCGACAACAAATACACCCAGTACTCACAGGAATTCCGCCTGGCCTCGCCCCAGCAGGAAACCCTGCGCTGGCTGGCCGGTGCGCACTATTTCCATGAAGACCTGGACAGCAGCGCCGGACGCTTTATCGCCCCGGGCCCCACACCCAACGGCACCGGCTCCAACCAGATCAACGGCGCCACGGACTTCCGTGACCTGAGCTACAACCACACCACCGACAGCTACGCGCTGTTCGGCAACCTGACCTACGACCTCACCGACAACTTCAGCGTGACCGGTGGCCTGCGCTGGACCCAGGAAAAGAAAGACATCGACCTCGACCTCACCCAGCTGACCCGCGCCACTGCCAACGGCCCGCTGATTCCTTTGGCGGGCGTCGGCACCAACGGCAACCGCCAGGAGGACAAGACCTGGGAAGCCTGGACCTATGACCTGACTCCGGAATACCGGATCAACGAAAACGTACGGGTGTTCTTCCGTTATGCCCACGGCTTCCGTTCCGGTGGCTTCAACACCGGGCTGTCCACCAGCCTGTCGCAGCTGACCACGGTGGACCCGGAACAACTCGACGCCTACGAATTCGGCGTCAAGTCCGAGTGGTTCAACCACCGTCTGACGGCCAACGCGAACATCTTCTACTACGACTACTCGGACATTCAGGTCAACCTGCTGACCGTCAACAACGGCGTACTGACCACCGCGTTGACCAACGGCGCCAAGGGCAAGGTCAAGGGTGCCGAGCTGGAACTGGAAGGCCAGCCCACCGACTACCTGCACCTGCGGGCCGCGATTTCGTTCCTCGACAGCCAATACACCGACTTCAAGAACACCAACCCCAACACCGGTGCGGTCACCGGCGACTACAGCGGCAACAGCTTCGTGCGCTCGCCGCGCAACGTGGTGTCCCTGGGTGGCGACTACACCATCCCGCTGGAGATCGGCGGCAAGCTGGTGGCCGGTGCCGACGTGAGTTTTCGCGACAAGGAATACTTCCTCGCCGACCGCCAGAGCAGCGCCGACAAGGACTTGAGCCAACCGCACTACACCTTGGCCAACAGCCGCCTGACCTGGTACAGCGCCGACGAAAAACTCAGCGTCACCGGGTTTGTGAACAACCTCACCGACCGCCGCTACCAGGTACATGGCCGGCCGAACGGTGGCCTGGGGCAGTACGTGATCACCTATGGCGACCCACGCACCGTGGGGCTGAGCGTGACCAGCCGCTTCTAACTTCAGGCGCCGGACACTATTTACCAAACGAACGGAGATCAAATGTGGGAGCTGGCTTGCCTGCGATAGCGGTGGGTCAGCCAAACACTATGTTGGCTGTGCCGCCATCATCGCAGGCAAGCCAGCTCCCACAGTTGACCTTCATTGTTTGAGCCACAGCGCCCGGCCCGCCATCGCCAACATTCTTCGAAAGGACCTTTCTATGTTCCAACGCACTCCGTTGGCCGGCGCGATCGCGCTGGTCATGGGCAGCCTTGCCGTGCCCGCTGTAGCCGCCGAGACACAGCCCTCCGCCAAGACCGACAGCCTCGACACCGTAGTGGTACTCGGCACTCGCCGCAGCGACGTCACCGCGCTGCAAAGCGCCGCGCCGGTGGATGTATTGAGCGGCGAGCAATTGCAGCAAACCGGCGCTGCCGACCTGTCCGGCGCACTGACGGCACTGTCGCCGTCCTTCAGCTTCCCGCAGTCGCCCCAAGGCGCCTTCGCCGGCTCCATCGCCCAAGGCGCTTCGCTGCGCGGCCTGGCCTCCGACCAGGTGCTGGTGCTGGTGGATGGCAAGCGCCGCCACACCAGCGCGAACATCACCCGCCAAAGCCTCGCCAATGGCCGGGGCGCAGCAGCGGTGGACTTGAGCCTGATCCCGTTGAGCGCGATCGACCACGTGGAGATCCTGCGCGACGGCGCCGCCGCCCAGTACGGCTCCGATGCGATCGCCGGTGTGATCAACATCGTGCTCAAGCAAAAGGACGACGGCGGCAACGTTGGCTATCGCTTCGGTGGCTACAACAAGGGCGACGGCATGCAGCGCAAATACAGCGGCTGGAAAGGCTTCGAGCTGCCCAACGACGGCTTCCTGACCTTGAGTTTCGACGCCGGCAGCCAGGACCCGGCCAGCGATACCAACCCCGACAACCGGATCTTTTATCGCGGCGATACCAGCGTCAACACGCCCCGCGAACAGAACAACCGCTACCGCACCTGGAACTGGGGCTCCAACAATGTCTCCGACCAGTACAACTTCCTGGCCAACAGTGAAATGGGGGTTGGCGAAGGGCTGACCGCCTACGGCTTTGCCACCTACTCCCACAAGAACACCGACTCCACCGGTTTCTTCGACCCGCCCACCGCGCTGTACAACAACTACGGCAGCGTTTCGTTGCAGCGCTACCCGGACGGGCGTTTGCCGATCACCCGCTACACCCTGGAAGACTATGCGGCCACCGGCGGCCTGCGTTACGAAAACGAGCAACTGGGCAAGTTCGACCTGGCGCTGAACCACGGCACCAACATCGTCAAGTCCACCGACTACAACGCGATCAACCCGAGCTGGGGCGCCAACAGCCCGGCGACGATCTACACCGGCGAGCGCAAGAACGACCAGACCAACGTGACCCTGGACTGGGTGCGGGACTTCCCTACCGACTTGCTGTTCAAGCCGCTGACCGTCTCCGCAGGCCTGGCCTGGCGCCAGGAGAACTACCAGCTGAGCGCGGGCGCGCCTGCCGCCTCGCAAAATGGCCCGCTGTTCAACACCATCGACCCGGTGACCGGGCGCCGGCTTGCCGGGTATTACTCGGGGATCACCCCGGTGGATGCCGCCTCGCTGCAACGCAAAGTGCTGGGCGCGTATGTCGACGTCGAAGGCCAGGTCACCGAGAAGTTCCAGGCCGGCGTTGCGGTGCGTACCGAGCACTATTCGGACTTTGGCGACACCACCAACGGCAAGCTGTCGCTGCGCTACGATTTCACTCCGCAAATCGCCGCCCGGGCCAGCGCCAGCACCGGCTATCGTGCACCGTCCCTGGCCCAGAGCGGCATGTCGTCGTTCAGCGTACAGGTGGTGGAGCAGCCGCCGGGCAGCGGCAATTACGTCGAGGTGCAACAGCGCACGCTGCGCGCCAACAGCCCGGAAGCCCAGGCGTTGGGTGGCACGCAGCTCAAGCCTGAGGAATCGACCAACTACTCCCTGGGCCTGGTCTGGCAGCCGCTGGATAACGCGTCGGTAACGGTGGATGCCTACCGCATCAACATCAATAACCGCATTACGCTGTCCGACCAGTTGCCGGCGTCGGTGGTCTCGCCGATCTTCGCCGGCACGCCTTACGCCAACATCCAGAGCGCGGCGTTCTACACCAACATCGCCGACACCCGCACCGACGGTATCGAACTGACCGGCAACTACAAACTCGACCTGCAGCAATGGGGCCGCGTGAACTTCAACGCCGGCTACGCACGTAACCGCACGCAAATCACCGACCTGCGCAACGTCGGCAACATCCCCGGCAACCAGATCATCGGCCGCACCACCCAGGGCCTGATCGAGCACGGCACGCCGGACTATAAGCTGATCCTCAGCGCCAACTGGGCTTATGAACAATGGGGTGTCACCGTGGCCCAGCGCCGTTACGGCGAATGGAAAAGCCTCAACGCCGCCAACCCGAACCTCGACCAGACCTTCAGCCCGCAATGGGTGACCGACCTGGACGTGTCCTACAACCTCGGCAAGGGGATCAAGCTGTCTGCCGGCGCGACCAACCTGTTCAACACCCATCCGGACAAGGCCTCCGGCGCGCAGTTGTATGGCGTGCCGATCTACTCGATCACCAGCCCGGAAGGTGCGCAGGGGGCGTTTTACTACACCAGTGTGAGCTACGACTTTTGAGGTGACTGCTGATGGGGTGTTGCTGCAGCAGCAGCCCACCACCATATTTCACCGTAGGAGCCGGCTTGCCGGCGATGGCGGCCTTGAGCATTGCACTGGTTTCAAGGGCCCCATCGCCGGCAAGCCGGGCTCCTACAAAGGGTCGGTGTTGTTTGGGGGGGATATGGCACATGTCTTGCGATGCTCACCCGGTACTTCGCTGAAATAAGACCCGCCATGCGCCCCTACCGATTACTCACTGCCCTGACCTGGCTTATCTCGCCCCTGGCCCTGCTCGCCACCTGGACGCTGGTGGCGCACCTCGGGATCTTCCCGCGCAACCTGCTGGTACCGCCGGCTCAGGTCCTGCAAACCTTCGAAGAACTGCTCGCCAGCGGCGAACTCGCTGAACACCTGGGCAACAGCCTGTCGCGCCTCGGTCTGGGCTTTGGCATCGGTTCGCTGTGCGGCCTGGCCTTCGGCGTGCTGATGGCCCTGTCAAAGAACGTCGAGGTGTATTGCGCGCCGCTGTTCCACACCTTGCGCCAGATCCCCAGCATCGCGCTGATCCCGATGTTTGTGCTGCTGTTCGGCATTGATGAAACCTTCAAGATCATCATCGTCGCCAAGACCGCATTTTTCCCGGTGGCCCTGGCCGCCAGCGAAGGGGTCAAGGGCATTCCCCGCAGTTACTTCGAAGTGGCCGACGTGTACCGCCTGCGCTGGCCGACCTTCGTCTGGCGCATCGCCCTGCCCGCCGCCGCGCCGCCGATCATCACCGGCTTTCGTATCAGCCTGACCCGCGCCTGGGTGGTGCTGGTGGCCACCGAGTTGCTGGCGGCCGACAGCGGCCTGGGGCAGATGATCGAGATGGCCCGGCAGATGCTGCGCATCGACGTGGTGATGGTGGGCGTGGTGGTCACCGGGGTGATCGGCTTTGCCCTCGACTTTGGCTTTCGCTCACTGGAACAGCGGCTGTTTCGCCGGCAAACCCGCTAGGAGCCCGGCATGAACCTCTTGAAAAAATCCCGCGGCCTGCTGCTGCCACTGCTGTTGATCCTCGCCTGGGAATACGCCTCGCGCCAGGACGCGGCCGGCGCGTATGCCTTCGTGCCGCTGTCGGCGATTGGCTCGGCGTTGCTGGAAATGCTCGGCAACGGCGAGCTGCTGGTCAACCTGTTGGCCAGCCTGGCCCGCACCAGCAGCGGCCTGGCCCTGGGCATCCTGTTCGGCGTGGTGCTGGGAGTGCTGATGGCGCTGTCCGGCGTGGCCAACCGTTTGATCGGCCCGTTGTTCCATTCGATCCGCCAGGTGCCGATGCTGGGCTGGATCCCGCTGATTGCCATGTGGTTCGGCAATGGTGAGTTTTCCAAGGTGCTGATCGTCAGCCTGGCGGCCCTCTACCCGATGGTGCTCAACACCTACCAGGGCTTCAGCCATGTGGAGCGGCGCTACCGCGAAGTCGGCCAGGTGCTGGTGCTCAGCTCCGTGCAGCAGTTCGTGCATGTGCTGCTGCCGGCGGCGCTGCCGAGTATCGCCACCGGCGTATTGCATGCCCTCGCCTTCGCCTGGGTGACCGCCATCGGCAGTGAACTGTTCCTGTCCTCCGGCGCCGGCCTGGGTAACCTGATGATGAACGCCGAGGCCGGCTCGCGCATGGAAGTGATCGTGCTCAGCGTGCTGTGCATCGGCCTGCTGGGCTACCTGATGAACCTGCTGTTTACCCGCCTCAGCCGCCATGTGCTGCGCTGGCGCAATCTTCGTTGAAGGCCATGAACATGAACGCAATCGCCCATCACGCCCTCCACACCGCCGTGCAGACCGGCGCCCTGCAGATTCGCGGCCTGAACAAGGCCTACCGCATCGAAGGCAAGCCGCTGCCGGTGTTGCACAACATCAACCTCGACGTGCGCCCCGGGGAATTTGTCAGCATCGTCGGCGCCAGCGGCTGCGGCAAATCCACGTTGCTGCGGCTGATTGTCGGGCTGGAGGCCGAGTACGAAGGCGACATCCTGCTGGATGGTCAACGCATCGCCGCCACCAGCCTGGAGCGCGGGATCGTGTTCCAGGACCACCGCCTGTTCCCGTGGATGACGGTCAGCCAGAACATCGCCCTGGCCCTGAAAAATCACAAACTGGCCCAGGCCGAAAAAGACCGGCAGGTGGCCGAACACATCGCCCTGGTCAACCTCACCGGCTTCGAAAATGCCTACCCGCACCAGCTCTCCGGCGGCATGGCGCAACGCGCGGCGATCGCCCGGGCACTGATCAACAAACCCAAGGTGCTGCTGCTCGACGAACCGCTGGGCGCCCTCGATGCCCTGACCCGGGTGCACTTGCAACGGGAACTGCAACGGATCTGGGTGCAACAGCGCTGCACGGTGATCATGGTCACCCATGACATCGAAGAGGCGTTGTACCTGGGCGACCGGGTGATCGTGATGGATGCCCACCCGGGGCGAATCAAACATGAAATCCGGGTGGACTTGCCGCATCCGAGGGAGCGCAGCTCATCGGTATTGCAGGGCTACAAGGAGCAGTTGCTGGAGGAGCTGGTCGGGCACTGAAAACCCTGGGCATGCCGCGCTTTACATTTTGTACAGTTATGGATATTTTATCCAGACAGCAAATGCAATGCGCCCGTGCCCGGGTCATTTTCAGAGGTCCTTTCCATGCAACTGTCTTCGTACCATGACGTGATCAAAGCCGCCGAACGTCTGGAGGGCTTTGCCAACCGCACGCCGGTGTTCACCTCGCGCACCCTCGACGCCGAGACCGGGGCCCAGGTGTTCATCAAATGCGAAAACCTGCAACGCACCGGTTCATTCAAGTTTCGCGGTGCGTTCAATGCGCTGTCGCGGTTTGATGAACAGCAGCGCAAGGCCGGTGTGGTGGCGTTTTCCTCGGGCAATCACGCCCAAGGCATCGCACTGGCCGCCCGCCTGTTGCAGATGCCGGCCACCATCGTGATGCCCACCGACGCCCCGGCCGCCAAGGTCGCCGCCACCCGGGAATACGGCGCGACCGTGGTGTTCTACGACCGCATCACCGAAGACCGCGAGCAGATCGGCCGCACCCTGGCCGAGCAGCACGGCATGACCTTGATCCCCTCCTACGACCACCCGGACGTGCTGGCCGGCCAGGGCACTGCCGCCAAGGAACTGCTGGAGTTCACCGGCCCGCTGGATGCCTTGTTTGTCGGCCTGGGCGGCGGCGGCATGCTCTCCGGTACGGCGTTGGCTACCCGCGCGCTGTCGCCCGATTGCCTGCTGTACGGGGTCGAGCCCGAAGCCGGGAATGACGGCCAGCGTTCCTTCCAGACCGGCAGCATCGTGCACATCGACACGCCCTCGACCATCGCAGACGGCGCCCAGACCCAGCACCTTGGCAATCACACTTTCCCGATCATCCGCGAGCAGGTCACCGACATCCTCACCGTCTCCGACGCCGAGTTGGTGGCCTCGATGAAGTTCTTCATGCAACGCATGAAGATGGTCGTGGAGCCCACCGGTTGCCTCGGCCTTGCGGCCTTGCGCAACCTCAAGCAGCAGTTCCGGGGCCAGCGCGTGGGCATCATCGTGACCGGTGGCAACGTCGATATCGAGAAGTACGCGAGCCTGCTAAAGGGCTAAAACCTCCAACAAGAAAATACTGTGGCGAGCGTGCTTGCCACACGGCTTCCTGCTGCCTGCAATTTCTGCCGCCTATAAAAAATGCCCGGGTGTTCCCTGGGCTTTAACAACAAGAGGTGCTTATGAAAAATCGTTACCTGGCCCGGGCCATTGTGATTGCGATCATCCTTGGCGTGCTGGTGGGGGCCGTGCTGCATGCCCAACTGGACGCCGACACCGCCAAGACCATCGCCGGTTACTTCAGCATGGTCACCGACGTGTTTTTGCGCCTGATCAAGATGGTCATCGCACCGCTGGTGCTGGCGACGTTGATCAGTGGCGTGGCGAGCATGGCCGACAGCGGTTCCATCGGCCGTGTCGGGTTGAAGGCGATGACCTGGTTTCTGATTGCGTCGGTGGTGTCGCTGCTGATCGGTTTGACATTGGCCAATCTGTTCCAGCCAGGCGCGGGGCTCAACCTGAGTGTGGCGGCCAACGGCAACAGCGGTTTGAACACCGCCAGCTTCAACCTGTCGGGCTTTTTGTCCCATGTGTTCCCCCGCAGCATCGTCGAGGCCATGGGCAACAATGAGGTGCTGCAGATCGTGGTGTTTTCGTTGTTCTTCGGCGCAGCGCTGGCGTTCGTCAAGGGCAGCGCCAGGTCGCCGATCCTGCACGTGCTGGAAGAACTGACCCAGGTGATGTTCCGCATCACCGAATACGTGATGGTGATCGCGCCGCTGGCGGTATTTGCCGCAATTGCCGCCACCATCAGCCTGTACGGGCTGGGGATGGTGGTCAGCTTTGGCAAGTTGATCGCGCAGTTCTACCTGGGCCTGGCGGTGCTGTGGCTGGTGATCAGCGGCGTGGGTTACCTGGCGCTGGGCGCACGTTTCAAACAGCTGTTGCAGTTGCTGCGCAGCCCGGTGTTGCTGGCGTTCTCCACCGCCAGCAGCGAGGCGGCCTACCCCAAGACCATCGCCGCCCTGGACAGCTTCGGCTCGCCCAAGCGCATCAACAGTTTTGTGCTGCCCCTGGGTTACTCGTTCAACCTCGACGGTTCGATGATGTACCAGGCGTTTATCGTGATGTTCATCGCCCAGGCCTATGGCATCGAGATGAGCTTCGGCCATCAGGTGATGATCCTGCTGACCTTGCTCGTCATCAGCAAAGGCACCGCCGGCGTGGCGCGCGGCTCACTGGTGGTGCTCGCGGCGGGCCTGCCGATGGTCGGCCTGCCGGAAGCCGGTTTGCTGCTGATCCTCGCCGTAGACCCGATCCTCGACATGGGCCGTACCGCCACCAACGTGTTCGGCTGCGGCGTGGCCACGGCGGTGATTGGCCACGGTGCCGCCGATGAACAACCTGCTCCCCTTCCCTCCCTTGCTTGAGAACTGCCGATAATGAAGATTCACCACACAGCCACTGCCTCCCAGCCTGCCGGGCACTACGCCCAGGCCGTGAGCCATCAGGGCACGCTGTACATCTCCGGGCAATTGCCGGTGAGCCCGGACGGGCGCCACAACATTGAAGCGTCGTTTGCCGAACAGGCTCAGGTGGCCCTGGACAATCTGTTGGCGATTTTGAAGGCCGCAGGCAGCTCACCCGCAGACCTGGTGAAGGTCACGGTGTACGTGGTGGGGGTAAAACACTGGCCTGAATTTGATGGCTTGTACGCCGCTGCGTTGGGGGATCACCGCCCGGCGCGCGCGGTGGTGCCGGTGCCGGAACTGCACCACGGTTATCTGATTGAAATCGAAGCCGTGGCGCGTTTGGCATAGGTCATTTGGCGTAGGTGTAGACCGCTGCCCGCGAGACCCCAAGGTGTGAGGCAACCGTTTCCATGGCGCGCCGGATGTCCATCACGCCGGCTTCTTTCAGCTCTTGCATCAGCAAGCGCCGGTCGGCGGCCTTGAGGGCACGTGGGGTGGTCGCCAGGCGTGCGGCGAACTGGTCGATACGCGCACGAATGGCATCGGCGCCGGACGGGTCGAGAGACTCGGCGGGCCGGTCGCCGCTGACCGAGCCGAACTGCTCCAGCATGCCCTGCAAGCCACGGAACAACGAGAGGTCGACGTTCATGCACAAGGCCGCCACGTACTTGCCGGTGGAGTCCTTGATGCCAATGGAAGTGCTCTTGACCTGACGGCCATCGGCGAACTGGTTCTGGTAGTTGGCGATCACCTGCGGGTACTCGGGATCGGCGATCCGCGCCAGGCCCAGCTCGGTGGCCGGGTCACCCGGCTGGCGCCCGGAGAGGTTGTTGTGGATGGCCATGATTGCGTGCTGCGGGTCGCGCAGGTCGTGCAGCACGACCTCGCAAAACGGGCTGAAGGTCTTGCTCAGGCCTTCGGCAATCTGTTCGAGTTGGCTGATCAAGGCCGCTTGTTCGGGAGTGTGTTTTTTCATTCAGACAACATATCCAGTACTGGATAGACCGTCAATTTACCTTTTGGAGTGTGCACGATGGAAACCCCGACAGCTTTGCTGGATGTGAGCCGGATGCAGCGCAATATCCTGCGTATGCAGCAGCGTGCCGATGACTTGGGTGTGAGCTTGCGGCCCCATGTGAAGACCCATAAATGCGCCGAGGTGGTAGCGGCGCAAATCGCTGCAGGGGCCAGGGGGATTACGGTTTCGACGTTGAAGGAGGCCGAGTATTTTTTCGACCTCGGCATTCGGGACGTTCTGTATGCGGTGGCGATGGCGCCGCATAAATTGCCTCATGCGTTGGCGTTGCGTCGTCAGGGATGTGCGCTGACGCTGATCACCGACAGCCTTGCCGGGGCCCGGGCGATTGTCGAGTTTGGTGCGCTGCAGGGTGAGGTTTTTGCGGTGCTGATTGAGATTGACTGTGATGGGCACCGGTCCGGGGTGAAGCCTCAGGATCCGCTGTTGCTGGAGATCGCCAGGCTGCTGCATGGCGGCGGGATGCTTGCCGGGGTGTTGACTCATGCCGGGGAAAGCTACGGGCTGGATACGCCTGAGGCGTTGCGGGCGATTGCCGAGCAGGAACGGGCGCGCTGTGTTGCGGCGGCCGAGGTGATTCGGGGGGCGGGTTTGCCTTGCTTGCAGGTGAGTGTGGGGTCGACGCCCACGGCGCTGTCGGCGGTGAGCCTGGAGGGTGTGACTGAGCTGCGGGCTGGGGTTTATGCGTTTTTTGATTTGGTGATGCATAACGTTGGGGTGTGCGGCATTGATGAGCTGGCGTTGAGTGTGCTGACTACGGTGATCGGGCATCAGGTGGAAAAGGGCTGGATCATTACCGACGCGGGGTGGATGGCGATGAGTCGGGATCGTGGGACGCAGTCGCAGAAGCGGGATTTTGGTTATGGGCAGGTGTGTACCGAGGGTGGTGAGGTGATTGAGGGGTTGCTGGTGGGCAGCGCGAATCAGGAGCATGGGGTGGCTTGGTTCGACGGGGTGGCGGTGGATGTGGTTGAGCGGTTTCCGCTGGGGACGCGGCTGAGGGTTTTGCCTAACCATGCGTGTGCTACGGGGACGCAGTTCGGCAGCTATGGCGCGCTGCTGGAGAATGGTGAGGTGCAGGTTTGGGAGCGGTTGCGGGGGTGGTAGATCGGGGGCATATCCGTTTCTTCGGTTATGGCTGATATGGGTTCCGCTCTTACAGCGGCTCACTTTTGAAAAGCGCAAAAGTAAGCAAAACGCTCTTG
>NZ_JANUEW010000070.1:0-13796 GCF_024807515.1 Pseudomonas sp. BIGb0558
CGAGGTGCCGAGTGGTGGGGCAAGAGCGTTTTGCTTACTTTTGCGCTTTTCAAAAGTGAGCCGCTGTAAGAGCGGAACCCATAGCGGCCATAACCGAAGAAACGGATATGCCCCCAATCCCAGTCACCAAGGAATCTAACCCCCCATGACAACCCAGTTCGATGACCTGCCACTGATCCGTGGCCAAAGCTTGGAAATCCGCCCCAACCGCCACCTGAGCCTCACCCACCACGTGGGCACCACCCAACCCGACACGGTGGTGTTCTTCTGCCACGGCGCCGGCGGCAACAAGGACCAATGGCGCCACCAATGGCAAGCCCTGAAAACCGAAGGCTACAGCCTGGTCGCCTGGGACCTGCTAGGCCACGGCGAAAGCGCGAAACCCCACAACGCGGATGCCTACGCCTGGCCGGAACTGGTCGCCGACTACCTGCAAATCCTCAACCGCTACGGCGGCCCCCGCAACCTGATCGTCGCCCACTCGTTCGGCACCGGCCTGACCCTGAGTACCTTGCTGGCTAAACCCGCGATCCCCATCGAAGCCGCATTACTGCTGGGCACCCAACTGAACCGCCCCGGCAAAAGCGGCGGCCTGATGCGCCTGCCCGCCTGGATCCTGGAATGGCTGCGCCCACTGCTGGCCAAAGGTTTCCGCCAGGCCGCATGGAACGCCAAGGCCGACCCCGCCCTGGTCGCCTACGAAGAAAAGCTCACCGAGCGTAACCCGCTCCACATGTTCAAGGCCCTGATGAAAAACGCCCAATGGCCAGACGCCAACGCACTGCTCACCCTGACTTTGCCCGTGAGCGTACAGGCCGGTGACAGTGACGGCCTGACACCCGCCAGCGGCGGCGAAGCATTGGCCCGGCATCTACCCAATGCAACGTTCCAGTTGCTGCCCGAATGCGGCCACCAACTGATGCTCGAAAAACCCGAAGACGTGCTGGCCGCTTTTCACCGACTCACCGCCAAACCCCCGATCACGGCGCTGTCGGAATAAACGCCACGCTGCCACCGTCACGTTTGTGGAACAGCCGCTCGCCATTGTCCGGCCGGGTACTGATCACCTGATGATCGCTGCCCAGATACGCCAGCGGCGCCGGCTCATCCTTGGTGTACTGCGCCACAATGATCGTGCGTTGCGGGTCGAAGTGCCGGCCGCTGGTTCTGTCCAGCCACGCCATGAACGCCGCACTGTCACCCTGGCGCGGGAAGTCCTGGGTTTCGGCCACGTAGTAGAACGGCGCCCCACCGTTTTGCAGGTACATCGGCACCTTGTTGTCGACTTCCACCATCACCATCTGCCACTCATTCCACGGCGCGCTTTGCACCGCCTGGGCCTGCACGTCCTCGGCAAAACGGGTCACGCCGCCGTTGCCATTGGTCCACGGATACACCACCCCGAGCACCAGCAGCATCACCCCGGCGGCAATGCCGAACCCACGAAACCAACCCCGGCCGACCGTGCCTTTGCGGGCAATGCGCTCACTGACCCACCACGCCGCCAGCAACTGCGCGAACGGCACCAGCGGCAGCACGTAGTAGCTGCGCCGGCTGCCACTGGCGGTGAAGAACACAAACAGCAGGCCCAGGCCCCACACCAGCCAGCGCGTGTTGGGCGGGGTGTCGCGCCAGTGCCGCACGGCGAGCCACAGGCCGAGGATCCAGCAGGGGGCCCAGGGCAAGGTGTAGGCCGGCAGGTAGATCAGGTAGGTGTAGATCGGCCCCATATGGTCGAACGGGTCGAAGAAGCGCACCACGTTTTCCCGGAACACCAGTTCCAGGCCGCTTTCACCGTAGGTGGGTGCGCCGTAGAGATGGGACAGTACAAACGGAATCCCGTAGAACGCCCCGGCGATGATCACCGCCAGCACCAGGCGCAGGTTGAGGTGGCGCTTGTAGCGTTGTTCACTGAGCAGGTGCGGCAACAGCACCAGCCCCGGCAGCACGAAGCCGATCAAGCCCTTGAACAGCGACGTCGCCGCCAGCAACAGGAAGAACACCGTGTAGCGCCCCAGCCGCGTATCGTCCGGCCCGCGCCAATACCACCAGACCGCCGCGAGCACGCCGCACACGGTCAGCACATCTGCCGTGGCCACCCGGGCCCAGAAGATGAAGTAGAAGGTGGTCGCGAGCATCCAGCCGGCAATCAGGCCGGTGCCCTTGCGGAACAGGCGCTCGCCGAGCAGGTAGACCAGCCAGATGCTCAGCCACGCCGAGATGACCGACGACAGGCGCAACGACCACGGCCCCAGGCCGCCCATCAGGTTGGCAAAACCGGTGATCAGCCAGTACGACGGCAGGGGTTTGTCGTAGTACGGGGTGCCCTTGAGGTAGGGGTCGAAGTAGTCGCCGCTCTGCAGCATGTGCAGGGTGATGTTCGCCCAGCGGGTTTCCGGGCCCCACAGGTCGCGGGCGCCCAGGCCCAGCAACAGGATCACGGCGGACACACCCAGGAGCAGCAGCAGGGCGCCGCGTTCGGTTTTCCAGAAATTCATCAAGCAATTCCAATGTGGGATGAGTGTTGAATGGGTCACCCCACACTAGTGCTGTCGTGTTACGGCAATTGCGGGTAGATGATGATCTCCAGGTCACCTTTGTAATAACGCTTGCCCCCCAGCGGCAACTGCCCGGCTTCGCGCATTTCACTGGTGCTCCTGACCCGCATCAGCACGCCCACCGAACCTTGCTGGCGCGCCTGTTTGAGCCAGGCTTGAACACTGTCCAGGCCGACCTTGCGGTGCATCGAGTCGGCGTATTGCAGGCCGTAGCGCAACTCGCCTTCGGTGTCGTAGAACGCCACCTCGGGCCGGCGCAGGCGCCATGACAGGGCTGAGGCAGAGCCCAGCTCGTTGCTCAACAGCGCGTGGGTCTGTTGCAGCTCGTCCAGGTGCTGGAGCACAAACTGGTCGGGCATCTCGTTATCTTCGATCATCGCCGGCATGCCCGCAGGCAACAGTGCCACCAGCAGGCCGATGCCCAGGGCCGGCATCGCCCACAGCGTCAGTGGGCGAAACGCTTGCAGCAGATTGGCGAGCATCCAGCCCATCAGCACGATGAACGTCAGGGACAGGTTGAACATCTCGCTGTGGCTGTTGCCGTACAGCGGCCTGGCGATTTGCAGGTAGATCAGCGTGACCATCGCTGCCAGGCCGATGCCCAGGTTGAGCAGGCCATTGAAGCGCAGCGTGCGGGTGCGGGCATTCGCCAGCAGGTCGATCAATGCATGGCCCATCAGCAGCGCCAGCGGCAGCAGGCACGGCATGATGTAAGTCGGCAACTTGCCGTTGCTCAAGCTGAAAAAGCCCAGGGGCAGCAGCATCCACAGGGCGAGAAAGGCGATGGCGGGTTGGCGCTTTTCGTTCCAGGTCTTGCACAGGGTGGTCGGCAGCAGCGCCGCCCACGGCAGGCACGACACCACCATCATCGGCAGGTAAAACCACCAGGGCCGAGCATGCTGGGCGTTGTCGGAGGCAAACCGGCGGATGTGCTCATGCCAGAAGAAGAAGCGCCAGTAATCCGGTTCCTGCAGGTGGATGGTCAGCGCCCAGGGCAGGCACACCACGGCCGCCACCAGAATTGCCAGCGGGCCGTAGCGCAGCAGTTCACCCAGGCGACGCTGCCAGATCATGTACGGCAGGGCGATCAGTACTGGCAGCAACCACGCCAGGAATCCCTTGGTCATGAAGCCCATGCCGCAGGCCACTCCCAGCAGCGTCCAACTGGCGAGGCGAGTGCGAGCTGTGGAGCTGTCGAGGGCAAACCACAGCGCCGCCAGGCTCAGGTTGACCCAAAAGGTGAATTGCGGATCCAGGTTGGAATAACCGGCTTGCCCGGCCACCAGGCCG
Source organism: Pseudomonas sp. BIGb0558 (assembly GCF_024807515.1). NCBI lineage: Bacteria > Pseudomonadati > Pseudomonadota > Gammaproteobacteria > Pseudomonadales > Pseudomonadaceae > Pseudomonas > Pseudomonas sp. BIGb0558. Next base: position 3,849 of record NZ_JANUEW010000070.1, read on the forward strand.
AAGCTCATATAGAGCAGGGCGCAGGCAAAGCTCTTGCGCGGGTCGTTCCACAACCGCCGGGCGATCAGGTAGGCCAGCATGACGCTCAGGCCAGTGGTCAGCACGGAGGCAATGCGTACGCCGAACAGGTTTTGACCAAACACCGCCTGGCCCAGCGCAATCAGCCAGTAGCCGGCGGCGGGTTTTTCAAAATAGCGCACGCCCATGAAGTGCGGTGCCACCCAGTTGCCGCTCATGATCATTTCCTGGCTGATCTGGGCGTAGCGGGTTTCGTCGGGAATCCACAGGCCGTGCAGGCCCAACGGCAACAAATAGAACATCACGAATGCCAGTAGCAATACGGGCAATGGTTTAAGGCGGGTCATGGCTATTGCACTCTCAAGCAGTATTGACGGTGTATCAGCGCGAGCGCTGGATCAGCCATGCGCGAGGGGTGGAGCGTGTTCGGGTAGAAGTACGGCACAGAACGTTATTCCTTAAACAGTCTGTTGGTGGGCGCGGAGTTGAATATCCATGCGCCCTAGTCAAGCTCGTTAAACGTGGAGCGTCCAATGAGTCATCGAAAGTCATGATCATACGGTGAGTGTCTAAATGATTAGCAAGCTATGAATGGCGTCCAGGTAAGTTTGAATTAAAACTGTAAAAGATCTCATGCCTTGGCTGTCTTTTTGCTGAACAAGTTTGAATGTTCAAATGTAAATAAGTGTTCAAAGTTGCTTTAGCACGGCCGCCCAGTCCTTGGGGTTCATAATACCCAGTGCCTTGAACTTTCCATTGGGCAGAACCTTTACGAACAGGGCACTGCCATATTCGGCATGGGCGGCGTGTTCGAAGCCCAGGGCTTCTTCGAAGTCGCTGATGCAGGCGCTGTGGGTGACGAGCAGCAAGTTGCGGTCCGGGAGTTTGTGGGGAAGCAGTTCCTCGCCGATGGCGGGGCCGCAGATGGCCAGTGGGCCGGGTGACAATTCGGATTTACCGAACATGAACAGCGAGGTCTGCGCGGTGCGGGTGGTGGGGCTGCTCAGTACGTCGGTGTTTTCCATGCCCAGGGTCTGGAAGGCCTTGCCGGTGGCGGTAGCGGCCACCGAGCCGATAACGGTCAGGCCGTCTGCCGGGCCGAGGCAGGGATGGGAGGAGCGGTCGCAACGTTCTTCATGACGTACCAGCACCACCAGGTCGCCGTTGCGCCAGGCTTCCAGGGCGCCGGAGGTGAGCAGGCGATGGCCCACGCCCAGGTCCAGGGGCGAGCGTGGCCACCAGATAAACGCCGTCACCGCCAGGCTGACCATCACGATACCGGCCACGCCAAGCCATAGCTTGTTCAACTGCTTTAAAAAGGCCCAGCGCGAGCGCGACTTGCTCAGACTCAGGTCAACCACACTATTCACCATAGGTAACTTCCAGGCGTAATCCGGTAACTGGCAGTGGCAAGTTAGGCAAGGCGCCAAGTGACGAACGCTTATGCAGGAATGTGCAAAAGCGTGTCACAGGCGCGCTGTCTTTTTGCTGAACATACCAATATAAAAAATTGTTCATTTGCATTAACAAGCGTTTGAAAATAACCAGCCCGTTATCTGTGCATGGGCGGCAATTTAAAGTTCGGCAGGTGGCGGCCGAGTGAAATCAATGTGAAAAATTTGCAGCGGGTCATAGGGCGCTCCTTTTGCCATGGTTGTGACATAAAAATGTGACAACCGTTATTCTCGGACTCAGTCCATAAACCGGTGGGGAAGCGTGATGCTGCAGGTACGAGGGGTATTCAAGAGCTACGGCACGCCGCAAGGGCCGCTGGCCGTGCTGGCGGGTGTCGACCTTGACTTGGGCGCGCGTTTCAGCCTCGCGCTGATGGGCGAGTCCGGCAGTGGCAAAAGCACGCTGCTGCACCTGGTGGCCGGGCTCGACCAGGCCGACCGTGGCAGCATCCTGGTGGGCAATCAGCGCCTGGACCAGATGAGCGAAGCGCAACTGGCCCACTGGCGCCGTACCGAGATCGGCCTGGTGTTCCAGCAGTTCAACCTGATCGGCAGCCTGCGGGTGGAAGACAACCTGGCATTTCAGGCACGCCTGGCCGGACGCCTCGATCCGGCATGGCAGGCGCAATTGGTGGAACGCCTGGGCCTGGGCGACTTGCTCAAGCGCTACCCCGAACAGCTGTCCGGCGGCCAGCAGCAACGGGTCGCGGTGGGCCGAGCCCTGGCATCGCGCCCGGGCCTGCTGCTGGCGGACGAACCCACTGGCAACCTCGACGAAGCCACCAGCGACGACGTGCTGCAATTGCTGCTGGACCTGCTGCGCGACAGCCCCACCAGCCTGTTGATGGTCACCCACAGCCCGCGTATCGCGGCGCGCATGGACCAGCAGGTGGTGTTGCACCGTGGCCAGGTGCTTGCGGCGGACGCCCGCTGAAGTGCGCGTCTTCCATTGGACACTGCGCGCGCTGCTGAGCCATTGGCGTCGCCACCCGGTGCAGTTCTTCAGCGTGCTCACCGGCCTGTGGCTGGCCACCGCGCTGTTGACCGGTGTGCAAGCCCTCAATAGCCAGGCGCGGGACAGCTATGCCCGCGCCAGCCAACTGATCGGCGGCGAACCCCAGGCCAGCCTCAGCGCACCGGACGGTGCCAGTTTCCCCCAGGCGCTGTTTGCCGAGTTACGCCGCGCCGGGTGGCCAGTGTCGCCGGTGGTGCAGGGCCGCGTGCTGCTCAAGGGGCATGAAGACCAGCGCCTGCAAGTGATGGGCATCGACCCGGTGTCGTTGCCCGGCGGTGGCGCGCTGGCCGGGCAGACCCTGGACCGGGCGCAGATGATCGCGTTCTTCAACCCGCCAGGCCGCACCTGGATCGCGCCGCAGACGGCGCAGGTGCTGGGCCTGAAAGAGGGCGACCAACCGCTGACGGCCAGCGGGCTGGCGCTGCCGCCACTGCATGTTCAAGCGGACATGGCCCCCGGCCTGTTGCTGACCGACATCGGCTTCGCCCAACCGCTGCTGGACATGCCCCAGCGCCTGTCACGGTTGTTGCTGGACAAGGCCTTTGCCGCCGCGCATCCCACCTTGCCGCCGGAACTGGGTGCGCAACTGCAGCTCAAGCAGGCTGAGGAAAACAACCTCGCGCGCCTCACGGAAAGCTTCCACCTGAACCTCGATGCTCTGGGCTTTCTGTCCTTTGTGGTGGGGCTGTTTATCGTGCACGCCGCCATCGGCCTGGCCCTGGAGCAACGGCGCGGCCTGCTGCGAACCTTGCGTGCGTGCGGGGTGAGTGCGCGGATGCTGATCCTCAGCCTGGCAGTCGAACTCGGTGGCATGGCCGTGCTCGGTGGCCTGGTGGGCGTGGCCAGCGGGTATCTGTTGGCCAGCCTGTTGCTGCCGGACGTGGCCGCCAGCTTGCGCGGCCTGTACGGCGCCGAAGTGCCCGGCCAACTGAGCCTCAGCCCGTGGTGGTGGCTCAGCGGCCTGGGCCTGGGTTTGCTCGGCGCCTTGCTCGCCGGGGCCAGCAGTTTATGGCGGGCGGCGCGCTTGCCGTTGCTGGCGCTGGCCAATGCCCAGGCCTGGCACCAAGCCCATGGGCGCTGGCTGCGACGCCAGGGTTGGGTGGCGGGCGCGGCTTTATCGATCGCGCTGCTGGCGCTGGCGTTCGGCGATAGCCTGGCCAGCGGTTTTGTCTTGATGGCCGCGTTGTTGCTCGGCGCTGCACTGGGTTTGCCGGTGGTGCTCAATGGCGTACTCAAGACGGTATTGGGGCGCAGCCGCTCGGTGCTGGGCCAATGGTTTCTCGCCGATTGCCGCCAGCAATTGCCGGCCCTGAGCCTGGCGTTGATGGCCTTGTTGCTGGCGTTGGCCGCCAATATCGGCGCGGGCTCGATGACCTCGGGCTTTCGCCAGACCTTCAACAATTGGCTGGAACAACGCCTGACCGCCGAGCTGTACCTGAACCCGCAAACCCCGGCCCAGGCCGAGCAGTTGCACACCTGGCTGGTGCAGCAACCGCTGGTGCAGACGGTGCTGCCGACCTGGCAGGTCGCGGTGCAGCTGCAAGGTTGGCCGGCGGACCTGTTCGGCGTGGTCAACGACGCCACCTATCGCCAGCATTGGCCGTTGCTGGAAGCGGCGGCGGATCCCTGGGACCAGTTGCTGCAAGACGACACCCTGATGCTCAGCGAACAAATGGCGCGCCGGCTCAAGGTGCGGCTGGGGGAGGTGATCAGCATTCCCACGCCCCAAGGCCCCTGGTCGCCGAAGGTGGTGGGGATCTACGCCGACTACGGCAACCCCAAGGGCCATCTGCTGGTGAATGCGAGGCACCTGTTGCAGCACTGGCCGGGATTGTCGCCAGCGCGTTTCAACTTGCGGGTATTGCCGGGCAACGTGCCGCTGCTTGTTCGTGAAGTGCAGAGCCAGTTTGCCCTGGAAGACAGCCGCATCGTCGACCAGCAGCAGCTCAAGGGCTGGTCGAGCCAGGTCTTCGAGCGGACGTTCGCCGCCACCGCGGCCCTCAACAGCCTGACCCTGGGCGTGGCCGGCGTGGCGTTGTTCATCAGCCTGCTGACCCAGAGCCAAAGCCGGCTTGGCCAGTTGGCGCCGCTTTGGGCACTGGGGGTGACGCGACGCCAACTGATGCTGCTCAACCTCGGCCAGACCTGGCTGCTGGCGGTGCTGACCCTGGTGCTGGCGTTGCCGCTGGGCTTGCTGCTGGCCTGGTGCCTGGACGTGGTGATCAATGTCCAGGCGTTCGGTTGGCGCCTGCCGTTGCAGGTCTTCCCGTGGCAACTGGCGCAACTGCTGGGCCTGGCGATGTTGGCCACCTTGCTGGCGTCGGCCTGGCCGTTGTGGCAGCTGTACCGCAGTCGCCCGGCGGATTTGCTGAGGACCTTTGCCAATGAAGATTAAGTACCTGCTGTGGGCGACGTGCCTGCTGCTGGGCGCCTGCGATAAACCGCCCGCGCCTGAAGAGAGCTTCGCCGGGCTCGGAAGCCAGGCCGCGGATTTCGCCCAGGTGGTGCCCGGCAAGGTCTTCAGCTTTCCCGAAGACCACGGCCCCCATGATGGCTATCGCATCGAATGGTGGTACCTCACCGCCAACCTCAAGGACGCCGAGGGCAATGCCTACGGCGTGCAATGGACACTGTTTCGCAACGCCCTCAAGGCCGGGCCGACGCAGCCGGGCTGGCACGACTCGACCCTCTGGCTCGGCCACGCCGCCGTCACTTCGGCCACCCGCCATTACGCCACCGAACGCTACGCTCGCGGCGGCGTGGGGCAGGCGGGAGCGCAGGCGGTGCCGTTCAATGCGTGGATCGATGACTGGAATTTCGCCACCCGCCCCGGTGCCGCCAGCCCCCTGGCGGACATGCAACTGACGGCAGCCGGTGAGCATTTCAACTACGACCTGCACCTGACCTCCGGCCGCCCGCTGGTGCTCCAGGGCGATAACGGCTATAGCCGCAAATCCGACCAGGGCCAGGCGTCGTACTACTACAGCCAGCCGTTTTTCCAGGCGGATGGCCGCGTGACCCTCGACGGCAAGACCTATCAGGTCACCGGCACCGCCTGGCTCGACCGCGAATGGAGCAGCCAGCCCCTCACCGCCAGCCAGACCGGCTGGGACTGGTTCTCCCTGCACCTGGACAGTGGTGAGCAGTTGATGCTGTTTCGGGTGCGGCAGAAGGACGGGCCGTCATACCTGACGGGCACCTGGATCGACCAGCAAGGCCAAACCCAGACCTTGCACAACCAGGACATCCAACTGACACCGCTGGGCACCACCACGATTGATGGGCGCAGCATTCCTACCCAGTGGTCGTTGAAAATCCCGGGCAAGCAGCTGGACATCACTACCCAGGCGCTTAATCCCAAAGCCTGGATGAACCTGAGCATTCCTTACTGGGAAGGGCCGGTGAAGTTCCCGGGTGGGGTGGGGTACCTGGAGATGACCGGGTACTGAGGTCGAGGTTTTTTGTAGGCATTAATTACCTGCCAGGTAGGTGATTTCCCAAATGTAATTTCAGCCGTCCCAGCCTTGTGTCCGGGCCGCGTTCGGCTGCTTATATTCCTGCGCCATATTCATTACATCAGGGATGTAAGTGATGGCGCAGGGATACATCAATGACCGCACCACGGACTACCTCAGTTTGAAATCCCGGTTGCTGACCGGGTCCAGCCGGCAACTCTCCGATCAGTTCGACGCACTGAACCTGCACTTGCGTCAGGCCCGCCTGGTGACGCCGGGGCAGATGGTGATCGTTCCCGACGACTACGGTGTGGCGTGTACCGCCGATGATGCCTGGTTGATGCGCCATGCCCAGGAGATTCGACGCAACCTGGAGCTGGATGCTTCGGCGGGGACGGCGGTGGTCAATAACTATGACTTGCTGCAGAGCTTTCTGGGTTACAGCTCCTTGGGTGTCGGCAGCGCGACGTCGGCGTGGGGGCGACACCTGGACGAGGTCCAGCACACATTGGAGGAGGTTGAACGGCTGCATCAGCGACTGAAGAGCGGTGCTGTGAACAAGGAGACGTTTATCCAGCAGCGCCAGATGTTGTTCCGACGTCTGGATATTCAATTGCAAGGCGCTGCGCGATTTGGCACGAGCCTGAAAACCAATAAATCGCTGAAGAAAGTGCTGGGCATTTCCACCAAGAGTTACCTGCACAAGAGTGAAATCGTGGGCTATACGCAGCGGGTTCGCAGCATTGCCGAGACGTCGAGGTTTTTGGGCAAGGGGACGTATGTGGGGCTGGCGCTGGATGTGGGGGTGGCGGGGCTGGAGGTCAAGGAGGCGTGTATGGAGGGGAGGGAGGCGATGTGTAGGCGGGCGAAGTATGTGCAAGGTGGGAAGTTGGTGGGTGGAGTAGGTGGTGCTGCCGGTGGCGGGGCACTAGGTGCAAAGTTGGCGCGTGGTTTGTGTAAGGTCGTTTTGGGCATCGCTACTCGAGGGAAAGGGGAACTCGCTTGCGGGATTATTGGCGGTGCTGCAGGAGGGTATACCGGTGGAACCGTGGGGGGATCGCTTGGAGAAATGGCCGGTGACCTGATCTATGAGGGGGAAGAGGCATGAGTATGTCGTTACACGGGTTTACCGTGATTTTATTGGGGGTGTGGCCGTTTGTTTTTTTGGGTTTGAAGTTATTCGTCGAGTACAAAAAACTGGATGAACTGGAAAGCTACTTCAGCGATAACGTTTTGGTCCGTGACAACAAACGGTTTTGGCGCAGAAACCAACTGATCGACAGATACATGCGCCTGAGTCTGATTGTCGACTTCCTTTCGCTCCCCAAGCTGCATATCAGAAGGGGGGATGTGACGGCGGCAGAGCTGGCGTCTGTTCCCCTGTCTCTCAAGCGCTGGGTGCTTTGGCCGTATCGTTTTGGGATGGCTGGATTTGTAGGTGCTGGGCTCTGGTACGTCTGGATTAAAGGGTAGTCGCTGCAAAAGATTTTCCAATGTTGCTGTACATATATACAGCTTTATCCTACATTCCATCCCAGGTGACCGGATGTCACCGGTCACCTGAGCTTCAATTTTTTAACTATGGATGGATAAAAAATGAAATCTAAAAAAGCCTTTGTACTGGGCGCGGCCATGATGGCTGCCAGCTTCGTTTCGGCCTTTGCCCTGGCCGAGCAATACCCTTCGCAGAGCAGCGTGCACCTGAGCGAAAAAAGCTTGAGTGCAGCGGTCAAGAGCGCCCTGAAATCCGGGGGCAAGGTGCCGGCCACGGCGTCTTCGGCGCAGGTGCTGGATAAGCTCAAGGTCGCACAAACAGCCAAACCCGTCGGTGTGTCCAGGCAGGTTGCCAGCGTCGCGAAGCCCTCTGAAAGCGTGCAGATTGCAGCGGTGTCACGGCTGGTAAAATCGGCCAAGGCGCCTGCTGCCCAGGCCGCGTTTGTGCCGCTGTGCGACAGCCTCGATATCAATGTCGGTTACAGCTATGACGGATTGCTGAGTGGCCAATCCCAGTGCTTCCATTTCAATGTGCCTGCCAAGGCCAAGGTGCAGATTTACCTCGCGGGTCAGCAGCCGGGGACCGAAATGGCCCTGACGCTGTTCCAGGACGACGGGCAGAACAACCTGACGGCACTGATCACGTCTGATAACCCGGGCAACAGCGACGAAGTCATCAGCGGCATGCTTGAAGCCGGGGACTACTACTGGTTCCTGGAGGCCAAGGTGGCTGACGGTTCGGCCTTCGACTTCGGCGCGATCGTCAACACCGCGATTGACGCCTACGAGCCCAATGACACCGCGGAAACCGCGTTCGCCTTGCCGGACCGCTTGAATTATCTGACGGGCAACCTCGACAGCCCGGATGACGTTGACTACTTCGATTTCGCCGCTGTACGCGGGCAGGGCGTCAGCCTGTTCCTCGGTGATGACGACAAGGGCGTGCGTAATCAGTGGATCTTCGAGTACTTCAACGGCAGTGCCTGGGTCAACATTCCGGGTGGCTCAACAGCGACCTTTCCCAGCCGCGCACCGGGCTTTGTCTACAAGGCGCGCGTGCGGGCCAACCCCGCTGAGGTGTGGGATGCCAAGTCCGAGTACAAGCTGACGTTCGGTTCAAGTCCGCACCTGACGGACTCCGATGCGAGGGGCGGAACGGTGACCCGAATCCCGGTGGGCGTCGCCCCCCTGGCGACCCAGGCCGGTCGTCTCATCACCTGGAGAACCGAATGGAAAGACAGCACGGGTGCACCGTTGGTGGGGGTCACTTCACAGCTGAAGGTCGACAAGCGTTTTGTTCCGGGTCCGGACTTCAACTGGACGGTATTCTCGGCCGTCACCGATAGTGCCGGCAAAACATCGGGGAGCGCGGAGTTGGGCGGTTGTGTCGGTGACTACCGTGCCCAGTACTACGACAGCAGCACCGGTGTGAAGTACCTCTGGGACACCTGGTACAACGTCGGCGGCTGGCGCATCGACCTCAAGGAGTTGCCGAATGTCGGCGTCGGTGGCGATAACGTTCCCTACGTGAGCCTGGGGCATATCTGCAGCCAGGACATCATTGGCCGATAAGGGCGCATAAACACTTTTGCGACTGGTAGACGCCCCACTTAGGTGGGGCGTTTTTTATTGGGCTTTTTTTGATTCGGGCGTTTGCGGTTCCCAATGCAGGGTGCCGAACAGGTAGTCCATCAGCGGCAGGACGATATTGAAGTTGCGCCCCTGCATCAGTTCGCGACGGTGATGCAGGGCGTGCAGGTGGTGCATCTGGCGGATCCATGGCAGGCGGGCCACGGGGTGGTCGGGGTGCAGGTGTTCGCAGGCGTGGAAGAATTCATAGAGCAGGTAGCCGAGGATCATGCAGCCGGCGAACAGGCCGGCGACGTTGGGGTTGAGGTGTTTGAGCAGCCACCAGGCGGGCAGGGTGATGGCCAGGCTGTGGATCAGGATGAGCCAGGCGGGGAAGAGGATGACGCGCCAGTCTCGGGGGCTGTCGTAGGTCATGTGGCCGGGGGTGAAGAAGCTGTGGTGGTCGCCGGTGTGGCGGGCGTAGAACAGGCGGGCGACGGGGTGTTTGTGGTGGCCCAGGTGGCGGTGAACGAGGTAGATGCACAGGTTGAAGAAGACCAGGGTGAGGGGGATGGTCAGCCATTCCAGGGGTTGGATGTGTTGGGTGGTGGACCAGAACAGGGTGATGCAGAGCAGGCCGTAGCTGAACACGAAGCCGGCGTGGAGCCAGGGGTTGTAGTGGTGGGTGATGCTGGCGCGGTAGGCGGCGCGGAAGGCCTCGGTAGGGTGGGTCATTGGGGGCGCTCGGTGTTGTTTTTGTTGGGGGGTGAGCTTAGTTGGGATTGGGGGTTTTGCCTGGCTTCGCTGGGGGGGGCTCTGGGTACATATCCGTTATTTAAGTAACGGCTGCCTATGGTTTCGCTCTTACAGCGAGTCACTTTGCAAAAGCGGCAAAGTAACCAAAACGCTCTGCCCCGCCTGTCGGCACCTCGCCTAGGCTCGG
>NZ_JANUEW010000071.1:0-12730 GCF_024807515.1 Pseudomonas sp. BIGb0558
GAACACCGAGCCTAGGCGAGGTGCCGACAGGCGGGGCAGAGCGTTTTGGTTACTTTTGCGCTTTTCAAAAGTGACCCGCTGTAAGAGCGGAACCAATAGCAGCCGTTACCGCAGGAATGGATATGTACACGGTAAACGCCAACCCAAGGGATCACTCATGTTCAATAAAATCCTCATAGCCAACCGTGGCGAAATCGCCTGCCGCATCCAGCGCACCGCCCAATCCCTGGGCTATCGCACCGTAGCGGTCTACAGCGCCCCCGACGCCAACAGCCTGCACGTCCAGATGGCCGACGAAGCCGTCCACATCGGCCCCGCCCCGGTCAACCAGTCCTACCTGAACATCGAAGCCATCCTCGAAGCCGCCCACCGTACGGGCGCCGACGCCATCCACCCCGGCTACGGCTTCCTCTCCGAAAACCCCGACTTCGCCCGAGCCTGCGCAACCGCCGGCCTGACCTTCATCGGCCCCAGCCCCGAAGCCATCGAGTTGATGGGCAGCAAACGCCTCTCCAAACTCGCCATGCTCGACGCCGGCGTCCCGTGCATCAAAGGCTACCAAGGCCCCGACCAGGACGACCCAACCCTGCAACAGAACGCCGACCACATCGGCTACCCGCTGATGATCAAGGCCAGCGCCGGCGGCGGCGGCCGTGGCATGCGCCTGGTACACAACCCCGACACCCTGCTGGAACACCTGCGCACCGCCCGCTCCGAAGCACAAAACGCCTTCGGCAGCGCCGAACTGATCCTCGAACAAGCCCTGATCGAGCCGCGCCACGTCGAAATCCAACTGTTCGGAGACACCCACGGCAACCTGATCTACCTCGGCGAACGCGACTGCTCGATCCAGCGCCGCCATCAAAAAGTCATCGAAGAAGCCCCCTGCCCGGTCATGACCAGCGAACTGCGCCAAGCCATGGGCGAAGCCGCCATCAAGGCCGCCCGCGCCGTCAATTACGTCGGCGCCGGCACGGTGGAGTTCCTGCTCGACCGCAACAACAATTTCTACTTCCTGGAAATGAACACCCGCCTGCAAGTGGAACACCCGGTCACCGAGCTGATCACCGGCCTCGACCTCGTGGCCTGGCAGTTGCAGATTGCCGCTGGCCAGCCGCTGCCCTTGCGCCAGGAGCAAGTCACCCTCAGCGGCCACGCCATGGAAGTACGCCTCTACGCCGAAGACCCGGCCCAGGGCTTCCTGCCGCAAACCGGCGACGTGCTGCGCTGGGAGCCGGCGCCAGGTGTGCGCATCGATCATGGCCTGCTGGAAGGCCAGCGCATCACGCCGTTCTACGATCCGATGCTGGGCAAGATCATCGCCCACGGCGCCACACGCGAAGAGGCCCGGCGCAAGTTGCTCAGGGCCGTGGAAGACTGCGTATTGCTCGGCGTATCGACTAATCAACGGCTGCTGGCCGACCTGCTCAAGCACCCGCAATTTATCGCCGCAGACTTCAGCACCGGCTTTATCGCCGAACATTTCAGCGAGATCCCTCAAACCCAAGCGACCAACGATGAGCTGGCCCTGGCCGCCGCGCTGTTTTATCAACGCAGCGCCAGCGACCATGCCAAGCCGCTGTCGGGCTGGCGCAACAACGCCAGCGTGCCGTGGACCTGGCAACTGGCCGAACAGGACGAATCCCGGGTCGTCAGCCTCAGTGTGCTGGCGGACAATTGCCTGCAAGTCGAGATTGATCGGCACGCCGTCGAAATACGCGACCTCACCACCGACGGTCGTTGGGCCACCGCGGTGGTCAACGGTATCCGCCGCCGCATCGCCTACCACCTGCAAGGTACCCGGCTCTGGCTGCCCGGCGTATGCATCACCGACCAAACCCAGGCCGTTGCCACCCGCCAGGCCGAGGCCGGCAACGGCACGGTCAAGGCGCCGATGGATGGCGCGATTGTGGAGGTACGGGTCAGCGAAGGCGATTCGGTCAGCAAGGGCCAGCTGTTGCTGGTGCTCGAAGCGATGAAAATGGAGCACCCGCTCAAGGCCGGCATGAGCGGCGTGGTCAAGCGGATCCAGGCGGTTGCGGGAGATCAGGTGAGGAACCGTCAGATTTTGCTGGAGATCGAATGACCCCTGGGCGGAACTAGCAGGCTTGGCTACGCTCTATCCCCATCAGGACGGGAAGAGTACGGGAACCTGCGATGCCTCATTGGCTGATTATTGATCTTGAAGCCACAACGGATGAAGGCGGCTGGCCCGTGACCGAGATGGAAATCATCGAGATCGGCGTGAGCCTGGTCAACCGTCAGGGCCGTGAGCTGGACCATTTCCAGCGTTTCGTGCGGCCGCTGCGCAGGCCGTTGCTGACGCCGTTCTGCCGCCAGTTGACCCACATCACCCAGGCGAATATCGACGCCGCCGCGCCGTTGAATGACGTGTGGCCGCTGTTCGAACGCTGGCTCGGTCAACACCAGGCACGCCTGGAAGGCTGGGCGAGCTGGGGCGACTACGACCGCCAGCAACTGGAGCTGGAGTGGCAACGCCATGGCCTGAGCAGCGTGCTGGGCCAGACACCCCACGTGAACCTCAAGCAGCGTTTCGCCAAGGCCCGGCGCCTGGACAAGCCGCTGGGGCTCAACGGCGCGCTGCAACTGGCGGGTATGCAGTTCCACGGCCAACAGCACCGGGCGCTGGAAGATGCGCGCAATACCGCACGGCTGCTGCCGTTGATTTTGCCCGTGTAGAAGGCATACTGGCCGACCTTTCTTGACCCTTTTCCGAGGATTCGCCCATGTTTAAAGTCAACGAGTACTTCGACGGCACCGTCAAGTCGATCGCTTTCGGCACCGCAGAAGGTCCGGCGACCATCGGCGTCATGGCCCCGGGTGAATACGAATTCGGCACTGCCCAGCGTGAAATCATGCACGTGGTGTCGGGCGCGCTGACCGTCAAGCTGCCAGACAGCACAGACTGGGAAACCTTCGCCGCCGGCAGTCAGTTCAACGTGCCCGCCAACAGCAAGTTCCAGCTGAAAGTCGCCGTCGACACGGCCTACCTGTGCGAATACCGCGGCTAAACGTTCGGTAGCCGAAAAAAAATGCCCGTCTCGCGAGAGACGGGCATTTTTTATTGCACGGACGGTTACTCCAGGATCGTCACCGGCATGCCGACTTCCAGTCGGCCCACACCATCGTTGACCAGGTTCTGCCCAAACATCACATCACCCTCTTGTTCCCGGTAGGTCTTGAGCGTGGCCAAGGGTTCGCGGTCGGCACTGCGCTCGCCGCTCGCCGGGTCGATGGTGGTCAGGATGCAGCGCGAGCAGGACTTGACCACGCGAAACTCCACGTCGCCAATCCGCACCCGCTTCCAGCCATCTTCGGCAAAGGCTTCGCTGCCCTCGATCACCAGGTTGGGACGAAAACGCAGCATTTCCATGGGGCGGCCGATGCGTTGCGACAGGTCATCAAGGGACGCCTGGCCGATCAGCAGCAACGGAAAGCCATCGGCAAAGCCAACCTTGTCATCATCCTTGCCGTAGCCGGCCTCGGTGGTACGCGCACGCGCCAGTGGCACTTGCACCAGCCGCGTGGGTTTGCCGATGAATTCGCTGAGCCAGGCGCCCGCTTCATCACCCGCATCCGGCACGCGCAAGGTGTCGCGCCAGATGGTCACGCCGCGCAACTCGGCATCGCTGCCGGGCAGTGGCACGTCAAGGGCTGGCTGCCCTTGGGCGCTCAGGGTCAGGCCACCGGCGCTGTTCCAAAGCGCCGACAGCTGGCTCATTTTGGCCACGGCGCGCTGGGTCAGGAACCGTCCGCTGGCCTCGTCCACCAGCATCCAGCGTCGATCCCCGTCGAGCCCGAGTGCATCCAGGCCGATCTGCTGCAAGGGTTCACCCTTGCCAGACTTCAAGGGGTATCGGTACAGCGCGCTGAGACGAAGCATGGGCCTGCATTCCTGAGGGACAAAGCCGTCACCCTAAGCTCAAGCCGGCACTTCGTCCAGCATCAGGCGTTGACGAACCACGTCCACCAACTTGTCGGGCTGGAACTTGGAGAGGAAGTTGTCGCAACCGACCTTCTTCACCATCGAGTCGTTGAAGCTGCCGGACAACGAAGTGTGCAGCACCACGTACAGGCTGCGCAGGCGCGGGTCGTTGCGAATCTCGGTGGTCAGGCGGTAGCCGTCCATCTCGGGCATTTCGGCGTCGGTGAAGATCATCAACAGTTTGTCGGTCATCACCTGGCCGCTGTCGGCCCAGGCCTTGAGCATGTTCAGGGCCTTGAGGCCGTCGCTGGCAATGTGCATCTTCACCCCCAGTTGGCCGAGGGTGTCACGCAGTTGCGAGAGCGCTACGTTGGAGTCATCCACCAGCAGCACTTCGCGGCCACGGGCGCGCTCCAGTACCGGGTCTTCGAGTTTCTCGCGGGAAACCTTGGCGTTGTAGGGCACGATCTCGGCAAGGACTTTTTCCACGTCGATGATTTCCACCAACTGGTCATCGACCTTGCTGATGGCCGTGAGGTAATGCTGGCGCCCGGCACTGGCCGGTGGCGGCAGGATCGCCTCCCAGTTCATGTTGACGATGCGGTCTACACCGCCCACCAGGAATGCCTGCACCGAGCGGTTGTATTCGGTGACGATAATGGTGCTGTTGGGCCCTGGTATCAGCGGGCGCATGCCAATCGCCTGGGACAGGTCGATTACCGGCAACGTCTGGCCACGCAGGTTGACCACGCCGCAGACAAACGGGTGGCGCTGGGGCATCAGGGTCAACTTGGGCAGTTGCAGCACTTCCTGCACCTTGAACACGTTGATCGCGAACAGCTGCCGCCCGGCCAGGCGAAACATGAGGATCTCCAGGCGATTCTCACCCACCAATTGCGTGCGTTGATCTACCGTGTCGAGAATGCCGGCCATTAAAGACTCCTGGGTTGAGCGGAAGGATATTACAGGTCACTGAAGCAGGTTATCGGCGGCAAACGCCGGACCTTGACCCCCACTAAAATGCCATGCAAATCCATTGATGTCACACTGACATCATGCTTTACTGAGCCAGCTTCAACGCAAGGCCCATCAACACCGCCGCGTGACCGCAAAGTCAGCGCGAGGTTCCCCTATGTAAGGGATTCCCCTATCCACAATCAGGACCAACCTGATATTCGCGATATCTAATAGCCATTAATGTGACGCCATTCTCATTGCATGAATGGAGTCAGGCTTTTGTTTGCTACCGCAAGCTCTCGGCCCACGGGTCGTCCACAGACTTACGTCTTGGCAACCGAAGAAGTTATGCGAATGGCCCTGAAGATGATGGGGGGTTCCGACGAGCGCGGGCATCATTCAAATAAATGCCCTACTGAAAAGTCGGAACCGACCTACAGATCTTCGTCATATTTCAGCAGTACTTTTAAGCCATTCACCCGGTGCGACATCTCATTATCCGACCGTATGTTGTGGAGACTTGCATGATGAACGACGGCAAAGAGTGGCAACTTGCACTTCCCGAGTTCCTCCTTGAGGCGGAAATGCTGCTGGCCAAGTCCCAGGAATGCTTGAGCCACCTGCACTTGATTCGTAACGACAGCGACGCCATCGACTGCATGAAGAGCAGCCTGATCAAGCTCGCGGAAAAGTCCGACGCCCTTGCGCTGCGGGCCATCGGCGAGTTTTCCCGGCATGTGCAGTACCTGATCGCCAATGCCGCCAGCCCGTTGCAATTACACGACGAGGCACTGGACGCGCTGAATGCTTGCCTGACCTTGCTCGCCTGGCAACTGGAGTTGATCGACGCCAAAACCGGCAAACTAGGCCTGGATGAAACGGAACAAACCGTGTTGATTGCCACCGTCGTCCAGCACATCCCGCAAAGCGACTTTGGTTATAAGCAACAACGCAGCATGCCTTACGCGATTTGAATATCTTTCGCATTTAACCGACAAAACCGTCGTATTCAATGGCCGACTTATCCAAAAACGACAGCCACAACTAACCATGCATGACGTCGTCGTTAGCAGAAAAATATCAATAAGCCACTAACGACAATACCGATACAAAACAACTTCAATGATACAACTCCCCGCCTATTTGAACTCCGGGACTACCTCCCGGGGCGCTGCCGCGATTAATAACCCTCATCACGCTCGGCTCCAGGCGACCAACGGTAATAGTGGTGGTACCATGCCCCGCTCGAAGTGACTCAACTTCATGATGCATATAAACGTGAAATGCGCCTCCTATGTACGCCAGCCTGAAGTCACTCATCGCAAGGTCCGTGTCCCGAAGCAATGCACGCTGGATGACCCTCGCGCTATGCCTGTGCTCATTCCTGCTCAGCCTGTGGGCTTATGCACAATCGACCCACCTGCCTGTTGCCCTGTTGCTGTTGAACCTGGCCACCCTGCTGGTGGTAGGCCTGCAACAGTGGCGCTCGCGCAAATCCATCAAGTTCCAGCCCCAGGAATTGGCCGACCGCCTGTTGCAGGTGCAGGAAAACGAACGTCATCGCCTCAGCCGCGAACTGCACGACGATATCGGCCAACTGTTGACCGCCGCCAAGCTGCAAAGTGAGTGGCTCAAGCGCCGCCTGCCGGAAGACTTGCAGGGCCATTGTGCCGTGCTGTGCAACACCTTGAACGAAACCCTGGCCAAGGTGCAGGACGTGTCGGCCATCCTCAACCCCCGGCAGTTGGCGAGCCTGGGGCTGGAAGCGAGCCTGCGGGCGCACCTGCTCAAGACCCTGGAAAACACCCGGGTGAGCTGGAGCCTGGAATGCCATCAACGTTTGACCGGCATCCCGGAAGAGATGGCTGTCGCCGCCTTCCGGATTACCCAGGAAGCCGTCACCAACATGCTGCGCCATGCCCAGGCACATAACCTGCTGGTGCGCCTGCAACGCCTGCCCGAAGGCCTGTCGCTGTTTATCAGCGATGACGGCCAGGGCTTTTTGCCCGCCATCAACCCTGCCCAGGAAGGCCAACGGGGCATGGCCGGGATGTCCGAGCGGATTGATCAACTGGGTGGCACATTGTCCGTCAATAGCCAGCCAGGCTTTGGGACGAGGATCGAAGCGCTTTTCCCCTGGGCGCCCCGCGCCCTCGAACGGGCCAACCCCAATAAGGTTCTAGAGTGACGTGCAACTTACTCCTGGTGGATGACCACTCCCTGATCAGGGCCGGCGTGCGTGCGCTGGTCATGGATATTCCCGGCTACGCGGTGGTTGGCGAAGCCAGCGATGGTGCGCAGTTGCTGGAGCGCTTCGACGCGCTGCAACCCGACATCGTGCTGCTTGACCTGTCGATGAAACACACCGGCGGCCTCGACGCGCTGAAGGAGCTCAAGCGCGCCTACCCAAAGAGCAAAGTGCTGATTTTGTCGATGCACACCGACCCGGAGCTGATCATGTGCGCCCTGGAGTCCGGCGCTCACGGCTACCTGCTCAAGGACACCACGGCCAACGAGCTGGAGCACGCGCTCCTGGCCTTGCGCAACAACGAACGCTACCTGAGCCCGGCCATTGCCCACACGGTGATCAACCAGGCGCTGGTGCGCAATCAGGCCCAGTCCAACCCGCCGCCCCACAGCCACAACCTGACGGCACGCCAGCTGGAAATCCTGCGCTTGATCGTGCGCGGCAAATCCACCCGGGAAATCGCCAACGGCCTGGGCTTGAGCATCAAGACCGTGGAAGCCCACCGCTCGCAGATCATGAAACGCCTGCAGATTTTCGATGTGGCGGGCCTGGTGTTGTTCGCCGTGCGCGAACAGATCATCAGCCTGGACGATTAGTCAGCAACGGCGAATCCACCGGCAAATGCACCCGCAGCGCCTGGGGCAAGGCCGAGAAATGCAAGTCGTCGCCCTTGAGCGGTTCGCCGTCCAGATTGATCGCCAGCCCTTCGGCGACCTTGATCTCGACCCACGGCAAACGCGCCCGCACAAACATATTGTCCAGGCCCCAGCCGTCCGCCATCAGCGTACGCAACGTGCCGACCACTTCCTGGGGCGCCGGCAAAATGCTGATGTCCAGCAAACCATCATCGGCCAGCGCATCGGGGCACAGCACATGGCCGCCGCCAGCCTGGCGCCCGTTACCGATGCCCAATGCCAGCAGCTCGCCACGCCAGTGGAAGTCAGGCCCCTGCAATTCACCGTAGGCCGCGCGCAACTCGCTGAAGCGTGACAGGCCGGTAAACAGGTACGCCGCGCCGCCGAGGACTTTCTTCAGGTCTTCGGAGGTGTTGGCGGTGACCTGGCTGCCAAACCCGCCGGTGGCCATATTCAGGAAAATCTGCCCGCCTACCTCGCCCAGGTCGATGGCGCGGGCCGGCACATCCAGCAGCTCCAGGGCCTGCTCCGGCTCCAGCGGTACGCCGGCGGCGCGGGCAAAGTCGTTGGCAGTGCCCAGGGGCATCAGCACCAGGCTGGCCTCAGTCTTCGCGCGGGCCATGGCCTCGGCCACATCCCGCAGCGTGCCGTCGCCGCCGCCGGCAATCAGCCGGGTGTAGCCATCGGCCAGGGCTTGATCGACAAACCGCTGGGCGTCGCCGCCCTCCCACGTCACCCGCACGTCCAATTCCCAGCCTTGCTCGCGCCTGGCCTGCACCGCCGCCCGCACCTGCTCGTTGAGGGCTTGCTTGCCGTGCAGAATCAACAGCGCCTTGGGTGTGCTCATGGATGAATGCTCCTGGGTTTAAAGGTTCCTGAGGGATGTTGACCGTGGCCAATCGAAAAAAAGCCATCGGGTGTAGAAATTAACCGCGGTTTGTAGCGTTTCTGACACTGATCAACTTGCACTTCGCAAAATCGACCTAGACTTATACCCATCCTCCATCCGACAAGGCCGTCGCCCCATGATCACCATGTCCGCCTTCCACTCCATGCTCATCCCCATCCTGACCGGCATGATCCTCCTGGCCATCGGCTTCAACTTTCGCGACAAAGCCATCGGCGTGTTCGGCATGTGGATCGGCATGCTGCTGATCCTCGGCACCGTGGTTTACAAGATCCTCGCCAAACTCGCTGAATGACAATCCCACTCGCATTGCACATGACGGCCTCGTACACTCGGTCAATTCGTCGTATTTAAGGTTGACCGCCTCGTGCTTGCCCGTCTGTTTGCCCTGCCCTGCTGCCTGTTTATCTGCCTGCTGGCCCTGTTGCCCATGGCGCCTGCCCACGCCGTGAGCCTGCCGGGGCTGCTGGGCAGCACCAACAAAACCCAACCGCAAGCCGACGTCCCGCTGGGCCAGTCCCTGGACGAAGTGATCAAGACCCTGGAGAACGACCAGCAGCGCACCAAACTGCTGAGCGACCTGAAAAAGCTCCGGGAAACCACGCAAAAAGCCCAGCCCGCCGCCGAACTGGGTGTGCTCGGCTTGATCGGCGGCACCCTGTCCAGCCTGGAGCAACAGTTCTCCGGTGCCGACAGCCCGATCAATCGCTGGTCCAGCGAGTTCGACCAGGCCAAGGATGAACTTACCGCCCTGATGCTGCCGGCCAGTGAGTGGCTGCCGATCATCTTTGCGTTTGCCATGATCCTGATGCTCTGGAGCCTGCTGGCCGCCGTGCTGATCTGGCTCAGCCACCGGGTGCGCGAGCGCTTCGGCCTGACCGAAGAACTGCCCCAACACCCCAAGACCTGGGACCTGCTGCGCTTTGCCCTGCGCAAGCTCGGCCCGTGGCTGATCGCGTTGGTGATCACCGTCTACATGAGCTACGCGCTGCCCTCGTCCCTGGGCAAATCCCTGGCGATGGTGCTGGCTTACGCGCTGGTGGTGGGCACCTGCTTCTCGGCGATCTGCGTGGTCGCGTTTTCCGTGCTCGACGGCCCGCACCGCCACCGCGCCTTGTACATCCTGCGGCACCAGGCCTTCCGGCCATTGTGGCTGATCGGCAGCTTTGCCGCCTTTGGCGAAGCCGTCAGCGACCCGCGCCTGGCCGAGAGCCTGGGCCAGCATTTGTCCCATGTCGCCGCGACCATCGCCAATGTGATGGCCGCGCTGTCCACCGGCGTGTTCATCCTGCGTTTCCGCCGGCCCATCGCGCACCTTATCCGCAACCAGCCGCTGTCCCGCCGCCTGACCCGCCGCGCCCTGAGCGACACCATCGAAATCGTCGGCACCTTCTGGTACCTGCCGGCGTTGCTGCTGGTGGGCATCTCGCTGTTCGCCACCTTTGTCTCCGCCGGCGACACCAGCACCGCCCTGCGCCAATCGTTGTTGTGCACGGTGTTGCTGGTGCTGTGCATGGTGATCAACGGCCTGGTGCGCCGCCATGCCCTCAAGCCCCAGCGTGGGCACAAGCGCCATGCGCTGTACTCCGATCGCCTGAAAAGCTTCGTCTACACCCTCGCCCACCTGGTGGTGTGGCTGGTGTTCATCGAACTGGGCCTGCGGGTCTGGGGCCTGTCGCTGATCCGCTTTACCGAAGGCGACGGCCATGAAATCAGCGTCAAGCTGTTCGGCCTGGCCGGCACGTTGCTGTTCGCCTGGCTGATCTGGATCCTCAGCGACACCGCCATCCACCACGCCCTGACCCGCTCGCGCAAAGGCCTGGCCAATGCGCGGGCACAGACAATGATGCCGTTGATTCGCAACGTGCTGTTCGTGACCATCTTTATCATTGCCGCCATCGTCGCCCTGGCGAACATGGGCATGAACGTCACGCCGCTGCTGGCGGGTGCCGGTGTGATCGGCCTGGCCATCGGTTTTGGTGCGCAGTCGCTGGTGGCGGACTTGATCACCGGCCTGTTCATCATTATCGAAGACTCCCTGGCGATTGATGACTACGTGGATGTCGGTGGCCACCTGGGCACCGTGGAAGGCTTGACCATTCGTACGGTGCGCCTGCGGGACATCGACGGCATCGTGCACACGATTCCGTTCAGTGAAATCAAAAGCATCAAGAACTACTCCCGGGAGTTCGGCTACGCGATCTTCCGGGTGGCGATTCCGTACAACATGGAAATCGACGACGCCATCAAGCTGATGCGCGACGTCGGGCAGAAGATGCGCAACGACCCGTTGCAGCGGCGCAATATCTGGTCGCCGCTGGAGATTCAGGGTGTAGAAAGTTTCGAGTCCGGCAGTGCGATTCTTCGCGCCCGCTTCAAGACCGCGCCGATCAAGCAGTGGGAGGTTTCGCGGGCGTTCAACCTGTCGCTCAAGCGTCACATGGATGAGGCCGGGCTGGACCTGGCCACTCCGCGCTTGAGCGTGCAAGTGGTGACGGCGGCGGGAGGCGTGCAGGAGAAAGAATAAGCGCGGCCCGGACGACGTCAGGATCAACAACAATAATCATGGAGAGTCCTTATGCGTTTGACCGGTCTTACACACCAATGGGTATTCGGCTTGCTGTGCGGTGTCGCCAGCAGTGCGGTCATCGCCGCCAGCAGCGGCCAGGACAGTGCCCGCGAAACCATCGCCGCCCAGGCCAAAGTGCTGGAACCGGCCTTGCTGGAAACCCGGCGCGACATCCACGCCCATCCTGAACTGGGCAATACCGAACACCGCACCGCGGAGCTTGTGGCCAAGCAACTGCGGGAGATGGGGCTTGAGGTGAAGACCGGCGTTGCCCGCACGGGCGTAGTCGCCATTCTCAAAGGCGCCCTGCCCGGCCCGACCGTTGCCCTGCGCGCCGATATGGATGCGCTGCCGGTCAAGGAAGTGTCCGGCCTGCCCTTCGCGTCCAAGGCCAAGGGCGTGTACCTCGATAAAGAAGTCGACGTGATGCACGCCTGTGGCCACGACGCCCACACCGCCATCCTGCTGAGCACGGCGAAAATCCTGACAGGCATGCGCGACCGCCTGCCGGGTACCGTGGTGTTCTATTTCCAGCCGGCTGAAGAAGGCCCGAGCGACTTTATCCCCGACGGCAAGAACACCTGGGGCGCGAAGATGATGGTGCAGGAAGGGGTGATGAAATCGCCCAAGCCGGATGCCGTTTTTGGGCTGCATGTTTGGGCGGGTGTGCCTGCGGGGCAGATTGCGTATCGGCCGGGGCCGACGTTGGCGAGCTCGGATGACCTGCGGATCAAGATTCTGGGCAAGCAGACCCACGCCGGGCGGCCGTGGGATGGGATTGATCCGATCACTGTCGGGGCGCAGACCATTGTGGGGTTGCAGACGGTGGTCAGTCGGCGGACCGATATTTCTTCGTTTCCGGCGGTGGTGAGTATTGGCACCATCAACGGGGGCACGCGGTACAACATCATTCCCGAGTCGGTGGACATGAGTGGGACGATTCGGTCCTACGACTATGGCATTCGCCAGAAGCTGCATGCGGATGTGCGCCAGACTGTCGAGAAGATCGCCGAGAGTGGTGGGGCGAAGGCTGAGGTGACGATCATTGAGAAGTACGATCCGACCATCAATAATCCGCCGCTGACCGAGAAGATGCTGCCGAGTTTGCGTTGGGCGGCGAATGGCGATGTGGTCAACGCGCCGTTGGTGGGTGGGGCTGAGGACTTCTCGTTTTATGCCAAGGAGGCGCCGGGGTTGTTTGTGTTTCTGGGGGTGACGCCGCGGGATCAGGACATGAGCAAGGCGGCGCCGAATCATAATCCGGGGTTCTTTGTGGATGAGTCGGCGTTGGTGGTTGGGGTTCGGACGCTGGCTTCGTTGGCGACTGACTATATGTATGCCAATGCGGGGGATTGAGGGTATATCCGTTATTCAGGTAACGGCTGATATTGGTTCCGCTCTTACAGCGGCTCACTTTTGAAAAGCGCAAAAGTAAGCAAAACGCTCTTGCCCCACCACTCGGCACCTC
>NZ_JANUEW010000072.1:0-10915 GCF_024807515.1 Pseudomonas sp. BIGb0558
CACCGAGCCTGAGCGAGGTGCCGAGTGGTGGGGCAAGAGCGTTTTGCTTACTTTTGCGCTTTTCAAAAGTGAGCCGCTGTAAGAGCGGAACCAATCGAAGCCATCACCCAAATAACGGATATGCCCCCCACCCCACGCCACTACAAATTCCGACTATGCCGATAATCGCTGACCGCCTCATACACCGCCTTACGCAACCGATTAATCCCCCCAATCGGCCGATGCGCCTCCACCCCGAACCACGGGTTAAACGACTGATTATCACAAGCCAGATTCAACGCCGGCGTATCAAAATCCTGCGCCGGAATCACCACCTTGGCCACCGTCTCAAACGGCGCATCGCTCTCCTTCCACTCAATGCTGGTGTCCTCGATCGGCATGAACTTCTGCGGATTCTGCCGCTGAATCTGCAACACAAAACACGCCGCCACCCGGTCAGTCGATAGTTGCTGATTCAACGCACTGCGCAAAAAGTTCGGCAGATCCTGATTCTGCTTGGGCAGCACATACGCAGGACAACCCTGGGGATCCGGCGCCACCCGAAACTTTGCATTCGCCGTCCCAAACCTATACGGCGACACCGAGAAGTAAGTCGTCTGCGTAGGACTCACCGGCGGCGGCGCCAACGTCGCCAGCGCAATAAACAGATGCCGCACCTGCCAACTGCGCGGATCCACCGAAGGGAAAAACGCCATGACCTTCTTGCCATCAGCCTGGGCCGAAACGTTCTGCGCATACTCCGCCACGTCACTGACAAAAAAGTTCGGATGGCTGAACATCACAAAATCCTGCTCACCCCGCGCCTGTTGATCCGCCAGCAACTGCTTGCCCGGTACATCCAGCAATTTGATCGCCATGCCCCGTGCATCACGGATGCTGTCGAACTGCGGATACGCATTGCCGTTGGACAGCCGCATCATCGCCTGCCAGGTCTTGCCCGGCTCGGCAAATACACCCTGGCGCAGGGCCGGGTCGAGGTCCGGCAGTACGCTGACCTGCGCCTTCACGCAACCATGGGCCTTGGCATGGGCATCGCGCAGGTAGCGTGTGCCTTCACGGTGCTGGTCGACGATGCGCACCGCGGTCTGGATGATGCCTTGGGTCATGGCGGCTTCCCCCGGCGGGATCTGTTCATCCGGCGACACCGGGCCGCTGTGCTGCCAGGCAAACCACAAGGTGGACAACAACCAGCCCAGCAGCCCCAGGCCCACCAGCCACAACAGGGTTTTGCCGAGAAACGCGCCGAGGCGCAGCCAAAGTCGAGCGAGCATTTAAAAATCCTTTTCTGCGAAGTCGGTGGGTCAGGGCAGTTGCTGTTCCAGCGGGCCGCCCAGCACTTTCAAATATTCCAGCAGCGCCCAGCGTTCCTGGGGCAGCAAGCCTCGGCCAATCACTCCGTTGCCACGCTGGCCGGCACGGAATTCGTGGCCGCTGTTGTGGTTGCCGGTGATGCGCGTATCGAACAGGAAGGCGTTGGGGAACGCCGCGGTTTGATAGCCCAGGTGACGCGGGTCGTATTCGAAGGTGCCTTTATAGAAGGTCGGGCTGCGCTCGTCCTGGGGCGAGAGCAATTGGTAGATCGTCGGCACCGAGCCGTTGTGCAGGAACGGCGGTGTCGCCCATACCCCGGCCAGCGGTCGTGCCTTGTAGGCGCGCAGTTCGCGCACGCCGATGGGCAGGCCGAAACCGTCCAGCTGTGGGCGTTCGGCAGGCGTTACGCCGGCGGCACGGTAGGCGTGGTCTTCGACAAAGGCGGTGATGTAGGCCAGGCCCTTGGCTGAAGAAATGCTGCGCAGGTCCAACGGTTCAGTGGGCGTGGGGTGCAGTTCGACGTTCATTTTGGCCAACTCCGCCGGGTCCCATTGCAGGGCGCTGAGGTCGAAGCGGTGGTCGGCGATGTTGCTGGCGGCAGTAGGGTCGGTGCCGATCACCTCCACCGGGAGCATTTTCAGTTGTCGCACCGGACGGCCATCGACCTGGGACACAGTCGGCACGTGGCAGCCGGCGCAGTTTTCTGCGAAGAGTGCACGGCCTTGGGCGGCCAATGGTTTGTCGATGGCGCCGAACAGGTCTTCCGGCCAGGTTGGCGGCTTGAGGCGTTGCAGGGTTTCTTCGAGGGTGCTCAGGTCGCGCACCCGCACGCTGGAGGGATAACGCGCGTCGCCCTTGAGCGGCTGGCCGGCGTTGTCGAAGAAGTCCAGCGTGGCGCCGACGCCCAGCGCTTCGCCGATATTGCGGGCCATGGGTTGCTGGGCCGAGCCGTTCCATTGCACCCAGTCGAAGGTCCAGATGTCCCACAGTTGCGGGTAGTCCACCGGTGCATTGGCGATACGATAGTTGTCCGGGGAAATGGCGTCGCCGAAGCTGGCGTTGGCAATGCGGCCAAAGGCGTCGGTACGGCCCGGGCCTTCTTCGGTGGGGTAGAGGCCACGGTGGGTATCGTTCCAGGCGACTTTCAGGAAGGTGTTCAGGGACTTCTTGAAGTCCTGGCGCAGTTGCGCGGCGTTCCGGTCGTCGTAGTCGTGGCCCAGGACGGTGCGGGCAAAGCGCTCGAATTTCCATGGGTTGTAGTAGGTCGAGGCGAGGCTGGCGACGAGCGCCTGGCCGAAGCTGCCGCCGCGCAGGGTCGGTACGCTGGAGGGCAATACATGTTGCGCCGGGCCGCCGTCGACACGCAGGCCCTGGCCTTTGAAGTTCAACTGGCCGGTGTGGCAGGCGGCGCAGGTGATGTCGAGGAACTCATCATTGCCGCCGGGGTTTTTGTGCCGGGTGAAACCCACCGGCAGGTTGCCGGGGTTCTGTGCAGTGGGTACCTGTTTGGGGTCTACCAGGAAACCGAAGCGCGCCAGGTATTCGGGCGTGGCGAAACGCTGCTCGGAGAACGGCAGTTCCAGGGCAGTGAACCAGTCATAGCGCAGGCCCTTGACCTGGGTGCCCTGGGGCGTGAAGTAGTACGTCTGGCGATCTGCGGCGCTCCATTGATCCTGGTAGTGCACCTGTTCCACCGGCACGTAGTCCGGCAGCTTCGGGTTGACCACGAAATAGAGCACCACCGCCAGGATCAAGCCCAGCAGTATGAAAATCAGCAGCAAAACACGGGAAAAAATGCGCAAGATAACTATCCTTGTCGAGTTGTGTCGTTCTTATGCCATCAGGCCAGCAGTGCGGCAAGTGGCCATGAGCGTGGTTCCAGCGGTCCTGCCTTCCGTTGCAGAGCCATAGAATGAATGAAAATGCTTTTAAACACGTGAACTTATCAGAAGTTTCCTGCTCACATGCCGGTAGCCATTGGTCGTGGCCGCCTGATAAGCTCGCGACTTTACTCGAATGCCCTTTTGGCACACGAACAAGGAAATAGCATGAAACAGCATCGGTTGGCGGCGGCGGTGGCCCTGGTTAGCCTGGTACTTGCGGGTTGTGATTCGCAAACCAGCGTAGAGCTGAAAACCCCGGCGCAAAAAGCTTCCTACGGTATCGGCCTGAACATGGGCAAAAGCCTTGCTCAAGAAGGCATGGATGACCTGGACTCCAAAGCGGTAGCCCAAGGCATCGAAGATGCCGTCGGCAAGAAAGAACAGAAGCTGAAAGACGACGAGCTGGTCGAAGCGTTTGCCGCACTGCAGAAGCGTGCTGAAGAACGCATGGCCAAGATGAGCGAAGAGTCGGCAGCCGCCGGCAAGAAATTCCTCGAAGAGAACGCCAAGAAAGACGGCGTTGTCACCACCGCTTCCGGTCTGCAATACAAGATCGTGAAGAAAGCGGACGGTGCCCAACCGAAGCCTACCGACGTAGTGACTGTTCACTACACCGGCAAGCTCACCAACGGCACGACCTTTGACAGCTCTGTGGATCGCGGCAGCCCGATTGACCTGCCGGTCAGCGGCGTGATTCCAGGTTGGGTCGAAGGCCTGCAACTGATGCACGTTGGCGAGAAGGTCGAGTTGTACATCCCGTCCGACCTGGCCTACGGTGCCCAGAGCCCGAGCCCGGCGATTCCAGCCAATTCCGTACTGGTATTCGACCTGGAACTGCTGGCCATCAAGGACCCGTCCAAGGCTGACGCGCCTGACGCACCGGCTGCCAAGAAGTAACCAGCGCCTGAACACACAACGCCCCGTCTCGACGGGGCGTTGTTGTTTCTGGCCTGTGTATAACTTTTCCAGTTGAATCCAGGCCACATTCAACCGAACCCACGCGGTCTAGAGCAGTCTGATAAAAGACTCGAGTGTGGCTAGACGCAGATCAACGCCAAGTCAATGAATTCTTGGGTTTTTTTTATGTGCGCAAAAAACGCCCGATCTGACTGCAGGCCTTGTATTACGTGGCTTTCAGCCTGGAAAATAGGCTCTGTTCACAAGGTTATCCACAATTTGTGTGGATAACCTTTTCTGTCGCCTGGAACTGGAGTGACGATGAAAGCCCCGTTTAATTTCACCCGCTTCCTGCCCATGGCCGCTCGCCTGCTGGGCCGCGGGCGCTTGCCCACGCTGTTGTTCGCGGTGGCCGCCAAAGGTTCGAGCCAGGGCAACCGGCTGGGCAAGCTCAAGGACGACCTCAAGCTGCTGCAGGCCTTGTGCCTGGCCTACTGGCGCGGCGAGTACCGGGCCATCAGCCCCAAGGCACTGATTTCGGTGGTGGCGGGGCTGATGTACTTCCTGAGCCCGATTGACGCGATCCCGGACTTTATCCCGGTGTTCGGCATGCTGGACGACATTGCCGTGCTGGCGTGGGTCATGAAGACCCTGGACGGCGAGCTGAGCGCTTTTCGCGCCTGGCGTGAGCGTCAGCGACCCGAAAAGCTCGCGGTGGTTGAGCGCCTTCCTGCGACCCCCCAACTGCTTGCGCAGGAAAATCCACAAAAAAACTGAACCTTGCGAATATCCCCCTGCGCTCTTTGTGGCTGTTAGGATTACACTCCTAAGGAAAGTACTTACGAAGTAAGTGTTGTGATCCTACGGGGCAGTCATGGATATTCAGATAATTACAAAGGATGGCGAACCCGAATATGCGGTTCTGCCATGGGCTCAGTATCAGGCGCTGTTAAAAGCCGCCGGTCAGCAACAGCCAACACCTCCTGCTTCGACCATCAGTCAAACCGCTGCCGAACCGGATCTGCGCCCCCTGGAGCAACTGCGAAGCCTGCGCGAGGCCAAAGGCCTGGCCATCGAGACGTTGGCTCGCACAGTGGGCATCAGCCCTTCTTACCTGGGCTTGATCGAAAGTGGTGAACGCCAGCCGGACGCTGCCATCCGCCGCAGCCTGGCTTGGGAATTGGGCGTTGCAGGTTGGAGGGACGAAACGTGAGCGTACGTATCAGCCGTCAACATTGGGATGGATTAATCAACGAACTGGACCAGGCGCGCCGACAGCGCCACCTCCTGACCTACCGCGCGTTGCTGGAGCGCCTGCAATTTCCCACGCCGGCCATGCAAACCCTGACGGCGGCGCTGGAACACCTGGCCGCGCTGGATGCCAAGGCTGACCAGCCACTGCGCAGTTCCCTGGTGATCAGCCAGGGTGCAAGCCGCTTGCCCCGTACCGGTTTTTTTGAATGTGTGGAGCGCCTTGGGCGCTTCTGCGGGCCGTCCGATGGCGTGGCTGCGGCGTCGTGGCACGCCTCGGAAGTGGTGCGGGTGTTTGAGTACGATTATCCCGAGTCTGCCGAAGCCTAGCGCTTGGTGTTACAGGGATTCCGGCTCTTCCAGCTGCAAGCTGTCGATCACATGAATGCTGTAGCCCGCCACGTTCTTCGCGTGGTGCTTGGCTTGGGAGGCCAGTTCCGCCAACTGGCTGGCATCGAGTTGTCCACAGGCCTGTGGATATAAATGCACCACGCCGATGGACAGCGACAGCAACGCAAACTCCTGGCGCACGCCCTGGCGGTTCAGCGCGACAAAACACCCCGCGTCCAGGTGCTCGCTGCGATAGAAGCGCCGGCACTGGGTGTGGAAGTCGTCCAGCAACTGGTTGAGCCGCTTGCGCCAATCCTGCGGGCCCAGCACCAGCAAAAAGTCATCACCGCCGATATGCCCGACAAAATCGCGGCTGGGGTCTACCCGGTCGTTCAGGCATTGCGCCAGGCACAGCAGCACTTCATCGCCGCGGCCATAGCCGTAGATATCGTTGAACGGCTTGAAACTGTCGATATCCACGTAGCAGATCACCGACTCTCGCTGTTGCTGCAACAGCCGCGTCAGGCACTGCTGGATCGGTACGTTGCCCGGCAATAAGGTCAGCGGGTTGGCGTAACGCGCCTGCTGGATTTTCAGCTCGGTAATCAGCTTGAGCACATCGATCACCCGGCCCAGTCCCAGGTAGTCGCCGTTGAGGGTGATGATGAAATCTTCCTCGATCCGCTGGCGCGCGCGGCTGGTAAGCAGGCGGCTGACTTGCTGCAGGGACTGGCTCAGCTCCACCGCGAGGAAGTCGTCACTCATCAAGCGGCTGATGGGCTTGCGGGCGAACAGGTCGGTGGCGAACGGCTTGAGCAGCGCGTCCGACAATGAGTGCCGGTGCACGATGCCGATCGGGTGGCCGCGCTCATCCAGCACTGCCAGGGAATTGAGATTGGCCTGGCGGCGGAAGGCCTCCAGCACCTGCGCCGTGGCGGTGTGCTGGCCCACGGCCGGATGTTCGTTGAGCAGGGCGCTGAGGTCGCTGCCTTCGTCGTTCAGTGCGACGTTGGCGCTGTCGGGTTTGGGCAGCATCAACCGCGCCTCCTGCGGCGGGTTTTCCTGGGGGCGGCAGAGCAGGTAGCCCTGCACCAGGTCGACACCCATTTCCGTGAGTACCGCCAACTCTTCAGGCAACTCGATGCCTTCGGCGATGACCTGTGCCCGGGAAGCCTTGGCGATTTGCAGGATCGAGCCGACAAACTCGCGCTTGAGGGCGTCCTGGTGGATGCCGTCGATAAAGTGCCGGTCGATCTTTACGTAGTCCGGACGCAACTCCGACCACAAGCGCAGGCTGGAATAACCCGCGCCGAGGTCATCCAGGGCAATTGAAAAACCCATGGCGCGGTAGTGATGCAGCGCGGTTTGCAGCAGTTGAAAATCGTCGGTCGGGGTTTGCTCGGTCAGTTCGATCACCACCTGGCTGGGCGGAATGCCGAAGTCGCTGAGCAGTTGCAACGTGCGGCCCGGCTGGTGCGCGGTTTCCAGCAGGGAATCAGGCGAGACGTTGAGAAACAGCTTGCCCGGCAGTTTCTGGTCGCTGAAACGCCGGCAGGCACTTTCCCGGCAAAGCATCTCCAGCTCGCTGAGTCGCCCGGCGTGACGGGCCACCGAGAACAGCGCGATAGGGGAGTGCAACGGGCTGTTGGACGGGCCGCGACTCAGGGCCTCGTAACCGACGACGCGTCGTTCAGACAGAGAAATGATCGGCTGGAACAGGCTGTGCAAACTGCCTTGAGCCAGGATTGAGCCCAATGCATTCAGCTGTTCGGTCATGGTCATGATTTTCTCGAGTCGAAAAAAAAGGACCTGCTTTGGCAGGTCCTTCATTTCACGACAGAATGATGTCTATTTGATGACACTCCGAGGAGCGTTCACATTAAATTGCCATCATTTACTGCTTCGCTACCGTCTTGCTGATTTTCAAGTAGTCCAGCAGGATGCGCCCGGTCTCGCTCAGGTAGGCATCATCTTCCGGCTTGGTTTTATCAGGCTCGGCAGCGATCGCGTCTTCGTCTTCTTTCTTCAGTTCCTTGAGTGGAGCTTCGCCTTTGGCCTTGCGACGGGCGTTCTCCAGTACCAGTTGCTGATTCTCGATGTCGGTGTGCTGCGCACGACGGTCGGCTTCGTTCAGGCTGACGGTTTTCTCTTCCATCAACTTCTTGGCCAGGGCCAGTTTGTCGCGGATGAAGATGAACTCGGCATCCTTGGCGGAGCGGGTTTCGTGATCCGTTTTCAGCTGGGCCACGTAGGGCTTGAACGGGTCTACCGCCGGCTTGATCGCAGGACGGATGGTGTCCCACGGCATGGCCTCAGGCAGGGCGCTCTCGCCGATTTCCTTAGTGTCGATGATCGACGGGAAATCGATATCCGGCAGTACGCCCTGATGCTGGGTGCTCTGCCCGGAAACCCGGTAGAACTTGGCCAGGGTCAGTTTCAGCTCGCCATGGTTCAGCGGCTGGATGGTCTGCACGGTGCCTTTGCCGAAGGTCTGGCCGCCGATGATCAGCGCACGGTGGTAGTCCTGCATCGCGCCGGCAAAAATCTCCGAAGCGGATGCGGAGAGGCGGTTGACCAGCAACGCCATTGGCCCTTTGTAGAAGGCACCCGGGTTCTCGTCTTCCAGCACGTCTACACGGCCGTCAGCGTTACGCACCAGCACGGTCGGACCCTTGTCGATAAACAGACTGGTCAGCTCGGTGGCTTCCTGCAGGGAACCGCCGCCGTTGTTGCGCAGGTCGATGACCACGCCGTCGACTTTTTCCTTCTGCAGTTCGGTCAGGATTTTCTTGACGTCGCGAGTGGTGCTCTTGTAGTCCGGATCGCCAGCGCGGAACGCCTTGAAGTCCAGGTAGAACGCCGGGATCACAATCACGCCCAGCTTGTAGTCCTTGCCATCCTGCTTGAGGTTGAGGATCTGCTTCTGGACGGCCTGGTCTTCGAGCTTCACCGCTTCACGGGTGATGGACACGATCTTGCTGGTCTGGTCGTTCGGTGCGTTGGTGTGCGGAATCACTTCCAGGCGCACCACGCTGCCTTTCGGCCCGCGGATCAGCTTGACCACTTCGTCCAGGCGCCAGCCGACCACGTCGACCATCTCTTTGTCGGCCTGGGCCACACCGATGATCTTGTCGGCCGGAGCGACCTGCTTGGTCTTGTCGGCCGGGCCTGCCGGCACCAGACGCACGATTTTCACCTGGTCGTTATCGCTTTGCAGGACGGCACCGATGCCTTCCAGCGACAGACTCATGTTGATATCGAAATTTTCTGCGTTATCTGGCGACAGATAATTAGTGTGCGGGTCGTAGGACATCGCGAAGGTGTTGATGTAGGCCTGGAAGATATCTTCGGCACGGGTCTGGTCCAGACGTGCCAGCTGATTCTTGTAGCGCTTGGTCAACAGCTCCTGAATGGCCTTCGGCTCTTTGCCGGCGATCTTCAGGCGCAGGACTTCATCCTTCACGCGCTTGCGCCACAGGTCGTCCAGTTCGGCTTCGGTGGTCAGCCAAGGAGCGTCCTTGCGGTCCACCAGCAAGGTCTCTTTCTTGGTGAAATCGAACTTGTCGACGCCCTTGTTCAGCTCACCAATGGCGAAGTCCAGACGCGCCTTGACGCGGTCCAGGTAGCGCTTGTAGATGGTGAAGCCGGGCTGCAGGTCGCCGCTCTTGAGGAAGTCGTCAAACTGCGTCTTCCACTTGTCGAATTCGGTGATGTCGCTGGCCAGGAAATAGCTGCGCGAGGGATCCAACAGCTTGAGGTAGCTGTCGTAAATGATCACCGAGCGAGCGTCGTCCAGCGGCGGCTTGCTGTAATGATGGCGCTTGAGCAACTCAACGACGTTAAGGCTCGCAATCACCTCATCGCGATCAGGCTGAAGGTTGTCCCAGCTGTTGGCTGCGAACGTATTGCTCGATAGCGGCAAAAGGCCGATACCAATAAAAAGAGCGAGGGCGGTGCTGGGGAACAAATGCTTCATGCTGATTCGACGCGGGGGCAATTGATAACGCATATTAGGCCGTCTTTGAAGTCGCCGGTTCCATATGGGCCGGTCGCATAATGCAAAAAGCCCGGCGCTACAGCAACGGGCTCAGTCCAGACTCACTATGGAGGCACTGTGAAAGCATTGCAAGGCGTTGAAGGTCATGTGGAGTGGCAAGAAGAGCCGAGTCCTACATGCGATGTAGGCCAAGTACGCATTCGTGTGGCGGCTGCGGGCCTGAATCGGGCCGATTTATTACAGCGTTCGGGGCTCTATCCGCCGCCTCCCGGTGCCAGCCAGGTGCTTGGCCTGGAGTGTTCCGGGGTGATCAGCGAAGTCGGCGCCGGTTCGTCGTGGCAGGTAGGTGATCGGGTTTGCGCCTTGCTGGCTGGCGGCGGGATGGCCGAAGAAGTGGTGGTGGATGCCCGTCACGTGTTGCCGGTGCCGGAAGGCGTGTCCCTGGCCGAAGCCGCCGGATTGCCTGAGGTGTACAGCACCGCATGGCTGAACCTGTTCCAGTTGGCCGGCCTCAAGCCCGGCGAGAAGGTGTTGCTGCATGCCGGCGCCAGTGGCGTGGGCTCGGCGGCGATCCAGCTGTGCAAGGCGTTTGGCAGCCCATGCTGGGTCAGCGTCGGCTCGGCGGATCGCCTGGCTTACTGTGAAGCGCTGGGGGCCCAGGGCGGTGTGGTACGTACCGACGGTATCGAGGGCCTGAGTGATTTTGGCCCGTTCGATGTGATCCTCGATCCGGTGGGCGGCAATTATGCTGCGCTGAATCTCAAGCTGGCGGCCCGTGATGGCCGTTGGGTGTTGATTGGCTTGATGGGCGGCCGTGAGGCACAGCTCGACCTGGCGCAGGTGTTGGCCAAGCGTGTGCAAGTGTTGGGTTCGACCCTGCGCAGCCGGGATGACCAGTTCAAGGCGGACCTGTTCAGTGACTTGAGCCAGCACGTATGGCCGCTGTTTGCCGAAGGCCGCTTGAGCCCGCAACTGGCCAGGACCTTTCCGATCAAGGATGCCGATGCCGCGTTTGCGGAACTGGCGACCAATCAGATTTCCGGGAAGCTGGTGTTGGTGATCGACGAAAGCCTGGTCTGATCTCAGCTGCGTCTATGTGTTGGGGCTGAGCTGGGGCGGGGGGCATAGCCGTTTTTTGGGTGAATTTTGATATTGGTTCCGCTCTTACAGCGGCTCACTTTTGAAAAGCGCAAAAGTAAGCAAAACGCTCTTGCCCCACCACTCGGCACCTCGCTAAGGCTCGGTG
>NZ_JANUEW010000073.1:0-10558 GCF_024807515.1 Pseudomonas sp. BIGb0558
ACCGAGCCTAGGCGAGGTGCCGAGTGGTGGGGCAAGAGCGTTTTGCTTACTTTTGCGCTCTTCAAAAGTGAGCCGCTGTAAGAGCGGAACCCATAGTGGCCGTTACCTGAATAACGGATATGCCCACACCACCACTACCACCACCCCCACCCAAAAAAAGAAGCTTTTATGACAAAAGTTCGGTAGTCCCCGGTGCCCCCGGTCTTGGCTATGTAACGCGCTCAACAACGCCAAAACAGGCGATGCCAAAGCCGTAAGCAGGATGCCAGGAGTGGGGCGAATGGGAACTATGGAACGTTATTCGAAAGTCGGCATGCAGGAGCTCGACCAGCGCCTGTCAAAGATCGTCGAAGCCGCGCGCAAAAAACCGGTCTCGGTCTACCGCTATGGCGCACCGTGGGTATGGATCGTCTCCCAGGACGACTGGCAAGGCGCGCTCAAGGAAGTCTCCAGCTACATCCCCGCAGGCCATTCACTGGTCCTGCTGCGCCCGCAGATCGACGACATCCTCGACCACCACCGCGACCTGCTCCAGGCCGAACCCGGCACCCAGATCGCCCCCCAGACCGTCTTGCAGATCCTGCTGCTGCAACTCCTGTACTCGGTCCCCAACGAACAGCAACTGCACGAACAACTCAACTACAACCTGCTGTTCCGCTGGTTCGTCGGCCTCGACCTGAACCAGAAAGTCTGGGGCATCAACCTCCTGCAACGCGACATCGCCACGTTCCTGGACAACCCACGGGCGGTGCAACTGATCCAGAAAATCATCGGCGAAGTGTTCTGCGGCGCCTTGCTGCACATGCCGGAGTTCTCCCTGAACTTCGCCCTGCTGCACACCTGGCTCGCACGGCACGGCAACACCTCGATATCCAGCAATTGAACAGGCCAAACGCCGGGCAAACGGCGACGGCAATCATCTTGAGTAAACCAGGGGGCGGTGTGGAGCATCTGTTCAAATCAACGCTGGCGCTGTGCTGGCTGACGCTGGGCGCGCTGGCGCAACCGGTACAGGCCGAAGAGCAGGGCGCCCAGCCCGAAGCTCCGGCACGGCTGGTGGACGTCAACGAGTACTTCGTGCGCGGCAATACCGTGCTCGACGCCCGCGCGATCGAAGAAGCGGTGTACCCGTTTCTGGGCCCGCAAAAGACCCTGGCCGATATCGAAGGCGCCCGGGATGCCTTGCAGAAGATCTATCAGGAACGCGGCTATCAGTCGGTGTTTGTCGAACTGCCGGAGCAGAAGGTCGACGACGGCATCGTCTACCTGCAAGTCAGCGAGACCAAGGTCGGCCGCGTCCGTGTGGTAGGCGCCAAACATTATTCGCCGGTGGAAATCCGCGACGAAGTGCCGGGCCTGAAGGAGGGCGCCGTACCGGATTTCGCCAGCGTGCAAACCCAACTCGCCGGCCTCAATCGCGGCGTCGGGCGCCAGGTCACGCCGCTGGTTCGCGAAGGCCAGCGCCCCGGCACCATGGACGTCGACCTGCAGGTGGAAGACCAGAACCCGTGGCACGCCAGCCTCGGCCTGAACAACGACTACAGCGCCGACACCAAGGAACTGCGCAGTGTCGCCACCCTGGGTTACGACAACCTCTGGCAACGGGGCCACAGCATTTCCCTGACCTACTTTACGGCGCCCCAGGACAGCGACAACGCCAAGGTCTGGTCGGGCTCCTACACCGCGCCGCTGAGTGATCGCTGGAGCCTGCAGTTCTCCGGCTACCAGTCCGACAGCAACATCGCCACCATCGGCGGCAGCAACGTGTTGGGCAAAGGCCATTCCTACGGCGTGGCGGCGATCTACAGCCTGCCGGCCAGCGGCAACTGGGCCAACTCGTTCTCGGCCGGTGTGGACTTCAAGGACTTCAAGGAACAGATGAAGTTTGGCGGCAGCACCGACGACATTCCGCTCAAGTACGCACCGCTGACCTTCGGCTACAACGGCTACCGCTACACCGAGCAGTCCCAACTGGGCCTGGGCTTGAACCTGATAGTCGGCACCCGCGCGTTTTTTGGCTACGGCAGCGACGCCGAAGAGTTCCAGTACAAGCGCGACAAGGCCAGCCCCAGTTTCGCCGTGCTCAAGGGCGACCTGAATTACACCTACACCTTCGGCAACGACTGGCAGTCGGCGTCCAAGGCCGGCTTCCAGCTGGCCTCGGGGCCGCTGGTGTCCAACGAGCAATATTCCGCCGGCGGCGCCACCTCGGTGCGCGGTTATCTCGCCGCCGAGCGCACCGGCGACGAAGGCTACCTGCTGTCCCAGGAACTGCGCACGCCGTCCCTGGCCAAGTTCCTCGGCAGCTACGTGCAGGAGTGGCGCTTCTACGCGTTTGCCGAAGGCGCGCGCCTGCGCCTGCATGACCCGCTGCCCGAGCAGGAAGACGAATACAGCCTGGCCAGTGTCGGCCTGGGCACCCGCGCCAGTTTGAGCAAGTGGTTGTCCGGCAGCCTGGATTGGGGCTACCCGCTGCTCGATGGCCCAAACACCCAGAAACAGGACTCGCGACTGCACTTCAGTGTGCAGGCGACTTTCTGACCCCTTTTTTCGGAGACTCCTTACATGCAACGCCTATTTCTGAGCCTGTTGATCTGCCTGGGCTTCGCGCTCCCGGCCACCGCCCATGCCTGGTGGCAGGACGATTGGCACTACCGTAAACAGATCACGGTGGACACCACTTCCCAGGGCGCCGGCATCAACCAGGCCCTGGGCCGCACCGCCTTGCTGGTGCGCCTGCACACCGGCAATTTCACCTTTGACGGGGTCAAGGACGACGGCGCCGACCTGCGCTTTGTCAGTGCCGACGACAAGACCGTGTTCAACCACCAGATCGAAAGCTTCGACCCGCTGATGGGCATGGCGCTGATCTGGGTCGACGTGCCCAAGGTGGAAGGCGGCCAGCGCCAGGACCTGTGGATGTACTACGGCAACCAGAAGGCTCCGTCCACCGCCAACGGCCAGCTGACCTTCGACCCGAACTACACCGCGCTCTATCACTTTGACGGTGCCAACGGCACGCCGCCCCGGGACACCACGGCCTACGGCAACACCGCCGTGAACGCCACCGGTGCGAGCATCGACGGTGTGATCGGCCGCGCGCTGCAATTCGGTGGCCAGCCATTGCTGTTACCGGCCAGCCCATCACTGCAACACGCAGCGGGCGGCGCGTTTACCTTCAGCGCCTGGTTGCGGGTCGACCAGGCCAGCGGCGAGCAAGTGGTCATGGCCCGTCGCGAGGGCGCCCACAGCCTGTTGCTGGGCATGAACCAGGGCATGCCATTTATCGAAATCGACGGCCAGCGCGCGGTCTCGACCCAACCGCTGAACCCGGGCCAGTGGCAGCACCTGGCGTTCACCGCCGAGGGCGACAAGGTTTCGCTGTACGTCA
Organism: Pseudomonas sp. BIGb0558; assembly: GCF_024807515.1. Classification (NCBI taxonomy): domain Bacteria; kingdom Pseudomonadati; phylum Pseudomonadota; class Gammaproteobacteria; order Pseudomonadales; family Pseudomonadaceae; genus Pseudomonas; species Pseudomonas sp. BIGb0558. The sequence goes on from NZ_JANUEW010000073.1 coordinate 3,392, forward strand.
ATGGCCGTGAAACCGCGAGCCTCGCCGTGGCGATGCCGGCGTTCAATTCGCAGCTGGCCATCGGTGCCGATCTGCCGGAAGCCGCCAGTGGCCACCTGCCGTTTACCGGGGCCATGGACGAGCTGCGTCTGTCCAAGGTCGCACGCCCGGCCGCCCTGTTGCTGGCCGATGCCACGGCCCAGGGTGCCGAGTCGAAACTGGTGGCCTATGGCGTGGATGAGGAACAGTCGGGCTTCGGTTTCGGCAGCCTGGGTTTCCTGCTCAAGGCCGTGCCGGTGGATGCCTGGGTGATCATCCTGGTGCTGGTGGGGATGATGGTCCAGTCGTGGTTCATCATGGTCCGCAAGAACCGCCAGGTGAGCCGCGTGAGTGCGGCCAACGAGATCTTCCGCGAGCAATTCGCGCAGATCGGCACACGCCTGGAGATGTACTACGACGACGCATTGCTGGCCGAACGCCTGACCCATTCCTCGCTGTGGCGCCTGTACCTGGTGGCGGTCAAGGAGATCCGTACCCGCCGCGCCCAGGGCGCCGATACCTCGTCGGTTTCGGCGGCCACCATCGAGGCCATCCGCTGCTCCATGGACGGTGTGCGTACCCGGGAAAACCAGTTGCTCGGCGCCAAGCTTTCAACCTTGTCCAACGCCATCGCCGGCGGCCCGTACATCGGCCTGCTCGGCACCGTGCTGGGGATCATGGTGGTGTTCCTCGGCACCGCGATGGCCGGTGACGTGAACATCAACGCCATCGCCCCGGGCATGGCGGCGGCCTTGCTGGCCACGGCCATGGGCCTGTTTGTCGCGATCCCCGCGCTGTTTGGCTACAACCGCCTGATTACCCGCAACAAGGAAGTCAGCGCCGACATGCGGGTGTTCGTCGACGAGTTCATCACTCGCCTGGCGGAGATGCACGGCGAGAGCCAGCGCAGTGAAGCGGCGCACCGTCGCGACCACCACGCCAACGTTCCGGCCTGAGGAGAATCAGCATGGCTTCCGTGAATGCCTCCCACGACGATGACGATGACGCACCCGTCGACAGCATCAACATCACGCCCCTGGTGGACGTGCTGATGGTGGTGTTGGTGATGTTTATCCTGACCGCCACCGCCCAGGTCTCGGGGATCCAGATTCACCTGCCCAAGGCCAGCGCCTCGGTGTCGCTGTCGGAGGCCAAGACCAAGGCCATTTCGGTAAACGATGGCGGCCAGGTATTTCTCGATGCTTACCCGGTGACCTTGCCTGAACTGGAAGAACGCCTGCGCATCGAGAAAGCGTTGAACCCGGACTTCCCGGTGATCGTGCGCGGCGACGCCATGGTGCAGTACCAGAAGGTCATCGAGGTCCTCGACTTGCTGCGCCGGTTGGAGCTGTCCCAGGTCGGGCTGGTCACCGGCAAACCGAATCAGGGCTGAACCATGACCGCACAGATGCCGATCGCGCCGATGCCGGCCAAGAACAAGCCGCCGTTGCGCCCGCTGAAGTGGGGCGTCGGCCTGCTGCTGGGGGCCGTGGCCGCCTGGTTTCTCTGGCAGTGGGCCAATGACATGAGTGGCGTGCGCCGCGAAGCACCCAAGGTGCCGACGATTATTCCGTTGCCGCCACCGCCACCACCGCCGCCGGAAAAACCCAAGGAGCCCGAGCCCGAGGTGCAGGAAAAAATCCCGGAACCGGAACCCACGCCGACCCCGGACGAGGTCAAGCCCGAGGAAGAAGCGCCGCCTTCACCGGCGGACGACCTGGCCAACCCGATGCAGATCGACGGCGATGCGCAGTCCGGCAACGACGGTTTCAACATCGGTGCCGGCAAGGGCGGCGGCATGGCCGGCTCCGGTGGCGGCGGGCTTGGCACCGGCACGTTCAAGCAGTACCTGGCCGGGGTGTTCCAGCGCCTGCTGCGGGAAGACCCGCAACTGCGCAAGAAGGCCTACACGGTGCAGGCCGACCTGTGGCTGAGCGCCGACGGCGAGGTAACCCGCGTGGAGTTGGCCAAGTCCAGCGGCGACGCCGAGACCGACGCCCAGGTGCTGGCGGCCTTGCGTGCCACCCCGCGCCTGAAGGAACGCACACCCGCCTCAATGACCCTGCCGGTACGCCTGTCCCTCAAGGGCCGGCGCCCGGATTGATCGAACCCTTTTTTGCAGTTTTCTACAGGAGTTGTGTGCAGATGATTTCCCACGTGAATCGATTGACCCTGGCGGTCGGCATGGTCATCGCGACCCTGGTCGGGCAGGCGACGGCAGCCCCTGGCGCACCTTCGGAAAACGCCACGGTCAACCTGATCCGCCTGCTGGTGCAGCAAGGCGTGCTCAAGCAGGAACAGGCCGACGGGCTGATCGCCCAGGCCGAGAAAGAAGCCCAGCAAGCCCGCCAGGCCAATGCAGCCACAGCGGTGGCGGCGACCGGCCCGGCAGCGGCTCCCGGCGATGTGCGCGTGCAGTACGTGCCGGCGGCGGTACGCGACCAGATTCGCGACCAGGTCAAGGCCGAGGTCATGGCCACCGCCAAGCAGGAAAACTGGGCCCAGCCCAACACCTTCCCGGACTGGGTCTCGCGCATCAGCTTCGACGGCGACATTCGCCTGCGGGATGAGTCGCGCTACTTCTCGGGCAACAACAGCAACGAAATCGTCGACTACGCCAAGCTCAACCAAAGCGGGCCCTACGACGTCAACAAGAACACCAACACCCAATTGCCGCCGTTGCTCAACACCCGCGAGGACCGCGAAAACCTGTTCCGCCTGCGCGCCCGCCTGGGCATGAAAGCCGTGATCTCGCCCGACTGGACCGCCGGTATTCGCCTCGGCACCGGTAACGACAACAACCCGGTGTCCACCACCCAGACCCTGGGGGGCGGCTTTGGCAAGAAAGACATCTGGCTGGACCAGGGCTACCTCACCTGGAAGACCACCGACTACATGACCCTGACGGCGGGGCGCTTCGCCAACCCGTTTTATTCCACCGACATGATGTATTCCGGCGACCTCAACTTCGACGGTGTGGCGGCGATCTTCAACCACAAGCTCAACAGCGACTGGGGTCTGTTCGGCACCCTCGGCGCGTTCCCGGTGGAGTACAGCCCCGACACGGCCACCACCAACGGTTTCGACAAGGACGAGAGCGAAAACAAATGGATGTTCGGCGGGCAGATCGGCGCCGACTGGAAGATCAACCGCAGCAACAGCCTGAAAGGCTCGATGGCCTACTACCACTTTGGCGACATCCAGGGCGAACGCTCCAGCCCTTGCTCGCCGTGGTCCGGCCAGCCGGCCTGTGACACCGACGGCACACGCCTGGCGTTTATGCAAAAGGGCAACAGCGTGTTCCTGCTGCGTGACATCGCCCCCAACCCGGCAACGCCCGGCCTGACCCCGCAACCGCAATTCGTCGGCCTGGCCTCCAAGTTCAATGTGCTGGACCTCAACCTGGCATGGGACAGCGAGCTGCCGGAAGACCTCAAGCTGCGCAGCCAGACCAACTTCATCCACAACCTGGCCTACGACAAGGGCGAGATGCTCAAGCGCAGCGAAGGCCAGATCGTCAACAACATCAACAGCGATGGCCAGTTTGAAAGTGGCGGCAACGCGTTGCTGGTGCAGTTCACCCTCGGCAGTGCGCTGGAGATGCGCAGGAAGGGCGACTGGAACGTGCTGGCGGGCTACAAGTACATCCAGCCAGACGCCTTGCCGGACGGCTTCAACGACTCCTCGTTCCACCTCGGCGGCACCAACGCCAAGGGCTATTTCATTGGCGCCAATTACGGCCTCGACAAGAACATCTACGCCAGCGCCCGTTGGCTCAGTGCCTCCGAAGTGTACGGCGCGCCGTTTGAAGTGGATGTCATGCAACTGGAACTCAACACGCGCTTTTGACGCGCCGGAGAACGCTCATGAACACGCGAATTTGCGGCCTGCTGTTGCTGCTGATTACCACCGGCGCTTCGGCTGAAGGTATGGAAGAGCGCCTGCGCACCCAACTGCGCAGCACCACCCAGCAGTTGCAGGCGCTGCAAAGCGAGCAGGCCCAGGCCAGTGCCGCGCGCATCGCTGCCGAAACCCAGGCCAAACAGGCCCAGGCGCAGATCAAGCAACTGACTGCCGAGCTGGAAAAGACCCGCGGCGTGGCCGAGCAATTGGTGGGCCAGCAACAGAATCTGCACAGCCAGGCCCAGGCCCAGGTGGCGGCCAGCAACGAGCAGGTGGGCAAGTTCAAGAAGGCCTACGAAGACCTGCTGGTGATCGCCCGTGGCAAAGAGACCGAGCGCGCACGTTTGCAGGCGCAACTCACGGAACGTGACACACAAGTGCAGCAATGTTCAGTCAAGAATCAACAGATGTACGGCGTGGCCCAGCAGTTGCTGACGGCCTACGAAAAAATCGACGTGGCCGACGTGATGAGCATCCGCCAACCGTTCGCCAGCAGCACCCGGGTCAAGTTCGAGGAACTCGCCCAGGGTTTTGGTGATGGTCTATACCTTAATCGGTTCGATGCTCCACAGACCGTCACTAATCATTGATCAACAAGGAAGAGACCACTATGAGCGACGTACAACTGATCACCAGCGTTACCCCGCAAGCCTTGACCGAGCTGCTGCAGGAAGCCGGCTACCGGGTCAACCAGACCGAGCAGAACGGCATCGTGCAGTTGCTCAGCGCGAGCCAGGGCATCGGCTTTGCCGTGCGCTTCGGCAACCCGGCGGCGGAGCAGGGCAGCTATGTGGATTTCACCTACAGCTGCGCGCTGCGGGTACAGGGCGAGTTGCCGGACGGCCTGGCGCAAGTGTGGAACGCCTCCCGCCGCTTTGCGCGGCTGTCGTTGCAGGGTGAGTTCCTGCTGATGGAGATGGATGTGGTGGCGGCGGGCGTGGGTGCCCCATACCTGCGCAACCAGCTGGAACTGTGGGACCGCCTGCTGCAGGAATTTATCGTCTACCTGCGTGAATACAGCCAGCAAGCCGCCCAGCTTCAGGCCCAGGCCGAAGCCGCGCCGGCTGTCGACGCGCGCGAAGAGGCGCCTGCCCTGTGAAGAAACCAACCCTTGTGGTCGGCGCCGGCGCCCTGGTGGTGCTGGCGGTCGCGGTGGGGTTGAGCCTGCGACCGGGCAGTGACCCGGTCGCAGCCCAGCAACCGGCGCCGGTGGCCGTGAAGGACGGGACGGCAGTGGCGCGTCTGGGCAACCAGCAGATCGATCTGTTTGAACTCAAGTCGGTGCTGGCAACCTTGCCGGCGCAAACCCGCGAGCAACTGCGCGGCAACCGCGGTGCGCTGGAAACCTGGCTGCGTTCGCGCCTGGCGCAAAAGGCTGTGCTGGAACAGGCCGATGCCCAGGGCTGGCGTCAGCGCCCGGAAGTTGAGCAGCAGACCCGTGCCGCCACCGAGCAGATCGTGTTTCGCGACTACATGTTGTCGGTCAGCCAGGTGCCGGCCGAATATCCCAGCGCCGCCGAGCTGCAGCAGGCGTATGACAACGGCAAGGCGCAGTGGGTGACACCGCCGTTGTACCAGGTCAGCCAGATTTTCCTCGCCGTGACGGACGCGCAAGCCGTCGACACCGTGCGTCGTCAGGCCCAGGAGTTGAGCCGCAAGGCGCAGGCATCGCCAGGCGAGTTTGCCGCCCTGGCCAGTCAATATTCCCAGGACCCTGACAGCGCCCGGCGCGGAGGCGATTCCGGCATGCAGCCATTGCAGCAACTGGTGCCCGAAATGCGCGGTGTGGTGGCGCGGCTCAAGACCGGCGCGGTCTCGGAGCCGGTGCAAAGTGCGGCGGGGTTTCACGTGCTCAAGCTCACCGGGCAACAACCGGCGCGTACCGCGACGCTGGACGAACTGCGCGAGCGCCTGACCGAGGCCCTGCGGGCCCAACGCCAGGAGCAAATTGCCAAGGCCTACCTTGAGGGCATGCTCAACACCGCCACCTTGAGTATCGACGGCGCCGAGCTGAACAAGGTGCTGGAGTAAAAAACGCCTGACCGCATCGGATGCACAGTACCCACAAGACAGGGAGTCTCCCATGGTATTTCTTGACCCGGCTGTACCCCACGGCACCACGCCTTATCGCGGGCTGACCGAGTCCCGCGAGGCCTGGCTGGCCCTGGCCGCCGCCATCGAGCCCGAGGTGGCGCAGTATTTCCTGATCAGCGCGCGCTGTGGCTGTTTCATGCAGGCTGCGCGTAGTCTCAACATCAAGGCCACGCAATTGCGCAAGCGCCTGGCGCAACTGGAAGAGCAACTGCGCCGCTCGCTGTTCAGCTACCAGGGCAATGTCCTGGCGCTCAGCCGCGAGGGGCAGCAGTTGCAGGCGCAACTGATTGCCCTGGCCCATGAGCGGCGCCTGCCGGTGCTGGAGCAACCGTTGATTCGGCTGGCGGTTGCCGAGTCGATCCTGCATGACATTCTGGGGCGTGATTTGATCGCCTTGCTGCGACGTAATGCGAGTGTGCGGCTGGAGATCATTTCCATCGACAGCGAGTTGGCGTTGCAGGCGCTGGATGCGGATGTGGTGGTGTGGTTATCGGGGATGGAGTCGCCGGGGGCAGGGCCGAGTTTTGCCATCGATGCGCCGCAGGTGTTGGCGCGGCTGGATTATTCGCCGCATATTGCCAAGCGTTATTCGCGGTTGGCGGTGCGGCCTGACAGCATTGAAGACCTCGCGGACTACATGTTGGTGCAGTGGCAGCCGGACCGGCAGGTGGAGGCGTTGCGGCCCTGGAACAGCCTGGTGGAGCAGCGCTTGGCGGGGGTGGTGCAGGTGCAGGCGTATCCGCTGATGCTGGAGATGATTCGTTGCAGTGCGTGCATTGGGTTGTTGCCGCGGTATATGAGTTGTTTTGACCGTGGGTTGACGGCGTTGGATGGGGTGTTTTTGGAGGGGATGCAGCGGCAGGTGTGGATGGGGGTGAGTGCTGAGGTGCGGCATCCGCAGGAAGTGGGGTGGGTGGTGGAGATGATCCGGAATACGTTTCGGGAGAGGGGGGAGTGGTTTGATTGATTGTGTACATATCCGTTATTTAGGTAACGGCGGCTTATGGTTTCGCTCTTACAGCGATTCACTTTGCAAAAGCGGCAAAGTAACCAAAACGCTCTGCCCCGCCTGTCGGCACCTCGCCTAGGCTCGGTGTTCCCTCACTCCGGCATTGCTCCGCGGGCCGCCGCGACGGGGCGTCCCTGCCCCGT
>NZ_JANUEW010000074.1:0-10536 GCF_024807515.1 Pseudomonas sp. BIGb0558
ACTTTGGGCTGGGCCGGCATTCCGGCTTTTCCAAAGTGAGTCGCTGTAAGAGCGAAACCATAAGCCGCCGTTACCTAAATAACGGATATACACCCCAACCTAAGCCCGCGCAGCAAACACCCCCCGCGCAATCGACCGAGCCACGCAGTCAGCAGCCGCCGACCCAATCCGCCCAATCTCCACCTGCCGCCGAGGCCCATCCGTCAACTCCACCGCCCCAGAGGCCAACGCAAAAACCGTATCCCCATCAAACGGCAAATGCGCCGGCCGCACCGCCCGGGCAATCCCGTCCTGGGCCATGATCGCCACCCGCTTGCACTCCGCCACCGTCAACCGCGCCGTACTCGCCACCACCACCAACGTCGTGTTGGCCCCCGCTTGCAGGCGCCCCATGGAATCCAGCCGCGACAACTCCGGCATCGGGTCGCTGCAATCCATCTCCGTGACAGGCCGCGCCCCACCAAACTCCCCCGCCACCTCCCACGGCCAAGCCCAAAACGTCTCACCATCCGGCATGTAGACCGAACCGATCGGGTTCGCCACCACCAACGCGGCCACCACCAAACCATCCCCCAGGTCCAGGGACGCCGTGCCCAGCCCGCCTTTCAACACCCCGGCCATGGCCCCACGCCCAGCCCCGACCGAGCCCAGCTCAAAGTCCGGACCAGCGTTGGCCAGCGCCTCAAACCCCAACCGTCGATAAGGCGGCTCCAGGCCCCAATCCTTGTCGCCGCCATTGGCCAGGTCATGCAACACCGCCGCCGGCACGATAGGAATCGCCGGCGCACCCGGCTTCAAATGCAACCCCACCTGGTCCTGGGACAACTTCGCTGCCACCGCATCCGCCGCCCCCAGGCCAAACACCGAGCCACCGGCAAACACCAGAGCGTGCAACTGGCCGACCATGTTCTCCGGCTCCAGCGCCGCGGTCTCGCGACCGCCAGGGCCGCCACCGCGAATATCGATACTGGCAGTCCAAAAACCATCCGGGCGGATCACCGTGACGCCGGTGTCGGCATACAGGTCTGTGGCGTGGCCAACCTCCAGGCCGGGAATATCAGTGAGGGCGTTGCGCGGGCCGGGTCTAGGCATACAGAAAAGCTTCCTTGGGTTTAGGTATGGCGTGGGGAGAGCAAGGGGTGTGCCAAGCAGGCATTTCCCCGCCCCAGCGTACGCCAGCCGTTTCTCGAAAAAATCCCCTGCACAAAAACCAACACCCTGCCTTCCCGCCTGTTAGAAAAACACCACCCGCTGCCCCCGCCTGCCAACAACCCCTTGTTATCCAAGACTTTTCAGCGATGGCACAGCCTTTGCTCTCCTGCCTCCACCAGAGCTTGAACTCAACAAGCCGCCCTCGAACAAGGCTCGTCGCCTAACCACACTGGAGTGTTGCACATCATGAATCCATCACGCGTCGCAGGCCGCCGCCAACCCGGCAAGGCCTTCGCCCATACCCTGTTGTTCCTCGCCGTGTGCGAGGCCGCCAGTTACAGCAGCCTGACCCTCGCCGCCGACGCCCCGGCCAGCGACAACCCGCTGGACACCGTCGTGGTGATCGGCAACCGTGGCCAGGCCCGCACCCTGGCCGAGAGCCCGGCGCCGGTGGATGTGATTTCCTCCAAGCAGTTGCTCGCCACCGGCCAGGGCGACCTGACCCGCGCCCTGAGCAAGGTGCTGCCGTCGCTCAACCAGCCGGCCTCGTCGGGCTTCGGCTCGACCTCGATCGTGCGTCCCATCAGCCTGCGCGGCCTGAACGGTGACCAGGTGCTGGTGCTGGTCAACGGCAAGCGCCGCCACAACAGCGCGCTGCTGAACAACGCCACCTCCCTCAACTCCGGCTCACAACCGGTAGACCTGGACATGATCCCCACTGCCCTGGTGGATCACATCGAAGTCCTGCGTGACGGAGCCTCGGCGCAATACGGCTCGGACGCCATCGGTGGCGTGATCAACATCGTGCTCAAGCAGACCGACCATGGCGGCAGCCTGTCCACCACCTACGGCCAGAACTATGAAAACGGCGACGGCGAAACCGTGCGCCAGACCGGCAACGTCGGCCTGGCCCTGCCCAACGACGGATTCATCAACCTCGCCCTGGACGTGAAAAAACAGGACGTCTCGGACCGTTCCGACGCAGCGCCCTACACCGACAGCGCCGGCAACACCAGCCAGCGCCACACCTACTACGGCACCGGCCTGCCCGAGGCGAAGAACTTCAGCCTGGGCTACAACGCCGAATTGCCGGTCGCTGACGCGCTGACCCTGTACTCGTTCTCGACCTACACCCACCGCAACTCGGAAAAGCCCCTGGCCTTCCACCAGCCGGGCAGTTTCAACGGCATCCAGACGCCGTACCCGGAAGGTATCGAAGACAACCTGCGCTTCATCGAAGACGACTTCCAAGTGGCATTCGGCGGCAAGGGCCAGGCGGCCGGCTGGGACTATGACCTGTCGAGCACCTACGGCCAGGACCATGCCCGGGCCACCCTCACCGACACCTACAACCTGAGCTACGGCCCCACCTCGCCGACCTCGGTAGACACCGGCGTGAAAACCTTCAGCCAGTGGACCAACAACCTCGACCTGACCCGCGCCTTCGACCTAGGCCTGTACAAGCCGACGCAGATTTCCTGGGGCCTGGAACAGCGCTACGAAGACTACAAGATCGGAAAGGGTGACCTCGCCTCCTACGCCAGCGGGCCGTTCGACACCGGCGCCAACGGCGCGATTATTCCACCCGGGACCATTTCCGGTGCGGGCACCACCCCGGCCGACGCCGCCGAAAAAAGCCGCATCAGCCTCGCGGGCTACGGCGAAGTCGGTCAGGACTTCACGGACAAATGGCACGTGGACCTGGCCGGACGCTACGAGCACTACAACGATGGCTCGGGCACCACCACCAACGGCAAGATCTCCACCCGCTACCAGCTGACGCCGATCCTGGCGGTGCGCGGCACCTTCAGTACCGGGTTCCGTGCGCCGTCCCTGGCCCAGCAGATCTACAGCTCCACCTCGCAAACCAGCGTCAACGGCCAGTTGTTCGACTACCGCAACGTGGCGGTGAACTCCGACGTGGCCAAGGCGTTGGGTGCGACCACCCTCAAGCCGGAGAAGTCGACCAACTACAGCGTCGGGCTGACCCTGCAGCCCACCGATAACACCAACATCACCCTGGATGCCTACCAGATCGTGATCAAGGACCGCATCGCCCAGACCGGCTACCTCGGCGGCACCCCGCAGATCAGCGCGATCCTCGCCGCCGCCGGGCTCAACCCCAACCAGGCAGTGACCTACTTCACCAACGCCCTCGACACCACCACCCGTGGCGTCGACCTGGTGGGCGACTACCGCCAGGACATCGGTGCCTATGGCAGCCTGAAATACAGCGCCGGCTTCAACTGGAACACCACCCAGATCGACTCGATCCACGCCTCGGCCGTGGCCGCCCAGGCCCTTGGCCCGGACGGTGGCTACGACCGTCAGCGCCAGGGCAACCTCAAGTACGGCCTGCCGCAATCCAAGCTGCTGCTGGGCACCACCTGGACCTACGACAAAGTTGAAACCAGCCTCAACCTGACCCGCTACGGCTCGTACACCGAGTACGGCACCGCCGAGATCTACGACCGCAACTTCGCGCCGACCTGGATCACCGACCTGAACATCGACTACCACCTGACCAAGGCGGTGACCCTGAATGCCGGCGCCAACAACCTGTTCAACAAGTACCCGAAACGCACCGACCTGGTGAGCAGCTCCGGCGGCTTCCCCTACGGCACCTTTTCGCCTTACGGCACCACCGGTGGCTACTGGTACACCGGCGTGACGTACGCCTTCTGACCCAGCCCGCAGGGCCGGTTCGCCGGCCCTGCGCCTGAACTTTCCCGGGAGCCTGTCCATGACCCGACGTACCGATCAACTCAAGCTGGGGGCCTTCCTGGCCAACAGCGGCCACCACGTATCGGCCTGGCGCCACCCGCTGGCACAGGCCGATGCCAGCCTGGATTTCGAGCACTTCAAGCACATTGCGCAAACCGCCGAGCGCGGCAAATTCGACGCCTTGTTCGTCGCCGACGTGGTCGCACTGTGGGGGCATCATCACGATGCACTCAGCCGAACGGCGCGGGCCGAACACTTCGAACCCCTCACGCTGATGGCCGCCCTCGCCGCCGTCACGAGCAATATCGGCCTGATCGCCACCGCCACCACCAGCTACAACGAGCCGTACCATATCGCCCGCAAGTTCGCCTCCCTCGATCACCTGTCCAAGGGCCGCGCCGCCTGGAACCTGGTGACCTCGGTGGTCTCGGATGAAGCCTGGAACTTCGGCCGCGAAACCCATATCGACCACGGCGACCGCTACCAGCGCGCCGAAGAATTCCACGATGTGGTCAAGGGCCTGTGGGACAGCTGGGACGATGATGCCTTCACCCGCGACAAGGCCAGCGGTGAGTATTTCGACCCGGCCAAACTGCACACCCTGAACCATCGCGGCGAACACTTTTCCGTGCGTGGCCCGCTCAACGTCGCCCGCCCGCCGCAGGGCCATCCGGTGCTGGTACAGGCCGGTGCGTCGGAGCCCGGCAAGGCCCTCGCCGCCCGCGTCGCCGAGCTGATTTTTGCGGTCAACCATGACCTGGCCGGCGCCCAGGCGTTCTATCAGGACATCAAGCAACGGGCCGCCGCCTTTGGCCGCGACCCCGACCACGTCAAGATCCTGCCCGGTGTCACTCCGTTTATCGGCGAGACCCGCGAACAGGCCCAGGCGCTGTTCGAAGAATTCCAGGCCCTGGTCGACCCGGTGCTGGGCCTGCGTTTCCTGGCCGACACCCTGGGCGATGACATCGATCTGTCGGGCTACGACCTCGACGGCCCGCTGCCGGAAACGCCGGTAGGCCAGCGCGGCAGCCGGCGCGACAAACTGCTGGAACTGGCCCGCAGCCAGAACCTGAGCATCCGCCAGCTGTACCTGCACCTGACCGCCGGCAACCCGGTGATCGGCACCGCCGAAGACATCGCCGACTTCTTCCAGCAGTGGTTCGAAGCCCGTGCCTGTGACGGCTTTAACGTGTTCTTCCCGTACTTCCCCGGCGGCATCGACCTGTTCGTCGACCAGGTGATTCCACTGCTGCAACAACGCGGGCTGTTCCGCACCGAATACGAAGGCACCACCCTGCGGGAAAACCTCGGCCTGCCGCGCCCGGCCAACCGTTTTACCCAAGGAGCAAAACCATGAAGCACAGCGCATGGATGCTGGCGCTCGGCAGCCTGGTCGCCTCGAAGGCCTTCGCCCTGAACATTTTGCTGAGCAACGACGACGGCTATCAGCACCCCAATATTCGCGCCCTTTACACCGAGCTCAAGGCCCAGGGGCATACGGTGCGGATTGCCGCGCCGCAAGCCGACCAGAGCGCCCGGGGCGGCGCGTTTTTCTTTGGCCGCGAAGTCACCGTCGGCCATGACGACGACCCGGCCTATCCCGACAGTTACTACATCAGCACCACCGAAAACGGCGTGTGCCAAAGCCCCGAGTGCGCGGGTAAAGACGTGCAGATCGAGATCAGCGGCACGCCGGTGATGGCCTTGCTGATGGGCCTGAAAAAAGTCATGCCCCATCCCGACCTGGTGATCGTCGGTCCCAACCCCGGGAATAACCTGGGGGCGATCAACAGCGCCTCCGGCACGTTCAACGTCGCGAGTGTCGCGGTGCAGGCGGGCATTCCGGCGCTGGCGGTCAGCACCGACTTGAAAGAGGCCGACCCACAGCGCGCGGCGCTGCTGGTGGCGAAGCTGGTCAACGCCCTGGACCAGCATCGCCAACCCGACGGCGCGCTCTTGCCCAAGGGCCTGGGCCTGAACATCAACCTGCCAAAAGACCCGCAGATCAAGGGTGTGAAACTCACCCGAATCGGCAGCTACGTGGGCTTTGAAGCGGTGTACACCGACGACCTCAAGCAATTCAAGCTGCCAGGCAAACCTGGCATTGGATTCCAGTACAGCCCCGCCGCCACCGCCGAGCAACAGAAGCAGGATGAAGCGGTATGGCTGAACAAGGGTTACCTGACCATCAGCCCCTTCAGCGGCCTGCCGGAGTCGATCAATGCCGGCCCCGCGCTGCAAAAACAACTGGCCCGCGAGGTGCAGCCATGAGTTCGCGTTTTTCCCTGGGGTTTCTCAGCCGAGTCTACAGCCCGGGCTTCGATCCCAAGGTCTACCGCGACACGCTGGAGCTGTTCAAGGTCGCTGAAGAACTGGGCTTCGACAGTGGCTGGGTGGCGCAGCACCACTTCGCCAGCGAACACGGCCGCCTGCCCTCGCCTCTGGTATTGCTCGCCGCCATCGCCCAGCGCACCCGCCGGATCAGCCTCGGTACCGGGATTATCGTGCTGCCCCAGGAAGCGCCGCTGCGCCTGGCGGAAGACGCCTCGGTGCTGGATTTGTTGAGCAATGGCCGGCTGGAACTGGGCCTGGGCGCAGGCTTCGATCCTGAGACCTTTACGGCGTTCGGCCGCGAGCCGCAGGCGCGCCACCGCGACTATGAGCAACACCTGCAAGAGTTGCTTCACGCCCTGGGTAACGCGCCACTGACCGACAGTGGCTCACGCCTGCTGCCACGGGCCGCCGGCCTCGGGCAGCGAATCTGGGAAGCCACTTCACGGGTGGAACTGGTAGCCGAGCGTGGCCACGGCCTGATCATGGCGCCCAACCCGCATTTACCGCCTGAAGCCGGCGTGGAGCTGGTCAACCGCTATCGCAACGCCTGGACCGGCGACAACGGCACCCCGCCCCGCATCGCCCGGGTGCAAGCACTGATCCCGAACCCGGACGCCGCCACACGCCAGGACATCCAGGCCTACGTGCGGCGCCAGCAAAGCATCGGCGTGTACAAGGCGCCGGTGGACGATGACTTCGACACCACCCTCAAGCGCCTCGGGATCCTGCACGGCCCCGTCGAACAGATCATCGAGCAGTTGCAGCAAGGCCCGACCCTGACCGCCAACGACCACCTGGTGCTGCAAGTGCAGACCACCAGCACCCCGCTGCGTGATGCGATCCGTGCCCTGGAAATCATCCGCGAACAGATCGCCCCGGCCCTGGGCTGGCAACCGACCCTGCCTCAAGGAACCCTGTCATGAGCTTCAAACTGGGCTTTCTCAGCCACGCCTTTGGCGATGATCCACAGCAGGTCTATCGCGACCTGATCGAACAATTCGAAGTCGCCGAAGCCCTGGGTTTTGACGGTGGCTGGATTGCCCAGCACCACCTGAGCAACGGCTTTGGCCGGCTGCCGTCGCCGCTGGTATTGCTGGCGGCGGTGGCCGAGCGTACCCGGCATATCGAACTGGGCACCGGGGTGATCGTGCTGCCGTTTGAAGACCCGATCCGCCTGGCGGAAGACGCCAGCGTGCTCGACGCGCTGAGCGGCGGCCGGGTGCAACTGGGTCTGGGCAGCGGCGGCGCCAACCTCGACAACTTCAGCGCCTTTGGCCGTGACGCCCTGCAACGCCAGGTCGACTTCAGCGACAGCCAGCAGCAGGTCCAGCAGTTACTCGACGGCGAACCGCTGACGCCCCACAACCCATTGACCCTGCAACCGCCAGCAACCGGTTTGAGCAGCCGCTTGTGGCACTCCCACGGCAGCCTCGAAGGCGCGGCCTACACCGCGAGCCAAGGCAACGGCCTGCTCCTGGGCACCGCCACCCACGACCCGCTGACCGTGCAGAAACCCTTGGCCGATGCCTACCTGAACGCCTGGACCCGCACCGATCGCCAGCCGCGAATCGGCGTGGTGCGTGCAATTTTCCCGGCACCGGACCGGGCCAGTGCCCAAGCGGAATTGGCGGTGGACATTGAGCGACACATCCCGCGCCTGCAACGTGAAGGCTTGATTGATCAAGCCGTGGACCTGCAGGAACACCTGCGCCTGATGAACGTGCACCACGGCCATCCCGACGAAGTGATCGAAAGCCTGCAGCGGGACCCGTCGCTGCTGCCCTATGCTGACTACCTGATCGCGGTGGTCCAGGCCGAAAGCTCGACCCAGGCCCAGATCCTCAAGCGCCTGGAAATCATCGCCCGGGACATCGCCCCGGCCCTCGGATGGCGAGGACGAGAGTAGGATGATCAAACACCCTGAAAGCGTCAGCTCCCGTAGCAGCTGTCGAGTGAAACGAGGCTGCGTAGCGGTGTGTCAGATGCACCGCTACGCAGCCTCGCCGGGGCTCGACAGCTGCTACGACGACGACGACGACGCGTGATGCTGATGCCAAACTATGGAGCCCGTGTATGCCCCTTGAATTCAGTTGGTTGATGCCCCTCTGTACCCCCGACTGGGCGGCGCGGCCGGGGCAATGGATCCAGCTGGCCCAGGCGGTGGAATACGCCGGCATCGACGGCCTGTGGATCCCCGGCGGCGCCCTGTGCGCCGACAGCCTCGGGGTGGCGGCGGCACTGTGCGCCCATACCCGGCGGGTGCAGTTGTCGGTCAGCGTGCCGCCGGAAGTCATGCTCCCGGCCGCCCTGGCCACCACCCTGCAAAGCCTGCAATCCATCAGCAGCCACCGGGTGCGCCTGCACTTGCCCGACGGCGAACAAGGCAGCCTGCGCAGCGCCTTTGGCGAATGGCTGAACCGCGACCAGCGCAGCGAGCGCATCGGCGAATACCTGGACATCCTCCAGCAACTGCTGGCCCCGAATGACGGTGGCCTGGATTACCAGGGCCGCTACTTCCAACTGGAAAACGCCGGCGTTGCCCGCCGCGAACTGCCCGCCCCGCCCCTGGTGCTGGACGACAGCCAAAGCCACGCGCTGGTGGCCGGGCACGCCCAAGTCTGCCTGTTGCGGCCCGGGCATCCGCAGTGGCTGGCCCAGGAAATACGGCGCTGGCGCCAGCTGCAACCGAGCCTGGCCTTTGCCTGTACCTTCGGCCTGATCATCGGTGACAGCGAAGACCTGGCATGGGAAGCCGCCGCCGCGCTGCTGCCGACCCAGGACCTGCCCAACCACCGCATCGCCACCGTGCCCCGCGACCGACACCCGTTGCGCCAGTGGGAGATCCACCCGAACCTGCTGCAACTGCACCCCGGCCAACCGCTGATCCTGGTGGGCACACCCCGTCAAATCGCCACGCGCCTGCAGGAACTGCACGGCCTGGGCGTTGGCCATATCATCCTGCAAGGCGGCCCGGCGGTCAGCGAAGTGCTGCGTTTCGGGGAACAGATCCTGCCGCTGCTTTTTCAACACGGCCTGCGCAAGGAGCGCCTGCACCATGAACACTGAGGTTCGCCCACCGATCCAGCTTGACTGGTTCCTGCCCACCAACGGCGACGGTCGCCACCTCACCAGCAGTGGCCTGCCCAAGGTCGGGCTGTTCCAGCAAGGCGAACGCGCGCCGACCCTCGATTACCTGCGTCAGATCGTGCGGGCCACCGAACAGGCCGGGTTTGACGGGATCATGGTGCCTACTGCCAGTGGGTTCGAAGACCCATGGCTGATTACTGCGGTGCTGGCCCAGGAAGTGCGGCGGCTTAAGTTCCTCCTGACGTTGCGGCCTGGCATGGAACTGCCTGCTTATACCGCCCACCGTGCGGCGACCTTGCAACTGCTCAGCGAGAACCGGCTGGCGTTGCATGTGGTGACGGGGTCCAGCCGCTTCGAGCAGCGTTCGTTGGGGGATTTTCTTGAGCACGATGAGCGTTATGCGCGGACTGCCGAGTTCTTGCAGGTGTTCCAGGCGGTGTGGGCTGGCAAGCAGCCGGCGCATCCGGGGCGGTATTACCGCAGCGGGATCAACACGCCGGTGGCGCCTGGGGCCGAGGTGCCGGCGATTTATTTTGGGGGTGCGTCAGAGGCGGCTGAGAAGGTGGGCGCTGCCCATGCTCAGACGTACCTGATGTGGTGTGAGCCGCCGGCGATGATTGCCGAGCGGGTGGTGCGGATGCGCGAGTTGGCGGCGTTGCAGGGGCGGACGTTGCGCTTTGGGTTGCGCTTGCACATCTTTGCCGATCGCACCGACGAGGCGGCCTGGGCGCATGTTGAGCGGCTGCTGGAGGAGATTCCCAAGGACGCCATTGACCAGGCGCAACGGCAGATGGCCAAGTATGAATCGGTGGGGCAGAGTCGCCAGACTGAATTGATGAAAGGCCGTGGGCGTGGGGCGCGGGAGTTGGAGGTTTCGGCCAACCTCTGGGCCGGTGTGGGCCTGGTCCGTGGGGGGGCTGGTACCGCGTTGGTGGGAAGTTATGAGCGGGTGGCGGAGCGGATCGAGGAGTATCACCAGCTGGGGGTGGACAGCTTTATTTTGTCGGGGTTTCCGCATCTGGAAGAGTCGATACACGTGGGGGCCGAGGTGTTGCCCCTGTTGCGCAGGATAGGTGCTTCGGCGCGGGGTGCTGAGGTGGGCCGGGGGTGAGTACATATCCGTTTCTTCGGTAACGGCGGCTATTGGTTCCGCTCTTACAGCGGCTCACTTTTGAAGAGCGCAAAAGTAAGCAAAACGCTCTTGCCCCACCACTCGGCACCTCGCTTAGGCTCGGTGTG
>NZ_JANUEW010000075.1:0-9222 GCF_024807515.1 Pseudomonas sp. BIGb0558
CGAGCATTAGCGAGGTGCCGAGTGGTGGGGCAAGAGCGTTTTGCTTACTTTTGCGCTTTTCAAAAGTGAGCCGCTGTAAGAGCGGAACCAATAGCCGCCCTGACCGCAGAAACGGATACGCCCCCAATTCATGACGCCCACCCCGGCTTACGCTTCTGCACAAAAGCCTGAGTCCCCTCAATCCCTTCCTCACCACAAACCGCCTCGGCAAACCACTCGGCAGCCTGGTCCAGCAACGGCCCAAAACCTTGCCCCGCGCTAGCCAACACCAAAGCCTTGGTCCGCGCATTAGCCCCCGGCGCACACCGCAAAACCTGCCCCAACACCTCATCCACCCGCTCAGCCAACGCCTGCGGATCGTGCTCCACAAAATGCACCAACCCCAACCGCAGCGCCTCAACCCCATCAAACCGCGCCGCCGTCAAAGCCAGCCGCCGCGCCTGAGTCAACCCGATACGCTTCACCACAAACGGCGCAATCTGCGCCGGCAGCAGCCCAAGGCTGGTCTCCGGCAACCCAAACTGCGCCTGATGATCCGCAATCGCCACATCACTGACACACACCAACCCAAACCCGCCACCCAGCACGGCACCCTGAAGCACCACAATCACCACCTGCGGCAGCGCCTCAACCTCCTGCAACAGCGTGCCAAACGCCCGGTTCAACGCCTGCAACCCGTCCGTGCCCCCGGCGCGAGCCATGTCCTTCACATCGCCACCCGCCGAAAAGTGCCCGCCCGCGCCACTGATAACCAACGCCCGCACCGACTTGTCCCCAGCCACATCGGCCAGTACCGAACGCAACTCGGTCACCATCTCAAGGCTCATGGCATTGCGGCTGTCCGGCCGATTGAGGGTCACATGCAACACCCCGTTATGCGGCTCCAGCAACAACGTATTCACGACTTTTTCCCCGGCAGGGTGCCCATCAATTTGCAGATGATCCCCAGCATGATCTCGTCCGCCCCACCGCCAATCGACACCAGCCGCACATCCCGATAAGCCCGGGCCACCGGGTTGTCCCACATGAACCCCATGCCGCCCCAATATTGCAGGCAACTGTCGCTGACTTCCCGCCCCAGGCGCCCGGCCTTGAGCTTGGCCATGGAGGCCAGGCGCGTCACGTCCTGGCCCTTGATGTATTGCTCGGTGGCCTGGTACACCAGTGCCCGCAGGCATTCGATTTCGGTGGACAGTTCGGCCAGGCGAAAGTGGATTACCTGGTTGTCGATCAACGCCTTGCCGAACGTCTTGCGCTCCTTGCAGTACTCGATGGTGCTGTCGATGCAGTACTCCAGGCCCTTGACCATGTTGGCCGCGCCAAACAGCCGCTCTTCCTGGAACTGCAGCATCTGCATCATGAACCCCGCGCCTTCATGGCCGATGCGGTTGCGCTGGGGGATGCGCACGTCGTCGAAAAACACCTGGGCGGTTTCCGAGCTGTGCATGCCGAGCTTTTCCAGGGGCGGGCTGACGCTGATGCCGGGGGTGTTCATCGGCACCATGATCAGCGACTTGTTGATGTGCGGCTTGTCGTCCGAAGTGTTGGCCAAAAGGCAGATAAAGTCGGCGCTCGGCGAGTTTGTGATCCACATCTTGCTGCCGTTGATCACGTAGTCGCTGCCGTCCTTGCGGGCGTGGGTTTTCAGCCCGGCCACGTCAGAGCCGGCGCCGGTTTCCGAGACGCCGATGCAGCCCACCTGTTCGCCGCTGATGGCCGGGCGCAGGAATTCGTCGCGCAATTCGTCGGAACCGAAGCGGGCCAGGGCCGGTGTGCACATGTCGGTTTGCACGCCAATGGACATCGGGATGCCGCCGCAACGGATGCTGCCGAACTCTTCGGCGGCGACGATGGAATAGCTGTAGTCGAGGCCCATGCCGCCGAATTTTTCCGGCTTGGAAATGCCCAGCAAACCGAGGTCGCCGGCCTTGCGGAAAATCTCGTGGATCGGGAAGCGCCCGGCTTTTTCCCACTCATCGACGTGAGGATTGATCTCGCGCTCGACAAAGCCACGGACGGTACGGCGCAGTTCTTCGTGTTCCTGGGTGAAGATCATTCTTATTGTTCTCCTGAAGAGTTAAAACCGCGCCACACCAAAGCTGTTGGGCTGTAGTTGCCGCACTTCGGCTTCATGGCAGATGTCCAGCAGAAACCCGAGCAAGGTCCGTGTGTCCCGCGGATCAATCAGCCCGTCGTCCCACAGGTTGGCACTGCCGTAGAGCGCGGTGGACTGGCTGTCGAGTTTCTGGGCGGTGACCTGTTCGAGCATGTCGAGCACCTTGGGGTCAGGCACCAAACCGTCTTTCAATTGCTTGGCCTCGGTGACGATCCGCAGCACCTTGCCGGCCTGGGCGCCGCCCATCACGGCGGTGCGGCTGTTGGGCCAGGCGAAGATGAAACGCGGGTCGAGGCCACGGCCGCACATCGCGTAGTTGCCGGCGCCGTAGGAGCCGCCGACGACGATGGTCAGCTTCGGCACCCGGGCGTTGGCCACCGCCTGGATCATCTTCGCGCCGTGCTTGATCACGCCTTGCTGTTCCGATTCGGTGCCCACCATGAACCCGGTGGTGTTGTGGAAGAACAGCAGCGGCGTCTGGCTCTGGTCGCACAGCTGGATAAATTGCGCGGCCTTGCTCGCGCCCTTCGGTGTGATCGGCCCGTTGTTGCCGATAAAGCCGCAGGCCCGGCCCTGGATATGCAGGTGCCCGCAAACGGTGTGCGGGTCGAACTCGGCCTTGAATTCGAGGAAGTTGGAAGCGTCCGCCAGTCGCGCGAGGATTTCCCGCACGTCATAGGGCTTTTTCGGGTCGTCGGGGATCAGCCCCAACAGCTCTTCAATCGGGTACAGCGGCTCGCTGTAAGCGCGCGGGTGTGAAGGCGGCAAGCGGTCGTCCCACGGCAAAAGGCTGACGATCTCGCGCACGATACGCACACCGTCAGCATCGTTTTCCGCCAGGTACTCAGCGGTGCCGGCGGTCTGCGCGTGCATCTCGGCGCCGCCCAGTTCTTCATCGGTGGCGACTTCGCCAGTGGCGGCCTTGAGCAGCGGTGGGCCGGCGAGGAACAGCTTGGCCTTGCCGCGCACCACCACCACGTAATCCGAAAGCCCCGGCTGATACGCGCCGCCCGCCGTGGCCGAGCCATGCACCACGGTGATCTGCGGCAAGCCCATGGCCGACATGCGTGCCTGATTGGCGAAGCTGCGTGCGCCTTCGACGAAAATCTCCGCCGCGTAATTAAGGTTGGCGCCGCCGCTTTCTGCCAGCGTCACCACCGGCAGTTTGTTTTCCATGGCGATCTGTTGCAGGCGCAGGGATTTTTTCAGCCCCGAGGGAGAAATGGTCCCGCCCTTGATCGCACTGTTATTGGCCACCACCAGCATGCGCACGCCGCTGACGTAGCCGATGCCCGCGATCAACCCGCCGCCGGCGGCGCTGCCGTCCTTGTCGTCGTGCAGCTTGTAGCCGGCCAGGCTTGCCAGCTCAAGGAACGGCGCGCCAGGGTCCAGCAGCAAATTGAGGCGTTCGCGCGGCAGCAGTTGCCCGCGCTTGTCGAACTTGGCCTTGGCCTCAGCCGCCTTGGCCAGCAGGTTTTGCTCCAGTTGGCGCAGTTGATTGACGCCTGTGAGCATCGCTTCGCGGTTCTGCGCGAATTGCGGGCTGTGGGCGTCGAGTTGCGAGTCGATCACCGGCATGGCTTATTTCTCCTCCTTGAGCACGTCCGGCAAGTACGCCCGGTGGAAACCATTAAAGGACACGCTCGGCGGTTGCGCCTTGTGCAGCGGCCAGGCGCGGCTGCCGAGGCTGGCGGCGCCGTCGATGCGCAAGGTGCTGCCGCTGACGAACGCGGCGGCGGGGCTGAGCAGGAACACAATCGCCGCGCTGACTTCCGATTCGGTGCCGATGCGCTTGAGCGGCACGTGCTCGCGCAAGGTCGGGATCACCGCCTTGAACGCGCCTTCGTAGGTGTCCATGCCGCTGGAGGCAATCCAGCCCGGCGCCACGGCGTTGACCCGCACCCCGGCGTAGCCCCATTCGAAGGCGGCGGTCTTGGTGAAGTTGTCCATGCCCGAACGCGCCGCGCCGGAGTGCCCCATGCCCGGCATGCCGCCCCACATGTCGGCGAGCATGTTGACGATGGCGCCGCCGTGTTTGCTCATGCTCTGGTTGAACACTTCCCGGGCCATCAGGAAACCGCCCACCAGGTTGGTGCGCAACACCGTTTCAAAGCCCTTCTGGTTGATCGACGCGAGAGGCGAGGGGTACTGGCCGCCGGCGTTGTTCACCAGGCCATGAATCGGGCCGTGTTCCTGGATCACCTGGCTGACCAGTGCCTTGACCGCTTCTTCATCACGGATATCGCAGGCCTGCCAGCTGGCGCGGCCGCCGTCTTCGATAATCTCTGCCGTCACCCTTTGCAGTTTTTCCGGCTTGCGGCCCACCAAAATCACCTGGGCGCCGAGGGCCGCCAGTTCGTGGGCGGTGCAGCGGCCAATGCCACTGCCGCCGCCGGTAACGATGAGGGTCTGCCCCTGGAACAGGTCGGCTTTGAAGATCGAGTCGAAGGCCACGGCGTGGGTCCTTTAAGTGAGTTGATCGGCAATGTGCTGCGGCACGGCAATCGGGATTTCCAGCAGTTGCTGGGCGAACGCCTTGCCTTGGGGGTCGATGCGCAGGCTGGCAATCCCGCCGCCGCCCAGGGCGTTCTCCAGCAGGAAGTTCAGGCTGTGGCTGCCGGGCAGATACCAGCGCTCGACGCGGCCGTGGATCGGGTCGAGCACGTGGCTCATCCAGTCGACAATCACTTCGGGGGTCAGCGCTTCGGCGATCCACGCCAGGTACTCGGGCTCGCGGGCGATCACCCCGATGTTGCTGTGGTTGCCTTTGTCGCCGGAGCGGGCCACAGCCAGCTTGACCAGCGGCACGTTGGCGTCGGCGCGGCCTTGGGGTTTGGGCGGGTCGATCAATTCGATTGACGTGTTCAGCGGTTCGGCCACAGGCAGTTCGCAGGCATGCCGTTCGCCAAGAAAGTCGACCTGCAATTGGCAGGCGCTTTTATCGATCAGGAATGAAAACAGCCGAATCAGCGGATATACCGTGGGCCGCCCGCCGACGATCCCGGTGAGCCCCGGCGCCATGCCGGTGGCCGCCTGGGCAATCTCCCGGGCGAACAGCACCAGCGCCTGTTTGCTGGGGTGACGCGCCGCCAGTTTCACCACCACTTCGCGGCAGTCCTGGCGTTGGGCATGGGGACCGTAGGTGGCTTCGCTGCCCAGCAGTTCGATGTTGACGTCGGTATAGGGCGCCCAGCCGCGCTGGCTGAACAGCTCTGAGGTCTTGTTGATGATCGCCTGGCTGACCCGCTCGGCCTTGGCCACCGCGTCGATCCCGGCGATCAGGCAACTGGCGGTGCAGCGAAAACCATCGGGGTAGGTGGCGCTGACTTTGTATTGATCGGTGGGTGGCCGGCCTTTGGCGCCGTGCAGGTGTACGCGGTTCTTGCCTTGTTGCTGGAGCTTGACCTGGCTGAAGTCGCAGATCACGTCGGGCAACAGATAGGCGCGCGGGTCGCCGATTTCATACAGCAGTTGTTCGGCGACGCTCAGTTCGCTGATCAGCCCGCCAGTGCCGTCGACCTTGCTGACGGTGAACTGGCCGTCGGCGCTGACTTCCACAATCGGGAAGCCGATGTGTTCATAGTCCGGCACCTCGCGCCAATCAGTGAAATTGCCGCCGGTGCACTGGGCGCCGCATTCGATGATATGCCCGGCCAATGCAGCCTGGGCCAGGCGGTCGTAATCCTGCCACGACCAGTCGAACTCATGCACCAGCGCCGCGCTGACCACGGCGCTGTCCACCACGCGGCCGGTGATGACGATATCGGCACCCAGTTTCAACGCCTGCACGATGCCGGGTGCGCCAAGGTAGGCGTTGGTGGACACGCACATCGCCGGCAAAGGCGCGCCGCTGAACATGTCGGTGATGCCATGCAGTTGCTTGAACTGCGGTTGCAGGTCATCCCCCAGCAGCACGGCGATCTTCAACGGAATCTGCGCCTGGTCGCAGGCCGCCTGCAACGCGGCGGCGCAGGCCTGGGGGTTGATCCCGCCGGCATTGCTGATCACACGGATGCCCTGGCGCTGGATATCCGCCAGCAGCGGCGTCAGCACCTCGACGAAATCCGTGGCGTAGCCGGCCTGGGGATCTTTCATCCGTGCTCCGGCCAGGATCGACATCGTGACTTCCGCCAGGTAGTCGAACACCAGGTAATCCAGCGCGCCGCCGTGCACCAACTGCGCAGCGGCGGTGCAGGTGTCGCCCCAGAAGGCGCTGGCGCAGCCGATGCGTACCGTCTTGTTCATGAGAAGTCCTTCTCTGAATGGCTGGACTGAGACTACCAAGCAAGCGCTTGGTTTGTAAACTCTGGTCACAACTTTGCCCCAAGCGCTTGCTTGGTTGGCTGCCACGGCCTAAATTGCCGCCCAAGACGTAACCAGAAGTTAAGGAGAGCAGCATGGATGAGCAAAAAGCCCTGCGGGTGATGCGCACCATGGTCGACGCCGGCCAATTGACCGACCCCGACAGCGCCCGTGGCAAGCTGCTGCAAACCGCGGCGCACCTGTTTCGCAACAAGGGTTTTGAGCGCACTACGGTGCGCGACCTGGCCGGCGCGGTCGGAATCCAGTCCGGTAGTATCTTTCATCACTTCAAGAGCAAGGACGAAATCCTGCGGGCGGTGATGGAGGAAACCATCCACTACAACACCGCGTTGATGCGCGCTTCCCTGGCCGAGGCAAACAACGTGCGTGAGCGCGTGCTGGCGCTGATTCGCTGCGAATTGCAGTCGATCATGGGCGGCAGCGGCGAGGCCATGGCGGTGCTGGTGTATGAATGGCGCTCACTGTCGGCCGAGGGCCAGGCCCAGGTGCTGGCCTTGCGCGATATCTACGAAGACATCTGGTTGCAGGTGCTGGGGGAGGCGAAGGAGGCCGGTTATATCAGGGGCGATGTGTTTATCACCCGACGCTTCCTCACCGGCGCCTTGTCCTGGACCACCACCTGGTTTCGTGCCCAGGGCAGCATGACCCTGGAGCAACTGGCCGACGAAGCCTTGCTGATGGTGTTGAAAGCTGACTAGCCGGTTCACGCAAGCTATTAATTGTGGGGCAGAAAGTTGTCTCGATAGACAAAAACGCCTAGCTTAGCGGGATCAAAGTTTTCGACGGTGTGTGCCTTGATGTGTTCGCCTTGGCGATTGGCTGCAGGACTCTCAATATTGGCGCTTGGCGCACTGTGGCTGATGCCGGCTTCGGCCGCCCAATTGGTGAGGGTCGGTGCTGCGCATTTTCCGCCGTACACCGTGCGCCCGGAGCAGGGCGCCGACACCGGGTTGCTGCCGCAACTGGTGGAAGCCTTGAACGCCCTGCAAACCGATTACCAGTTTGTGCTGGTGCCCACCTCGATTCCCCGGCGTTTTCGCGACTTCCAGCAGGGCCGGGTCGACATGGCGATCTTCGAAAACCCGAACTGGGGCTGGCAGGACATTCCCCATACGGATGTCGACATGGGTCTGGAGGATGCGGAAATATTCGTGGCCCAGCAGGAGCCGGGTCGCGACCAATCCTATTTCGCTGACTTGGCCGGCAAGCGCCTGGCGGTGTTCAGCGGTTATCACTATGCGTTCGCCAACTTCAACCCCGACCCCAAGTACATGGCGGAGCACTTCAACGCCACGTTGACCTATTCCCACGACAGCAACCTGCTGATGGTCGCCCGGGGCCGGGCCGACATTGCCCTGGTGACACGCTCCTACCTCAGCGACTTCCTGGTGCGCAACGCCGATACGGCGGGGCAGTTCCTGGTGTCGGAGCGGATCGACCAGATCTACCATCACTACGCGTTGCTGCGGCCCAAGGCACCGATCACCGGGCCGGCGTTTGCCGGGCTGCTCAAGCAACTGCGTGACAACGGCCAGTTGCTGAAGATCTTCGAGCCTTACCGCATCGATGTGTTGCCGGTGCCCTGATCGTCTAAATTTTTGCCCTTGGCTCACGTCACTTGTTGAACTGTCGACGATTCGTGAGCCCATCCCATGTCCAATCTGAATGACCTGTTTGTCCTGCCCTTGCCGGCGGGGCCTGCCCTGAATGCTGATGAAACTGACAGCCGCCTGAGCCTTACCCTTGAAGGGCAGCCGTTGATTCGCCTGCGCCTTGAGCGGGGCGATGAGCTGCAGGTGCACTTGCAGGAGCCCGGCAGCGTGCCGGCTGCCCGTGCTCTGTGGGCGGCTTGTTACTGGCTGTTTGCCAAGGAACCGGGGCGCCAGCGATTGGTTTGGCGCCTTGAGCATGCGCCGGATGATGCCCTGCGCAGTGGGCTGCTGGTGGCGACCGAGGTGGCCGGGCAGTTTCATTGCGAGCGCACGTTGTTCTGGCAGCTGCCGCAGCCGTGGTTGGGGCAGTCACTTACGGGGACTTATCCGCAGCAGATGATCATCAGTGGTGGCAAGCGGCATCCGGCCCGTGCGCCGAAGCCGCGGGGTGAGGTTTATCGGCGGTTTGATGCGCGGTTGGGGGCGTGGATTTCGCTGCGAACGGTGGAGATTGACGTCGATCTGGCGCGTTTCAATCGGTGGCAGAACAGTACGCGGGTGGCGAATTTCTGGCAGGAGAGTGGCAGTCTGGAGCAGCATCGGGAGTATCTGGACAAGCTGGATGCGGATCCTCATGCGTTGACGTTGATCGGCTGTTTTGATGATGAGCCGTTTGCGTATTTCGAGGCGTATTGGGCGAAGGAGGATCGGATTGCGCCGTTCTATGATGCGGCGGATTACGATCGCGGGGTTCATATGCTGGTGGGTGAAGAGCATCACCGGGGGCCGCACAAGGTTGCGAGTTGGCTGTCGGCGTTGGTGCATTACCTGTTTCTGGATGATCCGCGTACTCAGCGGGTGGTGGCGGAGCCTCGGGCGGATAACGGGAAGATGATTGGGTATATGCAGAACCAGTGTTTTCACTGTGAGAAGGAGTTTGATTTTCCCCACAAGCGGGCGGCGTTGATGATCCTGGGGCGGGAGCGGTTTTTTGAGCGGTGTGGGTTGGTTTGACCGGGTGCATATCCGTTATTTGGGTAACGGCGGCTTATGGTTTCGCTCTTACAGCGAGTCACTTTGCAAAAGCGGCAAAGTAACCAAAACGCTCTGCCCCGCCTGTCGGCACCTCGC
>NZ_JANUEW010000076.1:0-9200 GCF_024807515.1 Pseudomonas sp. BIGb0558
GCAGAGCGTTTTGGTTACTTTTGCGCTTTTCAAAAGTGACCCGCTGTAAGAGCGGAACCAATAGCAGCCGTTACCGCAGGAATGGATATGTACACCACACCAACCCTCAAATCCTGCGCCTCCGCCCCAACTGCGGAATCCCCAAAGCAGGCACCACCTCCACCCGCTCCACCCTCCTCCCCACAACCCCCGCCAACCCCACCACCGTCGGCTGACTGAACAACGACCGGGCATCCACCTCCAACCCCGCCTTGCGCATCCGCGCCACCACCCCCACGGCCAACAACGAATGCCCCCCCAGCTCAAAGAAATGATCCCGGCGCCCCACCCGATCCAACTTCAGCACCTCAGCCCAAACCCCCGCAATCACCGTCTCCACCTCCCCCAAAGGCGGCTCATAATCCCGGCTCAACACCGCCTCCACCCCAGGCTCCGGCAACCCCTTGCGGTCCAGCTTCCCCGCCGGATTAAGCGGCCACGCCTCCATGCGCACAAACGCCGAAGGCACCATGTACTCCGGCAACCCCTCCACCATGAAGCTACGCAACGCCTCAAGCCCCGGCACCCCATCACGCACCGTGAAATACGCCACCAACCGCTCATCCCGAATCAACACCGCCACCTCCAGCAACCCGGGATGCGCCGCCAACCGCGCCTCAACCTCCCCCAGCTCCAGCCGCACCCCACGCAGCTTCACCTGAAAGTCATTGCGCCCCAGAAACTCCAGATTCCCGTCCGGTAGATAACGCACCAGATCCCCCGTGCGATACAACCGATCCCCCGCCACAAACGGGCTGTCGATAAACCGCTCCGCCGTCATCTGCGCCAACCCCAAATACCCGCGAGCCACACCCATCCCGCCGATATGCAACTGCCCACTGCACCCCAGCGGCACCGGCCGATCATGCTCATCCAACACATACAGCCGGGTATTACTGATAGCCCGCCCAATCGGCAACTGCACCGCAGGCACCGGCGCACCCGGCTCCAGGGTCCAGGCGCTGCTGTCCACCGTAGCCTCGGTAGGCCCGTAGACGTTATGCAAGCGCACCCTGGGCAACCGCGCCTGAACCCCACGGGCCAGAGCCTCGGTCAACTCGCCGCCGCCACATAAAACGTCAGTAAGGCTGGTGCACTGCGCAGACTCCTCCAGCTCCAGAAACTGCTGCAGCATCGCCGGCACAAACTTGATCACGCTGATCTGTTGCTCACGAATCACCTGCGCCAGGTACGCCGGTTCACGGTGGCCATCGGGCCGCGCAAGCACCAAGCGCATGCCATTGGTCAGCGGCCAGAACAGCTCCCACACCGAGCCGTCAAAACTGAACGGCGCCCGCTGCAACAACGCGCCGCCCTCGGCATTCGGGCACAGTTGCGAGCCCCAGTGCATCAGGTTGCCCAGGCCGCGATGCTCGATCATCACGCCCTTGGGCGTGCCGGTGGAGCCGGAGGTGTACATCACGTAGGCCAGGTTGCCGACGCTCAACCCCGGCACCAGCGGATTGCCTTCAGGTGCCTGGTGCCAGGCGCAATGATCGAAGTCGATCACCGGTATCGACACCGGCCCCGGCAGGTCGCGGGTCGCGCCATGTACCAGCAACGCCACCGGGGCGCTGTCTTGCAGCATGTAGGCCAGACGCTCACGGGGATAGCCCGGGTCCAGGGGCACATAGGCGCCGCCGGCCTTGAGAATGGCCAGCAAGCCCACCACCAGGTCCAACCCGCGCTCGACACACAGCGCCACCCGCGAGTCCGGCTGCACCCCGCGTTCGCGCAGGTGATAGGCCAGGCGATTGGCGCGTTCGTTGAGCTGGCGATAGGTCAACTGTTGCTCCCCGGCCTGCACCGCCACCGCGTGAGGGGTGTGCCGGGCATGGGCTTCGAACAGGGCGTGGACGGTCAGCTCCACGGGGTAATCGGTTTCACTGGCGTTGAAGGCCACCAGTTGCTGTTGCAGTTCGGTCGCAGGCAGCACCTGCACCTCGAACAGCGGGGCTTCTGGCGTCTCCACCAACCCCGTCAGCACGGTGCCGAGGTAATCCAGCAATCGCTGGGCGCCGATCTTGCGTGGGGCCTTGGCCTTGAGCCGGAAACCGCTGGCCAGGTCATCCACCGTCAGCATCAGCGGGTAGCTGAGGATGTCTTCACTGCTCAACAATTCGATGCCGGGCAGCAGTTCCTGAAGCTCCTCGGCCGAGGCATGCCGGTAATTCAGCAGGCTGTTGAACAGCGGCGTGACGCCGCTGCAACGCTGGGCCAACGCCAGCGAGGCCTGCTCATGGGCGAGCAAGGCGCTGAGTTGCTGCTGGGTCTCCTTGATCGCCTCGCGCACTGTCAACCCGGCCAGGCGCACCCGCAGCGGCAAGGTGTTGATGAACATGCCCAAGGCCCGGTCCGCGCCCTCGCCGGCCTGCAAACGTCCCAGCAGAACCGTACCGAACACCACATCATCACGGCCCGAGACGCGCCCCAGCACCTGGGCCCACGCCAGATGAAACAGGCTCGCCGCACTGACGCCCAGGCTTCGCGCCTGCTCACGCAGCAACTGGCCAAGGGCGTCGGGAAGCAGTACATCGGCTTCCTCAGTCTCGCGGCGATCCGCCTGGCGCTCCTGCAAACCGAAGGCCAGGGTCGGCTCGTCGACATCTGCCAGCCGCTCGCGGAAGAACGCTTCATGCCCGGCCTGGCGTGCCGGCGAACGAGTCTGGGCGACCACGTTGCGGTAGGGCACCGGTGCCGGCAGTTGCTGTTGCTCGCCTTGAAGATGGGCGCGGATTTCCGCCATCAGCACTTGGGTCGATGTGGCGTCGTTGACCAGGTGATGGAAACGCAGCATGCCCACCCAACGTCGGTTCAGCGGGTCTTCGGCGTAATCCAGGGCCATCAGCGGCGCCTTGCGCAAATCCAGCGGGCGCTGGCGCTCGCGCAGTTGCTCGACGGTTGAGTCACCTGCAACGCTTACCGCTTCCACGTCCAGCCGCGCCTCGCGCCATACCACCTGCATCGGTTGTTCAAGGGCATCCCATGCCAGGCTGGTGCGCAGGATGTCGTGACGGTCGATCACCTGTTGCAGCGCCTGGGCGAAGGCGTCCAGTTGGTCACGGCGGGCGAAGCTGAACATCGCGTGTTGCTGGTACGGATCGCGCTCGTCAGTGATGTGGTGATAGAGCAGGCCTTCCTGCAACGGCGCCAGCGGATAGATTTCCTGCACATTGGCGGCGCCACCGGGAATGGCGGCATTGATGCGCTCAATGCTTGGCTGATCCAGTTCGGCCAGCACCAACAGGCCTGGCGTAATGGAGGTGCAGCCCAAAGGAACAAGGTTGGCCGGCACATCAGGCTCGCGGCCTTCGCCGACCGCAGCCGCCAACGCGGCCAATGTCGGCTGGCCAAACAGTACCTGCACATCGGCCTGCAATCCGGCCTGGCGCATGCGCTGTACCAGTTGAACGGCCAACAACGAATGGCCGCCCAGCTCGAAGAAATGATCATGCCGCCCTACCTGCCCGACGTGCAGCAGCTCGCTCCAGAGCTGCGCCAGGATGATCTCCGTGGGGCCTTGGGGGGCTTCGTAGATTCGGCTGACAAACGCATCGCTGCCAGGCGCCGGCAAGGCCTTGCGGTCGAGCTTGCCGTTGGCGGTCAGGGGCAATGCATCGAGTTTTACGAACGCCTGCGGCACCATGTAATCCGGCAAGCGCGCTTGCAGGTCGGCGCGAAGCTGGTCGATCTGCACCGGGGCGTGTTCGGTGAACCAGGCCAGCAGTTGACCGTCCCGCACCTGCACCACGGCTTCAGTGACGCCTTCACACGCGGCCAGGGCGGATTCGATTTCACCCAGTTCGATACGCATGCCACGGATTTTTACCTGGTCATCGTTGCGCCCCAGGTATTCGAGATTGCCGTCCGGCAGCCAGCGCGCCAGGTCGCCGGTGCGGTACATCCGGCCCGGGTTGAACGGGTCATCGAGGAAGCGTTCAGCGCTCATTTCCGGGCGGTTCAAGTAGCCCCGCGCCACGCCTGCGCCGCCGACGTACAACTCGCCAGCAATGCCGATAGGCACCGGTCGCTGCTGCTCATCCAGCAGGTAGACCGTGGCATTGGCGACAGGCTTGCCGATGTGCAGCGGCTGCCCGACCTCAACGAGGCCCGAGGTGGCAACGACGGTGGCTTCAGTCGGGCCGTAGTTGTTGATCACCGCAAAACGGCGGGCCTGGTTGAACTGGCGCAGGCGATCGCCACCGATCAGCAAGGTGCGCAGGGTCGGGTGTTCGATGTTCTGGCTGAACGCATACTCGGCCACCGGTGTGGGCAGGAAGCACACGTCCAGCGGTTGCGCGCGCCACCAGTCCAGCAGCGCGTCGATGTCTTCCGCGCCGTCGTGAGCCGGCGGCAGGTGCAAGGTCGCGCCCACGCACAAGGCCGGCCAGACTTCCCAGGCCATCGCATCAAAGCCGAAACCGGCCACGCTGGCTGTGTGGCTGCCCGCGTGCAGGTCGAAGGCCTGGCAGTGCCAGTCCACCAGGTTGGCCACGGTGTGGTGTTCCACCATCACGCCTTTGGGCAGGCCGGTGGAGCCCGACGTGTAGATCACGTAGGCGAGATTGGCGGGGGTCATTGCAACCTGAGGGTTGCTCGCCAAGTGTGCGGTGGCCTGGTCCAGGTTGATCACCGGCACGCTCAGTACCGGCAAGCGTTCGAGCAAGTCCGTCTGGGTCAGCACCGCTACGGGTGCGCTGTCATGGAGCAGGTAATTCAGGCGCTCGGCGGGATGGGCCGGGTCCACCGGCACATAGCAGGCGCCGGACTTGAGAATCCCCAGCAACCCCACCAGCGTTTCCAGGCCGCGTCGGGCGACAATTGCCACACGGTCGTCAGGCTTGACTCCCAGCACCAGCAGTTGATGCGCCAGGGCATTGGCCCGTTGATTCAACTCGGCATACGTCAGCCGCTGGCCCTGATACACCGCAGCGACTGCATGCGGCGCCAGCGCGGCCTGGGTCTCGATACGTCCATGCAGGGTTTGCGCCGCTGGATACGCTTGGGCGGTGGCGTTCCAGCGTTGCAGCTGTGCGGTTTCTTCAGGCGTCACCAGGGAGAAATCCGCCAGCGTCCGTTCTGTATCTTTCAGCCCCTGCTCCAGCAGATACACCAGGCGCTCGGCCAGGGCCTGCACCTCATGCGCCTGGAAATACGCCTCGTTGTAGACGCAGTGCAGGCACGCCGTGTCGTGGTAGCGGTTGCTGCGCAGGTGAATCGCCAGGGGCAAGGGCTCGTGGTGGTTAGAGACCTTGATCGCCCGGGCCGATGCCTGGCCGTAGCGAAACTCATGGTCGTCCTGTTCATAGGACACCGACAGGTCGAACAGCTGGCCACGGTCGGCACGCAGCAGGCCCAGTTCGCGATTCATCTCGCTCAGCGGGAAGCGCTGGTGGCGGAAATCCTGCTTGAGCTGGTCCCGTACACCGCGTACCAACGCGCTGAAAGACCCGTCTTCGCTGAACTGCAAACGCACGGCGCTGACCTGGGTGAACAGCCCCAGGGTCGAACGAAAGCGCGCATTGGAACGGTTGAGAATCGGCAGCCCCACCACCCACTCCTGGCGCTGGCCGGTGCGGCTGAAATACACATACATCGCAGCCAACAACACATGGAACGCCGACGCCTGGTAACGACTCGCTACACGGGCCATGCGGTTGAGCAGCGCCGCCGGAAATGGCGCCACCAGGGTGTTGCTCGGCGCCTGGTCCCGGGCCTGGTAACGGGGGGTCAGCAGCGGCTCGGGCAACACCCGGTATTTATCCAGCCAGTAGCTGCGGTCCCGGGCGAAACGGGCCGACTCACGATAGCGTTCGTCGCTGTCGATGAAGTCGATATAGGACGGTGCCGACAGCTCCGGTTGCCGGCCCTGCTCCAGGGCGCTGTAGAGGCCGGCCAGGGATTGCAGCATCTGGCCGAAGCCCCAGCCGTCGAGAATCAGGTGGTGGGCCTGAGTGCCGAGGCGGTAATGCAGGTCGTCGAGCTTGACCAGGAAGAACCGGAACAACGGTTCCTCGACCAGCCGGTAGGCGCGGGCCATTTCGTCCTGCAGCAAGGCCTGGGCGGCAGCCTCGGGATCGGGCAGACGGGAGTAGTCATGCTGCGGCACCGATACCGCCATCACCTCGGCAAAACCCTGCCGGGGCAAGCCGTCTTCCGCCACCTGCAACACCGTGCGCAACCCGTCGTGCTTGGCCACCAGTTGCTCGATAGCGCGCTGGATCAATGCGGGGTTCACCGGGCCGGCGAGGTCGACATAGCCGCCGATGTTGTACAGCGGCGAGTCGCCGAGGCGCAGTTGGTCCAGCCAGATATCCCGCTGGGCGGCGGTCAGGGGAAAAAACTTCATAAGATCCTTCTCATGTGAGGTGTCGATAAGGCGCACAACGCCCCATTGAGGCGAAATCGACGGGATTTAAGCACCGCCCCCCAAGGCGCGTATGTCACCCGAAACCCGGACAGCCGGGTACCGCGCCGAGGTTGGCTGATGGTTCAGTGCTGAAACGATTAAATGAATGTAGGAGATTGGCTATATCTGGCCGATGCCGGATCGCCATACTTTTTTCAAAAAAGCCAATAAAAACATTTAATTTCAATTAGTTAACAAACTCTAAAATCCACGAACGGCGCATCCACGCATTATTTAACTGTCAGAAATGACGAAATAATGGCGCGATTTTTATGGCAGGTTGTGTCCCTCGTTTCCGCTACATACGTAGGACAATTCCCCGTGGCTAAATAAAGCCTCGAGCACCGACCCAGGTTCAAGGAGAACGGGAGGCCTGCACACGAAGGGGCAACCGTTGACGGTTTTCGACATCAAGGATGAGATGGCTATGAGTCTGACCAGCAGTATTCGGAATATGGAAAGTCCGCAGTTTTATTTCGAATTGGGGGAATTGATTTCCAGCGCAGGCACCGACCCCTTTGCCGCAAACATGCTGCAGCTGGTGAACAAACTGGTACCGGTGCACCTGGTGGACCTCAGTGAATGGACCCTCGACGAGCACCAGGCCAGTGTGCTCGATATCAAGCTGCTCGGCAGTGACGGGTTGAAGCAGGACCTGCCGCCACCGCGCACCCTGCATCACCGCGACGATCACCCGCTGCTGAAAAAAATGCTCGGCATGAACGACCCGCTGTTGATCCAGATGAATGCCAAGGCCAACAGCACCCACGCCCGCGGCACCTCCCACCAGTGCAACCTGGTGTCGCGCCAGGCCAACCGGCGGTGCGTGATTTCGTTCTATCGGCCCCACACCCAGCGGGCCTTTTCCCTGGCCGAACTGTCGTTTCTCAAAAGCCTCTCGGAAACACTGCTGCCGTTGATGGAGCGCCACGCGCAGATCAATCGCCAGGTGCCGCTGGTAGCGCCCGAGCCCTCTAAAACCCCGCTGGAGCAGTCGCAATTGCAGCGCGAATTCTACAAACGCCTGTCACTCAGTGACATCACCCTGTCGGCGCGGGAGCAGGAGGTTTGCCTGGGGTTGTTGACCGGCGGCACCGTGCCGCAGATGGCCGAGAAACTCAGCGTGAAAAACAGCTCCATCGAGACTTACCTCAAGCGTGCGGCGGCCAAACTGGGGGTCAGTGGCCGCCATGGCCTGGCCAAATGGATGGTTGGCGCGTAATGAAAAAACTGATGCTCGGTGTGGTGTGTGTGCTTGGCGGGTGTTCGCTGATCCCGGATTATCAGCGGCCCGAGGCGCCGACGCCGGCGCAATACCCGCTGTATAACGGCGGGATTGTCGGTCCATCGGCTACAGGGCCTGACTGGCAGCAGTTGTTCCGTGACCCGGTGATGCGGCAGTTGATTGGCCAGGCGCTGGAGAATAACCGCGACCTGCGGGTGGCGGCGCTGAACGTGGAAGCGTTCCAGGCGCAATACCGCATCCAGCGCGCGGACCTGTTCCCGGCGGTGTCGGCCACGGCTGCCGAAAACCGCCAGAAAGTCCCGCGCCGCGCCACTGGCACCGGCAAATCTGCGATCACCTCTACTTATTCAGCGACGTTGGGCGTGAGTGCCTACGAGCTGGATTTTTTCGGCCGTGTGCGCAGCCTCAGTGAACAGGCGATGCTGCAGTACCTGGCCACTGAAGAGGCCCGGCGCAGTGCGCAACTGAGCCTGGTGGCCAACGTCGCGAACGCCTACCTGACCTGGCGCGCCGACCAGGAACTGCTGGCCCTGGCCCAGCAGACGCTGACGTCGGACGAGCACAGCCTGCGCCTGACCTCCCGTAGCAAAACGGCGGGCAAGGCGACGTCGATCGATGTGATCCAGGCCCAGACCAGCGTTGAAAGCACCCGCGCCAGCATCGCCCGCTACCAGCGCCAGGTTGCCCAGGACCTCAACAACCTGGCATTGCTGGTGGGCGGGCCGGTGCCGGATTCGCTGCCGGCACAGCCGCTGTCCGCCGACCTGGTGGCCCGGGTGCCGGCCGGGTTGCCGTCGGACCTGCTGCAGCGGCGGCCGGATATTGTCCAGGCGGAGTATCAGCTCCAGGCGGCCAACGCGAATATTGGCGCGGCGCGGGCGGCGTTTTTTCCTTCGGTTACGCTGACGGCCAATGCGGGGACCAGCAGCAAGGACCTCTCGGGATTGTTCCAGGGTGGTTCGGGGAGCTGGGTGTTCCAGCCGCAGATCAATCTGCCGATCTTCAATGCGGGCAGTCTGCGGGCCAGTCTGGATTACGCGAAGATTCAGAAGAACATCTATGTCGCGCAGTATGAGAAATCGATTCAGACCGCGTTTCAGGAGGTCTCCAATGGGTTGGCGGCGCGGCAGACGTATAACGATCAGTTGGCGGCGCAGCGGGATTTTGTTCGGGCCAACCAGAAGTATTACGACCTGGCGCAGCATCGGTATCGCAGTGGGGTGGACAGTAATCTGGTGTTTTTGGATGCGCAGCGGTCGTTGTTCAATTCGCAGCAGGCGTTGATTGTTGATCGGTTGGCGCAGTTGGTGGCGGAGGTGAATTTGTATACGGCGTTGGGTGGGGGGTGGGAGGTGGCATCTTCTGGGGCTGGGAGCATATCCGTTACTTCGGTAACGGCCGCTTATGGTTCCGCTCTTACAGCGACTCACTTTGGAAAAGCCCCAAAGTAAGCAAAGGGCTCTGCCCCGCCTGTCGGCACCTCGCCTAGGCTCGGTGTTCCCTCAC
>NZ_JANUEW010000077.1:0-9086 GCF_024807515.1 Pseudomonas sp. BIGb0558
TGTGGCGAGGGAGCTTGCTCCCGCTGGGCTGCGCAGCAGACCCAAAAATCTCGGGGCCGCTTCGCGCCCCAGCGGGAGCAAGCTCCCTCGCCACAGCAAGCTCCCTCGCCACAGGTACCCGCTGTTCATCAGCGTACGGCGCTGACCCCATCCAGGGTCGAAAACGAGGTGTCCTTGGCCGTCAGCAAAAAGTCGCGCATGTACGGCGCGTCCAGCATGTCGGCGCGGATGCCGGCGTACAGCGTGGCAAACAGGCCTTTCTCCCCCAGCCGCTTGGCCTTCACGTAACCCCGTGAGCTGTATTCATGCAGCGCCCAATGAGGCATGCCGCACACGCCGCGACCGCTGGCCACCAACTGCATCATCATCACCGTCAGTTCCGAGGTGCGCACCTGGGCCGGCTCAACGTCGGCGGGTTCCAGGAAGCGGGTGAAGATGTCCAGGCGATCCCGCTCCACCGGGTAGGTGATCAGGGTTTCGCTGATCAGGTCTTCGGGCACGATGTACGGCTTGTTCGCCAGCGGGTGCTGGTTGGCTACGGCCAGCATGGCCTCGTAGGTGAACAGCGGCACATAGGTGATGCCCGGCAGCTCCAGCGGGTCGGAGGTCACCACCAGGTCCAGGTCGCCCCGGGCCAGGGCCGGCAAGGGCGCGAAGGCGAAACCGGAGGCCAGGTCCAGCTCGACTTCCGGCCACGCATCGCGGAACTGGTCGATGGTGGGCATCAGCCACTGGAAGCAACTGTGGCACTCGATAGCCATGTGCAAGCGCCCGGCGGTGCCGCCCGCCAGGCGTGCGATGTCACGTTCGGCGCCGCGCAGCAGCGGCAGGGTGGCGTCCGCCAGTTGCAGCAGGCGCAGGCCGGCGCTGGTGAAGCGCAGCGGCTTGGTCTTGCGTACGAACAGCTGCATGCCGAGCCTTTCCTCAAGCTCCTTGAACTGGTGCGAGAGCGCGGATTGGGTCAGGTGCAGGCGCTCGGCGGCTTCCACCAGGCTGTCGGCTTCGCGCAGGGCGTGCAGGGTCTTGAGATGACGGATTTCGAGCACGGGGTCTCCATGAGCATAACTTGTGACAAATTCGGATCGGGTGAGTTTGTCTCATGTTGCCCTGGCTGTCGACCGTGCTGAGGCGATCACGCCGCCAGGATCGGTGGCGTGATGTCCGTTGGTTCAGAGCTGGGAGAAGTGTTTGAGGAACAGCGACCGGCTGATATCGCCGCGCCAGATCGGTGTATGGGTGGCCTGTTGTTTTTGCCATTCCAGGTCCAATTGCTCCCTGAGCAGGCGCGTGACCAGGCCCGGGGTGTCTGGTGTCCATCGGTCATGGTGAGTGTTCCTCGCCAAAGAGGAGCGGGGTGCTCCTCTTTGGCGGCCAGTACACCCGAGTACGCAGCGCGTTAAGTGGTATTCCTGTGTCGTTTAGAGCGCTTCGAAATGCTTCACCGCAAAGGCTTTGCCGATATCGCCGCGCCAGATCCTGAGGTTGCTCCACAGCGCTCCCTGTTCCTGCTGTGACAACTGCCATTGCAGGCCCTTCTTGCGCTGGCGGCCGAGCTTCAGGTGCGCCTTGATAAAACTGTCAAAGGCCGATGCCCGGGCATCATAGTGAAAGTGTGCGTACCACAAAGGGACGGGAGGATTTTTTGTCAGGTCGTTGATCACATATTCCTGCAGGAAATCTGCGCCACCGTCCAGGCGGTTGGGCCGGGACTCACGGCTTCCCAGCTTCTGGATGTCTATTTTGCCTACGGTCTTGAGGTCGTCCAGATAGCCTTCGGTGGGTTGCTGGCTGGTGAGGGACCGTTCGGTGCGCAGGTCCCGGCCACGGGTTTGCAATCCCATGGCTTGCTCGCGCAGTTTCGCGATGAGCGGGTCCCGGGAACCCAGGTTTTCCAGATGCCTGGCACGCTGTACCAGGCCGTCCGCTTCGCTGGCCATCATGTGTTCCAGGTTGACCGGTTCCATGTTCCTGTAGCTATGGACCTTGGCTTCATACGCCGGCAGGTCGCCGAGCCGGCCCCGGGCTTCCTCCAGGACCACGGCCACATTGGCGGGCGCAGCGGGGGGCGCCGGCCTGGACGGGCCGGGGGCATCGACCCGGCGGTATTTCTGGCTTTGCCCGACCTGATCCCAGGTTTCCCTGCGCCCCTCACCGACGAGGCGAATGTAGCGCCGTTGCGACACGTCTGGGCGTACCTCTTCAGTGCCCACCAACAGTTCGTCGCCTTCGCTGTTGAACGTCTTGTGGGGCCGGTCGGCGGCCTGTTCCGTGCTGGTCTTGCGCCGGGCCTTGAGTGCCCGGGCACTGAGGGTTTCGAGATTGTCCCGCAGCGGTTGCACCTGGTGTGGATCAAAAAGCTCGGGGTAATTGATGCTCCAGCTGTTGAAGCTTTGACGGGCTTCCTCGTAAGTCGCGCTGCAATAATTCAGGACGCGGTTACGCTCGACGCGACTGATACCGCGTCGAGGCAGTTCCATATGGGTGACCAAGGTATTGTTGAGTTTTACATGCAGCTCGCCTACCTGTTCGTACAGGTAAAACCAACTGAGGGTATGGGGCACATCCAGGTACCTGGCGCTTTGCAGATGCAGGCTGGTGCGGGTGATCAGCAAGCGCAGTTCGGAGAAGTTTTCCATGATGACGTTCGCCGCCTCCACCGAACCGGCGGGCAGGGGGGTGGGCGCGACACGCGGGCGCCAGAGGCGTATGTCATTGATGCTGGCTTCGATGATGGTGTACTCGGCAAGAATCTTGCCCCGGCTTTCGGTGATCTCACGGGCCAGCCTCGAATGTTCGGTGCCGGGGTGGTCGCGATTGATCTGCCTGTTCAGGTCGTCGAGGTGCCGGGTGAGGTGGCTCAATCGATGGCCGGCCAACTGGGCGCGCTGCAACGCTCGTTCGGTGATCACCAGGGCCGCGGTATTTTTGTCACGGTTGAGGGTGGCCAACAGGCCGCCGCCCGGAAGTTGGGTCGCGTTGTCTGCCAGTTGATAAGTCTGCTTGGCCAGCTCGATATCGGCGAATAACTGTACGTCGATATCTTGACTGAGGGGGAAGCGCTCTGCCGGTGTGTGGCTTGACCAGGCGTCGGTGTAACGGCTGAGTTCGGTATTGCTGGCTTTGCTCTGGCGGAGCAGGTCGTCCAGGGCGACGGCGATTTCGTTGAGCTGGATCTGACGCCGTGACAGGGTACGTGTCATCTCCTGGGGCAGTTGTGCTTCCACCGCGGCGGGCGGTGCGCCGGCCCGGCGTCGGGGGATGCGGCGGCTGCCACCGGGCAAACCGCCGGCGACGAGGCGCCCATAAAGAATGCCGTGGGATTGCCACTCACTGGCTTCATCCAGGGCGATCGGTTGTCTGTAAAGGCGGTTGCGGTTGCCCTTCAGGCGCCAGGTGTCGTAAGTGCTGTCAAAGGTGACCTCAAGGATCTGCCCCTGGCGGACAATGAACTCACCACGTGCATGCCGATAGACCTGGCGATACTTTCCGGACGTCGGTGCGTGCAGGCCTTCGAGGGACAGCGGTTGGTCATAGGCATAGCCCTCGAAGTCCGAACGCCGGGATGGTTTTTTTGCGGGCCCGCCAGAGCGCCAGAACGCGCCCTTGTCCAGCCTCCTCGACAGCTGGTGCCGGCGCATCAACCCACGCGCGGCTTTGCCCACCTGTGTCGAAGCGCCGGCTATCTGCGCAGCATCCATGGTGGCGAATAACAGTGCCTCAAACGCTGAGGCCAGGTCATCGATACCCTGCCCGATGTCCCCCCGCAGGAAGGCTTTCACGGCAGCGTGCAGGTTGGCGCGTGCGTCATACAGGGAAATGGCCGTGCCCACGAACGGCAGGCAATTGAGGGCGACTTTGATCCAATGGAACAGCATGCGGTTTTGCAGGGCGTAGCGCTCTACGGCCAGGTCGAAGTTGGAGCGGGAGGTGTTGCGATGGGCCTCGATCAGCCGAGCCATCCGGGAGTCAAGCTCGTGCGCCGCCAGTGAGGTCGTGGACGGCCAGGGCGAGCCCACGCCGATCAGCCCGTCGTACCGGCTTTGATAGGCCTTCCGGATGCGTGCGGCATGGGCAATCACATCGCCTTTCAAGGTACGGCCTGCCAGGTAGTCCACGCCGCTGTCCTGGGCACACAGCGCAAACAGCAGGGCACGTGCCTGGTCGAGGCTGTCGGCCCGGAGCAGGTTGCGATGGTCGGGGGCATCCGGCAGATACACCAGGGTCACACCGCTGTTTTTCTCCTGGATAAAGGTGACGCCGACCAAGGCCGTCGGGCGTTGATTGGTGTCGGCGCCGCCCACCGCGAGCCCGGCGGGGAGCAGGACGATCTGTTTGCGATCGACCTCCCAGGCCTGTGGGGTATCGGCGTCAATGGCCACCTTCAGGGTGTGCAGTTCGTTGTCATTGATATGGCCTTGCAGATGGGCGCGGGTGGCGTGCAGTTGCAGGGTGAGGCGCAGTGGTTCGATCAGGCATTCACGCTGATATTCGCGATCGAACCGGGACTGCTCGGGGCTACCGTTGAACGCCCGGAGAATCTGGATCTCATACTGTTGCGCCAGGTCCAGCTCGGAAACCACTCGGGCCAGATAGGCGCCGGTGATTCCGTTTTTCAGTGCGTCGTACTCGCGCTGATCGTCGGCCGTGACCTCCAGGCGCATAAAGCTCAGGCGTGCGCCCATGGAATCGCCGATGTTCGACAGTGCGAGGGTTTCAAGGGAGAGCTTGCTGCGTATCGCGCTGGGGACGTTGAGCATCCTGACGGGCGTTCCCGGTGCGGCCCCGGGAATGATGTCGCGAATGGCCCTGACTGAGTCAGGCAGGTCGAGCACGACCGTGAAGTTCTTTTTGAGTGAGAAATCCCGGCGCAGGCGGGCTTCTATTTGCTGCCGGGCGAAGGCCTCGCGCTGGGGCAGCGAGCGCTCGAGCAGTGCCTGGGCGCGCTGCGCCGCGGGCAGGTAGGCCTGCACCAAGTATTTGAACAGTGTGCGCTGTGGGTCGTTCAGGGTCTGTAGCCACTGGGGTAAATGCTCGGCCAGATGGCTGCTGTTGTTTTGCTCGATGATCTGCTCGAACGCTGCATCGCGGGCTTGATGCTCGGGCACGCACAATTGGCCGGCGACCTCCAGGCGCAGCCTTTGCAACGCGCTGTCCCGTGATTGTGCATCGGCCTGTTCGGCGCGGATTCGCGCGGCCTGTTCTTCGAAGTCGGTCTGTTGGCTTTGCAGGCTGTACTCGAACGGGTCCGAGGTCACCTCGTCCAGGCGCAGCGCCAGGTGAGGGTCGCCAGCCTGGATGCCGAACAGGTACTGCTCCAGGGCCCGGCGCGAGTCGAAACGCTGCAGGGCACCGCCCCGTCCGGGCCAGTAGAGCAACAGGCTGTCGGCATCGGTGCCCGCCCCCCGCAGGGCTGCGCGGCGGGCGATCATCACGGGGCCCTTGAGGACCTTTTCGGTAATCAGGGTGCTGCTGCCATTGTGTCGCCTGACCGCCAGCGTCAGCCGGGCTGCGCCCACATCTGCCGTGCGGTCCTCCAGTTCCGGGTCCTCCAGCAGGGCCAGGAGGCCGTTCAGTTCGTCGTCGCCGAGTTGCCCAAGGCTGCGCTGGAGCAAGGCTTCGGCCCGCAGCCCGGCGTTTCGTGCGCGGTAGAGTGCCGTGTAGTGGGTGTCCAGGCTGGCGGTGTCGTAGACCCGGCGCGCAAGCAGCGCCACGGCAGCATCGCTGGCCGCCGATTGGGCGTTGTGGAGCTGTTCCAGGTGCTGCGTCAATTGCACCAGCGGTGGGTGGCGGTGGTCACCCTGGTAATCCTCACCCAGCAGCGTTTCGATGGCTTGGTGCTGGTGGTCGATCATGGCCTGGCGCGTGGCGGGAGGAATGTCGGCGTACAGCCAGCCAAATTGCGCGGTGGTCTTGAGGGCGTCCATATCAGGCGGTTGTTCGCTCACCTCGGGAGGCGCGGCCAACAATGGGACGCGGCTGAGCTGCTCATCGAACGCGAGTGCATTGTCCAGGGTGTGGATCGCGTGTTCGCTGATGTCGTGGTGGTGGGAGAGGTGGCTCAGCACGCTTAAGAACTGGTGGTTGGCGAGGTCGGACAGGCGTTGGGCGATGCCCGTTTGCAATGGTTGGCGGGTGGCGATGTAGTCGATCATCGCGCGTGGCAAGGCCCTGTCGACCTGGAACACGGCTTGCTGGTTATCGATCAGCCAACGCTCCAGGTGAGTGCGTCGATGGAACAGTTGGACCGCTGGCTGCCAGGCCGGCAGGTAGAGTAACTGGGGAACCGGGTCCTCGCCGTCGAGGGTAATGATCCAGGCGCCCGGTAATGCTATCGGCACCTGGCCGGGGTGTTTGAGGGCCACCTGTTCGGTGTGGATCCGGCGCCCGTCGATCAACGTGCCGACGGGGGCTGTAGGGTCCATGAGGGTTTGCACAGCGTTGAGCAGCGGCGGCGTCAGGCCGTCGACGGCCTCGATGTGATGGGTCGCCGCTTCTAGGTGCTGGCCATACAACTGGGCCGCGCGCTCATGGCGCGAGACCCCGCTGCCGGGCGCGCGAGCCTGCCAATAGGCATCCCAGCGTTGTTGCATAAAGGGCTTGAGTGCCAGCGCCTTGCAGCGTTCAAACAGCTCGATGGCCGACAGCGATGCGAACGGGTGTTGCGCAGGCATTCGGCTGATCCGGCAGGCTGGAAATTGCGCCGGGGACAGTTGCGGGTTTTGCAGGACAAACCCGCAGGCCTGGCTCAGGCTGCACTGGCGAGTGCTGCGCTGTTGGGTGGGGGGGAAAATGACGCCGACCTGATCACCGTCCAGATTCCAGGCGTGCCGCAACAGCTCGCGGATGGCGGTGGCCGCACGAGGCGCCAGGGCGATGAGGGTGTGCAGTAACTGCTGGCTTTGCTGGCCCCGGCGAGTGGCGTCCCACAGCAGGGTTTCGTCCACCGGGCGGGCCAGCGTTCGCGCCGTGATATCAAACGGGGTGATCTTCACATCCGGCAGGTTGTCGGGGGTATCGCTCATGTCTGTCTCTCTCAAGGCCCCGATACGGCTCGGGAATCGGGCTATTGAATGAGATA
The DNA here is from genome assembly GCF_024807515.1 of Pseudomonas sp. BIGb0558. Classification (NCBI taxonomy): domain Bacteria; kingdom Pseudomonadati; phylum Pseudomonadota; class Gammaproteobacteria; order Pseudomonadales; family Pseudomonadaceae; genus Pseudomonas; species Pseudomonas sp. BIGb0558. The sequence continues at coordinate 7,079 of NZ_JANUEW010000077.1, forward strand.
CGGCAGAGCGGCGTGGGCTAGATGGATACCGCGACCGCCTGGCGACATTCATCAAACTGTCACTGAACTGTGGCAGCGCGCTTGAACAAACTTCATCAGACTCGCGCTCTACTGGGGTTCTGCGTTTCGGTGTTTTTCATGCGCGTTTTGTTTTTAATGGCCGCTTTATTATTCGGCCTGCCGTCTTTTGCGGCTTCTCGATGTGATGTCAATGTCCCGACTCAAACGGTCGACCTGGCCCAGGTGAGCATCGCCTACCAGAGTATCGGCCGTGAGTCCGACCCGGCCTTGCTGCTGGTGATGGGCCTGGGCGGGCAGTTGATTCACTGGCCCGACGAAGTGGTCGTCGCCCTGTGCCAGCAAGGCTTTCGGGTGATTCGTTATGACAACCGCGATGTCGGCCTGTCGACCTGGCGCCAGGCGCCTGCCAGCGCCAACCTGACCTTCGAGGTGCTGCGCTACAAACTCGGCCTGCCGGTGGCGGCGCCCTACACCCTGACGGATATGGCCGACGACGCATTGGGGCTGATGGATGGTTTGCACATCCAGCAATTCCACGTGCTGGGCGCGAGCATGGGCGGGATGATCGCCCAGCACCTGGCGGCCATGGCGCCGCAACGGGTGGAAAGCCTGACCCTGATCATGACCAGCTCCGGCGCCGAAGGCCTGCCGGCACCGAGTGCAGCGCTGGTGCAACTGTTGTCACGGCGCAGCGCGCCCAATCGTGAAGTGGCCCTGGAGCAACAGGCCGACCTGCTGGCGGCGCTGGGCAGCCCCTACGTGAAGGATGATCGCAAGGTGCTGCTGCAACAGGCGGCGCAGTCCTACGACCGGGCGTTCAACCCCGACGGTGTGAAGCGCCAGATCATGGCGATCCTTGCCGAGCCGAGCCGGGTGCCGTTGCTCAATCAACTGCGTGTGCCAACGCTGGTGGTGCATGGAACTGCCGACCCGCTGTTGCCGGTGATGCACGGCGTGCACCTGGCGGCGCATATCCAGGGCAGCCAGTTGCGGCTGATTCCGGGCCTGGCCCATCGTTTCCAGGAGGCGTTCAAGGCGCCGTTGCTGGCGGCGGTGTTGCCGTACCTGCAAGCCCATCGCGAGGATGCGGCGCATTGGGCGCAGATCGACCCAGTGGCGCCTTCCAAGGTTTTGTAAGGGCTTGGCGGGGTGTATCGTGGTGCCTTTCCGGCGTTTAAAGCCAGCGAGGTGGCCTAGTCATGAGTACTCCCCTGAAAATCGATTTCGTCAGCGACGTGTCCTGCCCCTGGTGCATCATCGGCCTGCGCGGCTTGACCGAGGCTCTGGACCAGTTGGGGCCGGAGGTGCAGGCCGAGATTCATTTCCAGCCTTTTGAGTTGAACCCGAATATGGGGCCTGAAGGTCAGAACATTACTGAGCACATCACTGAGAAATACGGCTCCACTGCGGAGCAATCCCAGGCTAACCGGGCGCGGATTCGTGACATGGGGGCGGAGTTGGGGTTTGCGTTTCGTACCGATGGGCAGAGCCGGATCTACAACACGTTTGATGCGCATCGCCTGTTGCATTGGGCCGGGCTTGAGGGGTTGCAGTACAACCTCAAGGAGGCGCTGTTCAAGGCGTACTTTACTGACCAGCAGAATCCGTCTGATCACGCGACTTTAGCGACGATTGCCGAAGGGGTTGGGCTGGATCGTCAGCGGGCTGAGGCGATTCTGGCTTCGGATGAATATGCGGCTGAGGTTCGTGAGCAGGAGCAGTTGTGGGTGTCGCGTGGGGTGAGTTCTGTGCCGACCATTGTGTTTAATGATCAATATGCGGTGAGTGGCGGGCAGCCGGCTGAGGCGTTTGTCGGGGCGATTCGGCAGATTATCAGTGAGGCTTCCAAGGGTTGATCGGTGTACATATCCGTTATTTAGGTAACGGCGGCCTATGGTTCCGCTCTTACAGCGGGTCACTTTTGAAAAGCGCAAAAGTAACCAAAACGCTCTGCCCCGCCTGTCGGCGCCTCGCTGTGGCTCGGCGT
>NZ_JANUEW010000078.1:0-8838 GCF_024807515.1 Pseudomonas sp. BIGb0558
CCTAGGCGAGGTGCCGAGTGGTGGGGCAAGAGCGTTTTGCTTACTTTTGCGCTTTTCAAAAGTGAGCCGCTGTAAGAGCGGAACCCATAGCGGCCGTTACCTAAATAACGGATATGTACTCCCACCAAGGCCGAGCTGTTGCCTGACCAACACTTCCCACACACATTGTCGTTTTCCGCAATCCCCCAGCCCCCCAATCCCCCCTGTTTACAGGCCAAAAAACCCGGCATGCCTTGTGCAATGACCCAATCCCCGGACTTCAGGCCTCACCAATCATGCAAGAACCCGCCCCTTACCCGCGACGATCCAGCCCGCTGTTCCTTATCGGCACCGCCACACTCTGCGGCCTGCTCCTGGGCTGCGGCCAAAGCGGCCCCACCGCCACACGCAGTGACCAACCGGTAAAGGGCGGCACCCTGGTCTACGCCACCGACCGCGAACCCACCTGCCTCGACCCCCACGTGGCCGGCGACATGCCCCAGGTCTTCGTCGCCCAGCAGTACCTGGACTCCCTGGTCTCAATGGACACCGACGGCCGCATCGGCCCCTGGCTCGCCAAAACCTGGGAAGTGTCCCCGGACGGCCTGACCTACACCTTCCACCTGCGCAACGACGTGCACTTCACCGACGGCACCCCGTTCAACGCCGCCGCCGTCAAGGCCAACCTCGACCACATGGCCAACCCCAAGACCCAGTCCAGCACCGCCGGCGGCTACATCCGCCAATACCGCAGCACCGACGTGCTCGACGAGTACACCGCAGTGGTGCACCTGGCCACGCCTTACGCAGCGTTCCTGGAAGTGTTGGCCCAAGGCTTCCTCGGCATCGAATCCCCCACGGCACTGCTGCGCTCCCGCGACGTGAACTGCGAAAGCCCGGTGGGCAGCGGCCCGTTCAAGGTCGTGCGCTGGGACCGCCAAAGCCAGGTCGAACTGGTACGCAACCCCGACTACAACTGGGCCCCGCCCACCGCCAAACACCAGGGCCCGGCGTGGCTGGACCGGATCGTCTGGAAGTTCATCCAGGAACCTTCCGTGCGCTTCGCTTCGTTGCAGGCCGGCGAGGTCGACGTGATCGAAGCGTTGCCGCCCGAATCCCACGAGGCCGCGCGGCGTAACCCGGACCTGACCCTGGTGATCGCCCAGCGCCCCGGTAACCCCACCAACGGCACACTGAATATCACCCGTGCGCCGTTCGATGACCTGCGGGTGCGCGAAGCCTTCGTGCGCAGTTCCGACATCGAGGGCGCGCTGAAGAGTGTGTACTTCAACGAGTTCCCCCGCGCCGGCGGCCCGTTGAGCCCGGCCACACGCTTCTACAACCCGGAGTTCCAGCACGCTCAGGATTACGACCCGGCCCGGGCCGCGCAGTTGCTCGACCAGGCCGGCTGGACCCAACGCGACAGCGAGGGCTACCGCACCAAGGACGGCAAGCGCCTGCAAGTCCACGTGGTGATGGGCAACCGCACGCCACCCTCGGAATACACCCTGTGGGAGCAGGTACAAGCCACCACCCGGCAGGCCGGCTTCGATCTGATCGTCGACCAGATGAGTGACGTGCAGGCCACCCAGCGCCAGGCCGACTGGGACTACGACATTCGCCTCGGCTACTGGAACACCAACACCGCCGACGTGCTGCGGATCATCTTCGGCAGTGAGTTCATCCGCCCGGCGGGCGTCGGTGGCTACCACCAGAACACCGCCGGTTTCAGTGACCCGGCCTTCGACACGTTGATCCAGCAGGCCCTCACCACCCAGGACAGCGAGCAGCGACGGGCCCTGTATTACCAGGCGCAGAAAATCGCTTCCAGCCAGTACCTGCAACTGACCACCTACCCGCAAAGCACGCGGCTGGGTATCTACAAGACCACCCAGGGCGTGCGGCTGGAGCCGTCGCTGGCGGTGACCTATCTCTATGACGCATGGGTGAACAAATGAGCAGTCCATCACTTGCCAACCCACGGCGCGAGCGCCTGGCCCGGCTCGGCAAACGTGCGCTGTGGCGCCTTGCCGGCGGAGTGCTGGTGCTCTGGGCGGTGGCCACGCTGACCTTCTTTGCCCTGCGCCTGATGCCCGGTGATCCGGTGTTGGCGATCCTCGGGGGGCCGAGCGGCAACCCCAGCCCGGAAACCATCGCCGAAGCCACTCGCGAATATGGCCTGGACAAGCCCCTCGCGGTGCAATATGCGCTTTACCTCGGGCGGTTGGTGCAGGGTGATTTAGGGGTTTCCTATTCCCAGCACCTGCCGGTGACGCGCGTCCTCGCCGAACAATCCTGGCCGACCCTGGAACTGACCCTGACCTCTCTCGCCCTGGCCTGGGTTCTGGTGCTGGCGCTGACGGTGCTGACCGCCGGGCGCCGCCGCTGGGTAGCCAGCCTGGCCTCGCTCGCCGAAACCCTGGCCGCCGCGCTGCCGCATTTCTGGCTGGGGATTCTGCTGCTGGGGGTGTTCGCCTTCGGCCTGCGGCTGTTCCCGCCGGCCGGCAGCGATGGCTGGCGCACCCTGGTGTTGCCGTCGTTCGCCCTGGCGATCCCGCTGGCGGGGTTTATCGCCCAGGTCACCCGTGAATCCCTGGATTTGACCCTCGACCAACCCTTTATCCTGACCGCCCGCACCCGTGGCCTGAGTGACTTCAACGTGCGCTTCAAACACGCGCTGCGCCACGCCGTGTTGCCGGGGATTTCGCTGTCGGGCTGGGCCATCGGCGCGCTGATCAGTGGCGCGGTGGTGATTGAAGTGATCTTTTCCCGCAAGGGCCTTGGCCGTCAGCTGTACCAGGCGGTGCAGGCACAGGACCTGCCGCTGACCATCGGCATCAGCCTGGTGGTCGCTGCCGGTTACGTGCTCGCCAACATTCTGGTCGACCTCCTGTACCTGTGGGTCGATCCTCGCCAACAGGAGATTGCGGCATGAGCGGCCTGACCCTCGAAACACCGCTGCCCGCGCTGCGGACTCAGCGCACCACCCGCACGCTGCGGCCCGGCCCGCTGTTGGCGATTACCTTTCTGCTGCTGGTGATTGCCGCGGCGCTGGTGCCGCAGTTGTTCGCCTACAGCGACCCGCTGGCCATCGTGCCCCGCGAGGCGTTTCATCCGCCGAGCTGGGCCCACTGGTTCGGCACCGATCAGTCGGGGCGGGATATCTTTTCCCGGGTGATCTACGGCACCCGCCAGTCGCTGTTCATCGGGCTTGCTGCCACCGCGATTGCCATGAGCATCGCCATCGTGCTCGGCCTGCTGGGCGGGCTGGGCGGCGCCCGGGTAGACCGTGGCGTGGGCTGGTTGCTGGAAGTGCTGTTTGCGTTCCCGAGCCTGATCCTGGCGTTGCTGTTCGTGGCGATCTTCGGCAGCGGCATCGGCCCGCTGATCGTCGCCACCGGGCTGGGCAGTGCACCGGGTTACGCCCGCATGGTGCGGGGCCAGGTGCTGGCGGTGCGCAACGCAGGCTACATCGAAGCCGCCCGCGCGCTCGGGCATCCGCCGCTGCGGATCATCCTGCGCCAGTTGCTGCCCAACGCCATGCGCCCGTTGATCGTGACCCTGACCATGGGCGTGGGCCAGGCGATTGTCTGGGCCTCGGCCCTGAGCTTTCTCGGCCTGGGCGCCCGCCCGCCGGCGCCGGAGTGGGGGACCATGTTGTCCATGGGCCGCGACTTTATCGCCAACGCCTGGTGGCTGACGTTCTTCCCCGGCCTGTTCATCGTACTCACCACCTTGTCGACCACGGTCACTGGCCGTTACCTGCAACAACGCCTGGAGGGCCGTCTTTCATGAGCGACCAGAAACGTTTGATCGTTGAAGGGCTGTCCATCGAGTTTGCCGGGCAGTCGGTGGTGCGCAACCTGTCTTTCACCCTGGAGCCGGGCAAGACCCTGGCGCTGGTGGGTGAGTCCGGTTCGGGCAAGAGCGTCACCGCCCGCAGCCTGATCGGCCTGGCCGGCGCGGGCGCCAAGGTCACGGCGCGTACCTTGAGCTACGCCGGGGTGGATTTGCTCAGCCTGTCGGAGCGCGGCTGGCGCCGCTTGCGTGGCAACGGCATCGGCTTTGTGCTGCAGGACGCGCTGGTGTCCCTCGACCCGTTGCGACCGGTGGGCAAGGAAATTCTCGAAGTGCTGGAGACCCACCGCTGGGGCGACCGTCGCAGCCGTGGCGAGCGGGTGATCGAACTGCTGGACCTGGTGGGCGTGCCCGAGCCGCAACTGCGCGCCCGCCAGCGCCCCGATCAACTCTCCGGCGGCCTGCGCCAGCGTGCGCTGATCGCCAGTGCCCTGGCGTTGAACCCGGGCCTGGTGATTGCCGATGAACCCACCACCGCACTGGATGCCACGGTGCAGGCGCAGATCCTGCAGGTGTTGCAGCAGATCAAGGCACGTGGTGATTCGCTGCTGATCATCAGCCATGACCTGGCGGTGGTCGCGCAACTGGCGGATGAGGTACTCGTTTTGCGCCACGGTGAAGTGGTGGAGCAGGGCCCGATGGATCAGGTGCTGCTCAACCCGCGCCACGCCTACACGCGCTCGCTGCTGGATGCAGTGCCCGCCGAACATGCCCGTGGCACGCGCCTGTCGCCGGAGCGCAGCAACGCTGCGGCGCAACCACGGCCGGGGGCGGATTCGCCGGTGTTGCTCAAGGCCTCGGGCCTGGGCAAACGGTATGTCGGCCCCGATCAACAGTCACGCCAGGTGGTGGACGGCGTCAGCTTCGAGCTGCGCGCCGGCCGCACCCTGGGCATCGTCGGTGAATCCGGCTCGGGCAAAACCACCGTGGCGCGCATCGCCCTCGGGCTGCTGCAACCGGATGCCGGCGAGGTGCGTTTTCTTGATCAGCCGTGGGCAGCGGCAGGCGCCGAACGGGTCGAGGAGAAGCCCCGGCGTTTGCATCGCCGCGACATCAGCGTGATCTATCAGGACCCGCTGAGTTCGTTCGACCCGCGCTGGACGGTCGGGCAGATCCTCAGTGACGCGCTGGACGTTGCCGGTATCGACGCCGAGCAACAGGCGGCCCGCGTGACACAGTTGCTCGAGCAGGTACGCCTGGCGCCGCAATTGGCCGAGCGCCGACCGTTGCAACTGTCGGGCGGCCAGCGCCAGCGCGTGGCGATAGCCCGGGCAATCGCCAGCAACCCCAAGGTAATTATCTGTGACGAACCGGTGTCGGCGCTGGACGTGTCGGTGCAGGCCCAGGTGCTGGACCTGCTGGCCGACCTGCAAGCCTCGCTGGGCCTGGCCTACCTGTTTATCTCCCACGACCTCGGCGTGATTCGCCACGTCAGCGACGAGGTGCTGGTGATGCGCCACGGCCAGGTGGTGGAAAGCGCCAGCGTCGAGACGTTGTTTGAATCCCCTCAACATGAATACACCCGGCGCCTGCTGGGCGCAGTCCCGCGCCTGCCCGGCAGCGGTACGAAGCTGGTAGTGCCGGCCCTGGAGCCGGAACACCCCGGCTGGCTGTTTGATGAATCGCGCCTGTGGAAAATCGCCATCTAGACCTGAATCAAGGAAGTGCCATGAGCAAGTTGTCTGCTGTACCCAAGCCGCCGGTTGTGACGGTGGCCGAACTGAACGCCCGCGCCGACCGCATCCTGCCGCAGATCGCCGCCGGCGCTGCGCAACGCGAACGCGACCGCCAGCTGCCGTATGAGGCCGTGGCGCAGATCGCCCAGGCCGGGCTGTTTACCGTGCGGATTCCCAAGCGTTTTGGCGGCGCTGGCGGTTCGGTGAAGGACGTGATTGCCTTGCTGATTCGCATCGCCTCGGCCGACTCCAACGTGGCCCAGGCATTGCGCCCCGGTTTCGGGTTTGTCGAAGGCCTGCTGGCGTCCCGCGCCGAAGGGGCGGAGGAGGAGCGTGAGCGCTGGTTCGCACGCTATCTGCAAGGAGCCGTGATCGGCAATGCCGGCTGGGAAGTCGGCGGCGCCAACGGTTCCATCAGCGCGCGCATCGTGCGTGACGGCGAGCACTTTCGCGCGTCCGGCAGCAAGTACTACAGCACCGGTTCGTTGTACGCCGATTGGGTCAGCGCCGTCGCCCTGGACGAGAATGACCAGCCTGTCTCTTTCATCCTGCCCCGGGACCGCCAGGGCCTTGAGCTGCTGGATGATTTCGACGCCATGGGCCAGCGCCTGACCGCCAGTGGCACCACCCATCTGCATGACGTGCAGGTGTTGGCCAGCGAGATCCGCACCCGCACCGTAGAGGAAGGCAAGCGCACGATTGTCACGCCGTTCCTGCAGGTGTTCCTCGCGGCCGTGCAGGCGGGGATCGCACGCAATGCGTTGAATGACGCGGTGACTTTCGCCAAGGAACATGCGCGGCCCATCAAGCACAGCAGCGCCACGCGCTCGGTGGATGACCCGTATGTAGAGCTGAGTGTGGGCGACGTGTCGGCCCGGGCCTTTACCGCCGAAGCGGTGGTGTTGCACGCGGCCGACTCCATCGACCGCGCCTGGGCTGCCGACCTGGATGCGGTGGCCGTCGACCAGGCAGCGGTGGATGTGGCGCAAGCGCAATACATCGCGGCCGAATCGGCACTCAAGGCCGCTGAGCTGGTGTTCGACGTGGGTGGTGCATCCACCACCGGCCGTGCCCATAACCTCGACCGGCACTGGCGCAACGCGCGCACCGTGGCCAACCACAATCCCCGGCACTGGAAGGCCGCGGCCGTGGGCGCCTGGCAACTCAAGGGCACGCCGCCACCGACCTCGGGGCTGTTTTGAACAAAGCCCTCGACCTTTCACACCCTTTGGGCGAGGTGGGCATCGGGCACGCGCGACGGGTACCGATGATCATCGGCTGTGCGCTGTTCATGGAACTGATCGACGCCACGGCGGTGCTCACGGCGCTGCCGCAGATGGCTCAGGATTTCGGCGAGCCCAGCGTGCGCATGAACCTGGTGGTGTCGCTGTACCTGCTGGCGGTGGCGCTGTTTGTGCCGGTCAGCGGCTGGGCGGCCGACCGCTTCGGGCCGCGTCGGGTATTTATCAGCGCGATTGTGCTGTTCACCCTGGCGTCGGTGGCGTGTGCCTGCTCGGGCTCGCTGCTGCAATTGTCCCTGGCGCGTCTGGCCCAGGGGGCTTCGGGGGCGATGATGGTGCCGGTGGGGCAGGTGATCCTGCTGCGCTGGTCGGCGCGGGAAAACCTGCTGCGTGCCATGTCGTACCTGACGGTGGCAGCGCTGGTGGGGCCGTTGCTCGGTCCGCCCTTGGGCGGGCTGTTGGTGACGGTGTTGTCGTGGCACTGGATCTTCCTGATCAACCTGCCGATTGGCGTGCTCGGGGTGATCCTGGTGCTGCGCTACATCCCGGACTATTCCGGGGTACCCGGCCAGCCATTGGACGTTCCCGGCCTGTTGCTCAGCGGTGTGGCGCTGGGCGGTCTGGTGTTCGGTTTCGAGGTGCTGGGCCACGGCCTGTTACCGCGGCAGTGGGCATTGCTGCTGATTGGCGGCGGGCTGTTCAGTGCCTGGCTGTATGTCCGGCATGCGCGGCGCACGGCGCACCCGTTGATCGATTTTTCACTGCTGAAAATCCCGACGTTTGCGGTGAGTTTCTGGGGCGGCAACCTGATGCGCATCGGCAGTGCGTCACAGCCGTTTTTGCTGGTGCTGCTGTTTCAGCTGTGTTTCGGGCTTAACCCGTTGCAGGCCGGGCTGTTGAGTGTTGCCGGTGGCGTGGGTGCGTTGCTGATGAAGATGCTGGCGGTACGCATCGTCAGCCGCTTCGGTTTCCGGCGCACCTTGATCAGCAATGCGGTGCTCACAGGTGCAACCATCCTGGCGTGCAGCCTGTTCGAGGAATCAACGCCTTACTGGATTGTAATACTGGTGTTATTTGGCAGCGGGATCATTCGCTCGCTGCAATTCAGCACCCTGGGGGCGCTGACCTACGCTGACGTGCCGCCGGAGCAGTCCAGCCGCGCCAGCAGCCTGTCGGCGATGACCATTCAACTGACCTTGAGTCTGTCGGTGGGCATCGCGGCGGCCTTGCTCGGCTTGATCATGGCCGTGCGTGGGCATGCCACGGTGGAGCAGGGCGATATCGCCTGGATCATGGCGGGTGCCGGATTGCTGTGTGCATTATCGGGGTTGGTTTATCGCAGGCTGTCGCCGCAGGCGGGCTCGGCGATTTATGCAAAACGCGCAGAGGGAATTTGATGATTCGTGCAGCACGTATCGAGGACGCAGTTGACATTGCCTGGGTGCATATTCGCAGTTGGCAGGAGGCTTATCGTGAGCTGATGCCGGCGGATTACCTGGCTTCGCTGGAGGCGACACAGCCCCGGCGCGAAGCCTTATGGCGGCAGTCGATCGAGCAGGCAAACGAGGCTGTATTTGTCGCGGAGGTCGATGGGCGTGTGGTGGGCTGGATTGCGGTGAGCCCGAGCCGTGATGAGGATGCGGATTCTGGCAAAACCGGTGAAGTGCAGGCGGTGTATGTGATTGCCGAGCATTGGGGGACCGGGGTGGGGCGGGCGCTGTGGCTCAGGGGGCTGGAGCATCTTGCGAGCCAGGGCCTGGAGACGGCGACGTTGTGGGTGCTTGCCGGAAACCGCCGGGCAGTGCGTTTTTACCAAAACGCCGGTTGGATAGCGCAGGCCGAATCAAGCCGGACCCTCACCCGGGGCGGTCGTGAGCTGGAGGAAGTTCGCTACCAATCGCAAACGTAACACTGAACCTGTGGTGAGGGAGGTTGCTGTGGAGAGGGAGCTGCTGTGGAGAGGGAGCTTGCTGTGGAGAGGGAGCTTGCTGTGGCGAGGGGCTTGCTGTGGCGAGGGAGCTTGCTCCCGCTGGAGTGCGAAGCGCTCCCAGGATTTTGGGGCCGCTGCGCAGCCCAGCGGGAGC
>NZ_JANUEW010000079.1:0-7909 GCF_024807515.1 Pseudomonas sp. BIGb0558
CACACCGAGCCTGAGCGAGGTGCCGAGTGGTGGGGCAAGAGCGTTTTGCTTACTTTTGCGCTTTTCAAAAGTGAGCCGCTGTAAGAGCGGAACCATAAGCGGCCATAACAAAAATAACGGATATACACACAGCCCGTCACAGCACCAGCCGAACCTCGGCACACAACCCACCGCCATCCCGATTGCTCAACGTCAGCTCCCCACCAATCGCCACAGCCAATTGCTGGGCAATCGCCAACCCCAACCCAGTGCCACCAGTGCCGCGATTGCGCGAACTTTCCACCCGGTAAAACGGCTGCATCACCTGCACCAGTTCATCCTCGGCAATCCCCGGCCCCCGATCCAGCACCTTGATCGACAGCTCCCCCGACGCCGTCGACCCCACCTCCATCTGCGCCGCCCCGGCAAACTTCAGCGCGTTATCCACCAGGTTCACCAGCACCCGGCGCAATGCATGGGGCCGGGTATCCAGCACCACCGCGCTTTTACCCGTCAGGCTCACCTGTTTGTTCATGTCCTGGTAATCAAACACCAGGCTGTCGAGAAACGCGTCCAGGTTGATCCGGTGACTGGCCTCGGTCGCGCCATGCACACTGCGGGCATAAGCCACACCCTCGCGCACCAGGTGCTCCATTTCCCCCAGGTCACTCCAGAGCTTTTCCCGGTCCACCGAGTCTTCCATGAACTCGGCGCGCAATTTCATGCGGGTGATCGGCGTCTGCAAGTCATGAGAGATCGCCGCCAGGATCTGCATGCGCTCCTTGAGGTACTCGGCAATCCGTTTTTGCATTTCGTTAAACGCCGCCGCCGCATGCGCCACCTCGGTAGGGCCGGTTTCGTCCAGCGGCGTAGGGTGCGCATTCGGATCGAGGGTCTCCACCGCCCGTGCCAGGCGCGTCAGCGGGCGGATGGCGATGCGCACGGCGATCCAGGTGCACACCAGCAATACCAACAATTGCAGCACCAGCACCACCGGCAGCCAGAACGCAAACGGGATCGGCTTGGGGTAGACGTCAATGGTGATCGGGCTGCCATCGGCCAGGGTCAGGTGCGCCTGGAAGTGTTTTTGCAAACCCGGCATATCGCGAAAGGTCAGCGGGTAATGCTCGCCCAAGGCATCGGAGATCGACGTCGCTGCCATGGGCACGTCGTCACCGGCCATCGGCTCACCGGGCTCACCGGCATTCAACAGGTAGCGGTAGGCGTTGCGGTCGAGCCGTGGCAGCCAGCTGGCGCGCTCGGCGGCGGGCAGGCGGTCGAGGATCGCGATCGAGGTCGAGACGTCATTCTCGAGGTTGCCCAGCATCACGCTGCGGGCGCTCATATAGCGCTCATAGAACTGCGCGCTGAACGACAAGGCGTTGGCGCACAGCAGGCTCACGATAAAAATCACCGACAGTTGCGCCGCCAGCGTGCGCGGCCAGCGAAACGAAAGGGTCATGCCGAGTCCCCGAGGATTTCCACCGCCAGGGAGAACACATAGCCTTCGCTGCGCACGGTCTTGATGTAGGCCGGCTCGCGGGCGTCGTCCAGCAGGCGCTGGCGCAGGCGGCTGACCAGCAGGTCGATGGAGCGGTCGAACAGGTCCGCGTCCCGGCCCTGGGTCAGGTTCAGCAATTGGTCACGGTTGAGCACCCGTTGCGGGTGGTCGAGAAACACCCGCAGCAGCCGGTACTCGGCACCGCTCAAGGCCACCAGGGTGTTGTCTTCGTCCAGCAGGTGGCGGGCGGTGGTGTCCAGGCGCCAGCGGCCAAAGCGGATCAGCCGGCCGCTTTCCGTCACCACCAGGTTCGGCGGCAGCATCCGCGTGCGCCGCAGTACGGCGTTGATGCGGGCCAGCAGTTCACGGGCGGCGAAGGGCTTGACCAGGTAATCGTCGGCGCCCATTTCGAGGCCGATGATGCGGTCGGTTTCATCGTTGCGTGCGGTGAGCATCAGGATCGGTGTGGCCTTGTGCTTGCCCACCCGCAGTTCGCGGCACAGCTGCAAGCCATCGTCGCCGGGCATCATGATGTCCAGCACGATCAGGTCCACGGGCGTGGTGTCGAGGAAGCTGCGCATCTGCCGGCCGTCAGCCACCACGGTGGTGCGCAGGCCGTTCTTTTTCAGGTAGTTGCCTACCAGTTCGCGGATCTCCCGATCGTCATCGACAATCAGAATGTGATCGACGTGATCCATGCTCCCTTCCTCGTTGAATAGTCATTGATGCGCAGTCTAGCCACTGCCGGCGGCCTTGCCTTGTGCCCTTTGTATTGCAGTGTATCTGGCGGTGACGAGATACACGTCGACGCAAAAATCCGGGCCTGGCCGACACAATCCGGATACCTCCCAGGGTTCAAATGAACCCATCGAGGCGATCCGCCCCGGTTATTCCCGAGGAACCGTGCATGACCCCACTCAACAGTCTTCTCAGTGCCCTGGCGTTTTCCATGGCAGGTGTGGCGGCGGATGTGAATGCCGCCACCGCAAAAAAACTCACCGGCAGCGAAACCTGCTTCCAGAATACCCCGCTGGCGCAAAACGGCGCGGGTCGCAAACGCGACGAAACACCCCCGGCCACGAGGTGACACCCATGAACTTCATCCGATACCTGCGCCGCTCAAAAGGCCTGCTCCTGTTGCCATTGGTCGTGGCCCTGGTCGGCGTACCCAAGGCGGTCAACTACCTGATCAACAACGTCGACGCCGAAAGCTTCAGCCAGTCCGAAGAGCGCATGCCGTCCCTGGATGGTGCGGTGGCCTGGCTCAACTCAGCGCCGCTGACGGCCGAGGGCCTGAAGGGCAAGGTGGTACTGGTGGATTTCTGGACCTACGACTGCGTCAACTGCCAGCGCAGCCTGCCGTACGTCAAGCAGTGGGCGAAGAAGTACGCCAAGGACGGACTGGTGGTGATCGGTGTGCATACGCCGGAAAACGCCTACGAGAAAGTCCTGGATAACGTGCGCAGCCAGGTCACGAAACTGGGCATCAATTACCCGGTAGCGGTCGACAACGATTACCGGATCTGGCACGCCTTCGATAACCAGTACTGGCCGGCCCATTACTTCTTCGACGCTACCGGCAAAGTGCGCTATAGCCATTTTGGCGAGGGCCGCTACGACAATCAGGAGAAGGTCATCCAGGCATTACTGGAAGAGGCCAGGACGGCTAACGCGCCAACCTAAGCTAATGCCAAAAAGGTATTTATTGCCGGGTTTTTAGATCGTTTAGCTTCGCCACTCCACCACTATGTTCATGGAGTGAGCTACCGATGTCGCACCCGCTGGCAATCAATACCTTGCCCTCGCTGGACCTGGCGCTGCTCGACGGCAGCCCGGCCCAGCGCGGGCAGTTTCTCGATGACCTGCGCCACGCGGCGCGGCATATCGGTTTTTTCTACCTCACCGGTCACGGCATCGACGCCGACTTGCTCACCCAGGTGCAGCAGCAGGCGCGGCAGTTCTTCGCCTTGCCGCAGGCTGACAAACTCGCCGTGGGCATGATCAATTCCCCGCACTTTCGCGGCTATAACCGCGCCGCCTCGGAGATCACCCGTGGGCAGCCGGACCTGCGTGAACAGTTCGACCTCGGCGCTGAGCGCGAGCCACTGCAACAGGGCCCGAACTCACCGGCCTGGTCGCGCCTGCAAGGTCCCAACCAATGGCCTGCTGCGTTACCCGAACTCAAACCCTTGTTGCTGGCCTGGCAGCAGGCGATGACGCAAATGTCGTTGCGCCTGCTGCGGGCCTTTGCCCAGGCCTTGTCGCTGCCGGAAAACGCCTTCGACCCGCTGTACGGCGACAAGCCCAACGAACACATCAAGCTGATCCGCTACCCCGGCCGCCATGCCCGGCAGAGTCGCCAAGGCGTGGGCGCGCACAAGGATTCCGGTTTTCTCAGCTTCCTGCTGCAGGACCAGCAGGCTGGCCTGCAAGTGGAAGTGGAGGAGGGCCGCTGGATCGACGCCTCGCCGCGCCCCGACACCCTGGTGGTGAACATCGGCGAATTGCTGGAACTGGCCACCAACGGCTACCTGCGCGCCACGGTGCACCGGGTCGAATCGCCGCCGTTGGGTAGCGAGCGCCTGTCCCTGGCGTTTTTCCTCGGTGCGCAGCTGGACGCGGTGGTGCCGGTGTATCAGTTGCCGCCCGAGTTGCTGCGCGATGCCCACGGCCCCACCAGCGACCCGCGTAACCCGCTGCTGCGGGACGTCGGCTGGAACTACCTCAAGGGTCGCCTGCGTTCCCACCCGGATGTCGCCCAGCGTTTTTACGCCGACGCCACGATTCCCCAAGCCCTGTCCGCCTGATAAGGAACATCACCATGCTCAAGAAAACAGCCCTGGCCCTGGCCGTCCTGATTGCCTCTTTCGACGCCCAGGCCGCCGAGGCCCTGCGGGTGGCGGCCGACCCGATTCCCCATGCGCAAATCCTCGAATACGTGCAGAAGCTCGACCCGCAGTTGCAGCTGAAAATCATCGAAATCCCCAACGGCGTGAACTCCAACGAGCTGTTGGCCCACGGTGACGTAGACGCCAACTACTTCCAGCACCTGCCTTACCTGCACTCTCAGGAACAGGCCCTCGGCCAGAAATTCGCGGTCGCGGCCACGGTGCATATCGAGCCTTTGGGCATCTATTCCCATCGCCACACCAGCTTCGCCCAGGTGCCGGACAAAGGCACGGTGGCCGTGCCCAACAACGTCACCAACCTCAGCCGAGCGCTGTACCTGCTGCAAGCCAACGGGCTGATCACGCTCAAGCCCGGCTTCAACGACCCGGCCAAGGACCAGGCAACGCCCAAGGACATCGCCGAGAACCCCAAGCACCTGAAGATTCTCGAAATCGAGTCACCGCAGATTCCCCGCGCCCTGGATGACGTCGACCTCGCCGTGATCAACGGCAACTACGCCCTGGAGGCCGGTTTGTCGCCGGCTAAAGATGCCCTCGGCCTGGAAAAAGCCCAGGGCAATCCCTACGCCAATATCCTCGTGACCACCCCGAAATTGCAGGATGACCCTCGGATCAAACAACTGGCCAAGGACCTGAATTCGCCGGAGGTGGCCAAGTTCATCACCGAGAAATACTCAGGCTCGGTGATTCCGGTAGCTGTCGAATGATCGTCGTCGAGCAGGTCAGCAAAACCTACGCCGACGGGCAGCCGCCGGCGCTGGACAAGGTGTCGTTGCAAATTGCCGACGGTTCGATCTTCGGGATAGTGGGGCGTAGCGGGGCGGGCAAGAGTACTTTGCTGCGCTGCCTGAACCTGCTGGAGCGCCCGACCTCCGGGCGCATTCTCATGGACGGCCAGGACCTGACGCTGCTCAGCGACAAGCAACTGCGCCAGCAACGCCAGCGCATCGGCATGATCTTCCAGGGGTTCAACCTGCTGCATTCGCGCAACGTTGCCGACAATGTGGCGGTGCCCCTGGAAATCGCCGGCCAGCCCAAGGCCGAGCGCGTTGCCCGGGTCAAGGAATTGCTGGAGTTGGTAGGCCTGAGTGACAAGGCGCTGGCGTTTCCTTCGCAGCTGTCTGGTGGGCAGAAGCAGCGCGTGGGCATCGCCCGGGCACTGGCGGCGCGCCCGGCTTATTTGCTGTCGGACGAAGCCACCAGCGCCCTCGACCCGGAAACCACCGCCTCGATCCTGGAACTGCTGCGCAGCATCAATCGGCAACTGGGGGTGACCATCGTGTTGATCACCCACGAGCTGGAGGTGGTCAAGGCTATCTGCGACAGCGCGGTGTCCCTGGCCAACGGGCGCGTGGTGGAAAGCGGCAGCCTGATTCAATTGCAGGCCGATCCTGCGTCGAGCCTGGGCCGTTCACTGGCCCCCAGCCTGCCAGCGGTGAGGGCGGTATGAAGACGGACTGGAACGACATCCTGCAGTTGCTGCTCACGGCCACTGGCGAAACCCTCTACATGGTGCTGCTGGCCGCCGTGTTCACCTTGCTGATCGGCCTGCCACTTGGGGTGTTGCTGTTTATCAGCCGTCGCGGTGGGCTGTTCCCGCTGCCGCGTCTGAATCGTGTGTTGGGGGCGGTGGTCAACCTGGGACGCTCATTGCCCTTTGTAGTGATGCTGATCGCCTTGATTCCGCTGACCCGGCTGATCGTCGGCACCACCCTGGGCAGCACCGCCGCCGTGGTGCCGATCACTATTGGCGCCTTTCCGTTCTTTGCACGCATTGTCGAAAACGCGCTGGATGAAGTGGACAAGGGGCGCATCGAAGCCATCGTCGCCATGGGCGGGGATATTCGGCATGTGATCCTAAAGGTGCTGTTGCCGGAAGCGCTGCCCGCGTTGCTCGCCGGGTTGACCCTGACCCTGGTGATGCTGATCGGCTTTTCCTCCATGGCCGGCGTGATTGGTGGTGGTGGCCTGGGCGACCTGGCGATTCGTTATGGGTACCAGCGTTTCAATAACCAGATCATGGTGGTGACGGTGGTTGTGTTGGTGGTGCTGGTTCAGGGGGTGCAAAGCCTGGGGGATCGTTGTGTGAGGTCGCTGGCGCATCGACGCTAAACGGTTATGTACTAATGAATTTTTAATATTTCTAGTTATATGCGTGACTGAGTAAAGTTCCCCTTCGTACCTTCACCTCGTCGCCGGGAAATACTCTTCATGAACCGTCCCCACGGGCATCCCACGCCGATCCTGACTTTGCCCCAGGGCGAAAAAGACCCGTTGTCGATTCGCGCCAAGGCGCTGGTCTTTGCCGACCCGCGTTCGTTGCAGCTGCTTGAGTATTTGCAGCGTGTGGGCCCGAGCGAAGCGCCGGTGTTGATCAATGGCGAGACGGGCACTGGCAAGGAATTGGTCGCTCGTTACATCCATAGCGCCAGCGGTCGCACGGGTGCGTTTGTGCCGGTGAACTGCGGGGCGATCAGCGAGAACCTCGCCGAGAGCGAGTTTTTCGGGCATGAGGCCGGTTCGTTTTCCGGTGCTTCGGGGCGGCGGATCGGCTGGTTTGAGGAGGCCGACGGTGGCACGTTGTTTCTCGACGAAATCGGTGACTTGCCGCTGCCGTTGCAGGTGAAACTGCTGCGGGTGTTGCAGGAGCAGGAAGTGGTGCGGGTGGGGTCGCGCAAGCCGATCAAGATCAATATCCGGCTGGTGACGGCCACCAACATTGACCTGGAGCAGGCGGTGGAGGCGGGGAATTTTCGTCTCGATCTGTTTTATCGCATCAACGTTGCGCAGGTGCAGGTGTTGCCGTTGCGTGAGCGGCCGCTGGATATTCTGCCGCTGGTTGAGCATTTTCGGCGGATCTACAGTGCCAGGTTGAAAATCGCTGAGCCGATGTTGTCGGAGTCGGCGACCCAGGCGTTGCTGGATTATCCGTGGCCGGGGAATATTCGTGAGCTGGAGAATGTGGTGCACCTGGCGCTTTTGGTGGCGGGGGATAAGCCGATCATGCCGTCGCACTTGAAGTTTTCGGCGGGGTTGAGTGCGATGCATGCCAGCGTTAACAGCGGGGCGCCGCGGATTCCACAGGAGGTGGTGCGGGAGCAGCTGTTAAGGTTGTTCGAGGTGCCTGGGGATTCGTTGTTGCACGATATTGAGGATTTGATCGTGCGGGAGGCGTTTGGGTTTTGTGGGTTTAATCAGTTGCGTACGGCGGAGTTGCTGGGGGTTACGCGTAATGCCATGCGGACGCTTTTGGTGAATCATGGGATGCTCAAGGGGCGGGGGAAGTCCTGATTTTTTTGGTGTACATATCCGTTATTTAGGTAACGGCCACCTATGGTTTCGCTCTTACAGCGAGTCACTTTGCAAAAGCGGCAAAGTAACCAAAACGCTCTGCCCCGCCTGTCGGCGCCTCGCTGTGGCTCGGCGTTCCCTCACTCCGGGCTTGCTCCGCGGGCCGCCGCGACGGGGCGTCCCTGCCCCGTCGCGGCTAAACCGGCGTCCTGCCGGTTTACCCGCTCCT
>NZ_JANUEW010000080.1:0-6891 GCF_024807515.1 Pseudomonas sp. BIGb0558
CACCGAGCCTAGGCGAGGTGCCGAGTGGTGGGGCAAGAGCGTTTTGCTTACTTTTGCGCTGTTCAAAAGTGAGCCGCTGTAAGAGCGGAACCATAAGCGGCCGTTACCTAAATAATGGATATCCCCCCAATCCGCGACCGCGCCCGAAGCGCCTCCCCAGGCAACCCCAAAGCCTCATACACCACCCCCAAAGCCCGATTCGTCGGCACATCCAGCCCGTCATACCGCCGG
Source organism: Pseudomonas sp. BIGb0558 (assembly GCF_024807515.1). Lineage (NCBI taxonomy): Bacteria > Pseudomonadati > Pseudomonadota > Gammaproteobacteria > Pseudomonadales > Pseudomonadaceae > Pseudomonas > Pseudomonas sp. BIGb0558. Next base: position 232 of record NZ_JANUEW010000080.1, read on the forward strand.
CGCAATTCCAGCGCCTGCTGCGCCCCGAACCAATCCCCAACCCGCAACCGCGCATCCAGCTCCACCTGCGCAAACAAATCCCGCTGGGCATGACTGCCGCCAATCTCGTTCAACCGTGGCAACGCAATCCCCAACTGCTCCAGCGCCCGCTGAGCGTCCCCTCGGGCGTACGCCAACAACCCCTCCGCCAGCGGTAAAGTCACTTCCCCCCACACCGGCCGCGCATCAAGGCTGTGGCGCCGCAAAGCCGCCAACAACTGATCCGCCTCTGGCTTTCCGGCCCGGGCCAGCCCATACAGATACTGCACACTCAAAAACGGCTGCACCGCATCCCCGACCCGGCGCTGCAGGTAAGGCGCCAACGCCTGCCAGCGTTCACCCACATCAATCCCCGCCAACTCCAGCCGTGCCAGCAATGACACCGCGCCCACCTGGTCCTGGGAGTACTCCGGCAAGATCCCCCACACATGCCGGTCATAAATCTCCAGCACCCGCTGATCCTCACCACGGCCCAGATAAAACAACGCCAGGTGCCACCAGTTATGGGTGTACATGAACGAGTTCAACCCATCCCAGTGATGCTTCACCCCCTCCAGAAACCCGATGCCTTCCTCGATGCGCCCCTGAGTCAGCATCACATGGGCCAGCGCGTGATGCGCCCAAGGCTCGGATGCCTGCAAGCGCAAGGCCTCCCGCGCACTGGCCTCGGCTTCCTCCAGCAAATGACACTGCTCATACGCAAACGCCAGCAACCCGTGACTGTGGGCGATATCCGGCGCACCCGCCGTGGCCTTCAACCCGATCCGCAGCAGCGCCGGCCAATTACCCCGGTTGAATTCCAGGTACTGGTTGAGCTTGGCGGCAAACAGGTCCCGGGGATAAAGATCCAGCAGGTGTTCACTCAGGCGCAGCACCTCGTCCAGCTCATCGTTGATCCAGGCCTGCAGCACCTCCAGGTACAACCGCGCCCGGGGATGCTCGGAGTTCACCGTCGCCGCGCGCTGGCGGTATTTCTCGGCCAAGTCAGGGCCTTCGGGCGACTCGATAAACATCAGCAGCAAACCGGCAAATCCGTTGGCCAGGGCTGAGTCGGGGTCGGCATCGGCCACCGCCAGAATGCCCTCGGCACGGGGCTGATAGCCGAGAAAACCGCCGATGAAATCATCCAGGCCCTGACGGGTGGCGGGGTTGAGGGTGTCGATGGGGTTGCCCAGGTAATCCAGTGACATGCGCTTCAAACTCAGTGGCTCAGATAGCGGTTAGAGGGGCAAACCTTGTGCCAGTGATGGGTTTCTCAAAAACCAGACCTTCCCGTAGCAGCTGCCGAGCCTTGGCGAGGCTGCGTCTGCGGTGTGTCAGGTGCACCGCCAACGCAGCCTCGCCAAGGCTCGGCAGCTGCTACGCATAGCTGTTCTTCAAGAGGGCAGGGCTGTTGCTTTTTCCACACTCGTCCCGGCCACTGTGGTTTTTTCATCACTGCCATCGCCCATGACACCCGCAAACCCCGGGCCATTGCCCCATGGCACAGCCCTTGCTAAATCCCTGACAAAACCTTAGTCAAGGAGTCTCCATGCGCCCTTTATCTTTTCGCCGCGTCCTCTCATACCTGGGACTTGGCGCCGTGCTGCTGGCCGGCACCGCTCAGGCGCAACCCCATGACGGCGGCGTGCTGAACCTGGTGGCCCAACCCGAACCACCGTCGCTGATGCACGGCGTGGTCAGCCACGTGTCCACCCAGTACGTCAGCGGCAAGATCCTCCAGGGCCTGCTGACCTTCGATACCGACCTCAAACCCAAACCGGTATTGGCCAAGTCCTGGACCGTTTCCCCCGATGGCCTGACCTACACCTTCGATCTGCAGGACAACGTACGCTGGCACGACGGCCATGCCTTCACCGCCGACGACGTGGTGTTCAGCTTCCAGACCTTCTACCCCGAAGTGGACAAGCGCCTGGGCGGGGTCTTCACCGAATACGTCGACAGCATCACCGCCAAGGGCCCGCTGCAAGTGGTGTTCCAGCTCAAGAAACCTTTCGCACCGCTGCTCTCGGCCCTGGGCAGCGGGCTGCGGCCTGTGGTGCCCAAGCACCTCTACGAGAACACCGACTTTCGCAACAACCCTTACAATCTCAAGCCCGTCGGCACCGGCCCGTTCGTGTTTGTGGAGTGGAAGCGCGGTGCCTATATCAAGCTGGCGAAGAACCCTGACTACTGGAAAAAGGGCCTGCCGCACCTCGACGGCATCATCTTTCACGTGATCCCGGACGGCTCGTCCCGTGCGGCCGCTTTCGAGCGCAACGACGTGCAGGTACTGCGCAGCGGCGATGCCGACTATTCCGACCTCAAGCGCCTGACCGCCTTGCCGGACGTGCAGTCTTCGGAAAAAGGCTGGGAGTTGTATTCCGGCCTGGCCTTCCTGCAGATCAACACGCGCAAGCCACCGCTGAACAACCCCAAGGTGCGCCAGGCGATCCTGTATGCGCTGAACCGCCAGTTCATCGTCGACAACATTTTCTTCGGTTCGGGCAAGGTCGCGCCGGGCCAGTTCGTGTCCACCTCGCCGTACCACGACCCGCAATTGCCGCAGTACACCTATGACGTGAAAAAGGCCAAGGCGCTGATTGCCGAGTCCGGCGTGGACGTGGGCGCGGTGCGCATTCGCCTGCTCAACGGCGAGAAGGGCGGCGCCTGGGAGCGCCTGGCCGAATACACCAAACAAGCCCTGCAACCCTTGGGCTTCAAGGTGCAAGTGGTGACGTCTGACGCTGCCACCTGGTTCCAGCGGGTCAGCGATTGGGACTTCGACCTGACCTACAACTTCATCTTCCAGATCGGCGACCCGTACCTGACCAACGCCTACCTGTACCGCTCCGACTACATCCTCAAGACTTCACCGTTTGCCAACGTCAGCGGCTACAACAGCCCCGAGGCCGACGCCCTGTGGACCAAGGTCGCCAACACCCCGGATGGCCCGGAGCGCACCCAGCTCTACAGCCAATTGGAGAACGTGCTGAACACCGACCTGCCGATCGCGCCGATCTTCGAAATGCGCTACCCGACCCTGTTCCACAAAGAGGTGAAGAACCTGCTGCAGACCGCCACCAGCCTTAACGAAGACTACGAAAGCGTCTACCTCGACGCGCCCGCGCCATGAACGGGCTGCTGTATTTCAGCGGCCGCCTGCTCAAGGCGTTGTTGATGATCGTGGCGGTGCTGGTGCTGGGCTTTTTGCTGATCCGCCTGGCGCCGGGTGACCCGGCGCTGCTGTTGGCTGGCGAGGCGGGAGTGGACGATGTGCAGTTCATCGAACACCTGCGCCAGACCATGGGCCTGGACAAGCCGTTGCTCCAACAGCTGCTGATCTACCTGGGCAATATCGCCCATCTGGACCTGGGTTACTCCTATCGCAACCAGACCTCGGTGTGGTCGCTGATTGCCGAGCGGCTGCCGGCGACATTGGCCCTGATGGGCTCGGCATTCGTGCTCTCGTCGGTGCTCGGCGTCACCCTCGGCACCCTGGCCGCCCGGGCCCGGCAGAAGCGCCACTGGCTGGACGGCGTGATCTCCCACGGCGCGTTGCTGCTGTATGCGATGCCGCCGTTCTGGCTGGCGATGCTGCTGATCCTGCTGTTCTCCGTCAGCCTGGATTGGCTGCCGGCGTTCGGCATGGAGACGGTGGCGCAGGACTTCTCCCTGGTGGACCGGCTCAAGCACCTGCTGCTGCCGTGCGTGTCGTTGAGCGTGCTGTTCCTCGCCTTGTACATCCACCTGACCCGCGCTGCGGTGCTCGACGCCCTCGGCCAGGAGTACGTGCGCACGGCCCATGCGAAGGGCCTGCATCTACGGCGGATTCTCTATGTGCACGTGCTGCGCAATGCGCTGTTGCCGGTGGTGACCTTTGCCGGCCTGCAATTGGGCCAGTTGGCCAGCGGCGCATTGCTGGTGGAGGTGGTGTATTCCTGGCCGGGGATTGGCCGCTTGATGTACGACTCATTGGCGCAACGAGACTACGGGGTGTTGATGGGCGGTTTCCTGGTGATCTCGATTCTGGTGGTGGGGTTTAACGTGTTGACCGATGTGATCTGCCGCTTTCTCGACCCGCGTATCGGTGCAGGAGTGCAAGGCTGATGCAGGTTTTTCGACGTTTTGTACGTCAGCCATCGGCGCTGGCAGGCGCGTTGTTTTTGCTGCTGCTGACGCTGTTGGCGATCGCTGCACCCTGGCTGACCAGCAGCTCGCCGTGGGAGATGAACAGCCAGCCGATGCTCACGCCATTCCACGACCCGGCCCACTGGCTGGGCAGTGACCTGCTGGGTCGCGACCTCGCCAGTGGCTTGCTGTATGGCGCGCGCGTGTCCCTGGCGGTCGGTGCCCTGGCCAGCCTGGCGACCCTGGTGGTCGGCCTGCTGGTGGGCGCCGTTGCCGGCTATTTTGGTGGCTGGATTGACGGTGTGCTGATGCGTATTGCCGAGTTCTTCCAGATCATTCCGCAACTGGTGCTGGCGGTGATTCTGGTGGCGATCCTTGAGCCGTCCTTGTTCTCGATCGTGCTGGCCATCGCACTCGTCGCCTGGCCGGCGGTGGCGCGGTTGGTACGCAGTGAGTTCCTGACCCTGCGCCAGCGCGAATTCGTGCAGGCGGCGCGGGTGCTGGGGCAGTCACCGCTGGGGATCATCACCCAGCAGATTTTGCCCAACGCCCTCGCGCCGCTTTTGGTGACCATGACCTTTGTCATGGCCACGGCGATCCTCACCGAAGCGGCCCTGGCGTTTCTCGGCTTGAGCGACCCGGAAGCCATGAGCTGGGGCTACATGATCAACGCTTCCCGTGGCTTGCTGCGGGATGCCTGGTGGATGAGTTTCCTGCCGGGGCTGGCGATCGTGCTGTGTGTGCTGGCGGTCAATCGAGTGGGCGAAGGTTTGCGTGTGGCCTTTGAGCCCGGGAGGTCGCTATGACGTTATTGAGTGTTGAGCATCTGCGTATCGCCTTGCCGGCCGGTGCGGACCGCAGCCATGCGCTGTATGACCTGTCGCTGCAACTGAACAGCGGCGAATGCCTGTGTGTGGTGGGTGAGTCCGGTTCCGGCAAGTCGATGCTGGCCAAGGCCCTGCTGCGCCAGTTGCCGGACCCGCTGAAGGTTGAAAGCGGGCGCATGGTGTTCCGCGACGAAGACCTGGCCGGGCGCAGCGAAGAGGCCATGCGCGAACTGCGCGGGCGGGATATCAGCATGGTGTTCCAGGAGCCCATGAGTGCCCTTAATCCACTGTTGCGGGTGGGCGAGCAGATCGATGAAACCCTGCGCGCCCATGGTGTGGCATCGGCGCGTGTGCGGCGTCAGCGGGTGGTGGACTTGCTCGGTTATGTCGGCTTGCCTGAGCCTGAGCGGTTGCGCCTGGCGTATCCGTTTGAACTGTCGGGTGGGCAGCGTCAGCGGGTGGTGATCGCCATGGCCCTGGCGTTTGATCCGGCGTTGTTGATTGCCGATGAGCCTACCTCAGCGCTGGACGTGACCACCCAGGCGCAGATCCTCGATCTGCTGCGCAAGATCCAGCAGGACAAGGGTATGGCGTTGTTGTTTATCACCCACGATTTTGCTGTGGTGGAAGCGATTGCTGACCGGGTATTGGTGCTGGAAAAAGGTCGGGTGGTGGAGCAGGGTGCGGCGCCAGCGGTATTGCGTGTGCCTCGGGAAAACTACACCCGGCAATTGCTCGCGGCGGTGTCGGCGCAACCGCTGGTACCGCGTACGCCGGTGGCAGGGCCGGTGGTGTTGAAGGCCGAGGCCTTGGGCAAGGTGTTCAGCAGCCGCAGTGGCTGGTGGGGGCGGCGCACCACCCAGGCGCTGGACGCGGTTCAGCTGCAATTGCGTGAAGGCGAGACCTTGGGGATTGTGGGTGAGTCGGGCTCGGGTAAGTCGACCCTCGGCCGGTGCCTGGTGCGTTTGTTGCGCGCCGACAGTGGGCGGATCGAATGGTTGGGGCGTGAGGTGGCGGGGCTGTCTGAAGGGCGGTTGCGGCCGTTGCGCAGTGAGGTGCAGATGATTTTTCAGGATCCGTTTGCGTCGCTTAATCCGCGGCAGACGGTGGGGCAGATTGTTATGACCGGGCCTTTGGTGCAAGGGGTTTCCCGGGTTGATGCTGAACGGCGGGCGCGTGAGTTACTGGAGTTAGTGGGGTTGCCGGCAGCGGCGTTTGAGCGGTTTTCCCATGAGTTTTCCGGAGGGCAGCGCCAGCGTATCGGGATTGCCCGGGCGTTGGCGGTGGAGCCCAAGGTGTTGATTGCTGATGAGTGTGTGTCGGCGCTGGATGCGCTGGTTCAGGTGCAGATTCTGGAGTTGCTGGAGTCGCTGCAGCGGCGGTTGAAGTTGAGCATTGTGTTTATTACCCATGATCTGCGGGTGGCTGCGCGGTTGTGTGATCGGATTGCGGTGATGCACCGGGGGAGGGTGGTGGAGCAGGGGGAGACGGGGGCGCTGTTTGCGGATGCGCGGCATCCGTATACGCGGGAGTTGTTGATGGCTGAGGCGATCTGATTCGTGGACGCTTTGGGTACATATCCATTATTCAGGTAACGGCTACTTATGGTTTCGCTCTTACAGCGACTCACTTTGGAAAAGCCCCAAAGTAAGCAAAGGGCTCTGCCCCGCCTGTCGGCACCTCG
>NZ_JANUEW010000081.1:0-6708 GCF_024807515.1 Pseudomonas sp. BIGb0558
GGGCAGAGCGTTTTGGTTACTTTGCCGCTTTTGCAAAGTGACTCGCTGTAAGAGCGAAACCATAAGCCGCCGTTACCTAAATAACGGATATGTACTCACCTCAAAACCGCGCGAAACGTCAGACCCAATGATGAATCGGCCACCCAGCCTTCTCAGCATGCGCCCGCAACACCGGGTCCGGGTTCACCACCTGCGGGTTCGCAACCTTCAGCAACAGTGGCAAATCATTGCGCGAATCCGAGTAGAAGTACGCGCCTTCAAGGTGCTCACCTTCCTGCTCCAGCCATTCCATCAGGCGAGTGATCTTGCCTTCGCGGTACGTCAATACACCGGTGGTCTTGCCGCTGTACACCCCATGGGCGACGTCCAGCTCGATCCCCAGCACTTCATCAATGCCGATACGCGCCGCAATCGGCTTGACCAGGTGCGTGCCCGACGCCGAGATCACCAAAATCCGGTCACCATTCTTGCGGTGCTGTGCAATGGTGCGGGTGGCTTCGCTGTAGATCAGCGGCTCGATAACGTCTTCCACCCAAGGCTCGACAAGGTGCTCGATCTCTTCCGGCGTGCGGCCGATCATCGGCTCCAGGCTGAAGTCCATGAAGTCTTCCATGGCCAGCTCCCCACGGCTATAGGCCGCCATCAGTTCGTCGTTCCTGCGCATGAACGACTCGCCATCCACCCAGCCCAGGCGGCCCATCTGCTCGCTCCACAGGGTGGCGCAGTCGCCGTGGATCAGGGTGTCGTCCAGATCAAAAATTACCAAAGCCATCTGTCACGCTCTCTCAAATAAATCGTGCGTCAGGCTACTTCACACAACGCACTTGGGTCGATGGAAAGTGCCAATCGCTGGCCATCCGGGTGCAGATCGTCCGCCGAGCGATTAAGCACATCCACAACCAATTCCACCCCGCGCGCTTCGATGCGGTAGCGAATCACGTTGCCCAGCAGGCTGTGGCTGCGCACCAACGCATCCAGCTCGCCGCTGCGGCTGAGCTCGATGGCTTCCGGGCGAATGGCGATGCGCCCGGTGATCGGGCGCTGCAACAGTTTGCTGGCCTTGTCGGCGTCCAGCAGGTTGTAGTTGCCAATGAAGCCTGCGGCGAACACATCCACCGGCGCGGTGTAGAGGGTCTCGGCATCGCCGCTCTGCACGATCTTGCCCTGGTTCATCAGGAAGATCCGATCGGACATGGTCAGGGCTTCTTCCTGGTCATGGGTCACGAAGATGGTGGTCAAGCCCAGCTCACGCTGGATCTGGCGAATCTGTTCGCGCAGGTGTTTGCGAATCCGTGCATCGAGGGCCGACAAAGGCTCATCCAGCAACAGCAGGCGCGGGCGGGTGACCAGGGAGCGGGCGAGGGCCACGCGCTGGCACTGGCCGCCGGACATCTGGTGCGGGTAACGCCCGGCAAGTTCTTTCAACTCCACCAGTTGCAGCACTTCCTGTACGCGCTTGTGGCTGTCGTCGGCATTGACCTTCTGCATGCGCAGGCCGAAGGCGACGTTCTGTTCCACGGTCATGTTGGGGAACAGCGCGTAGCTCTGGAACACCATGCCGATATGCCGTTTCTGCGGGCTGAGCGGGACGATGTCCTGGCCATCCAGCAGGATTTTCCCGCTGTCTACCGAGGTCAGGCCGGCGATGCAGCGCAGCAGGGTGGACTTGCCGCAGCCGGACGGGCCGAGCAGGGTGACGAATTCACCCTTGGCGATTTCGCAGTTGATGTCGCTGAAGACCGGCGTGCCGGCGTAGCCTTTTTGCAGGTGTTGGACGCTGACGAAGCTCATTGGCTTTTGTCCTTGTTCAAGATGTTGGCGGCCCAGGTCAGCACCAGCACAAAGAAGAAATAGGAGATCACCAGGGCACTGGTGAAGTGGCCGCTGCTGTTACGCATATTGTTGAGGTACACCTGCAGGGTCTCGTAGCGGGTGCCCACCAGGATGTTGGCGAACACGAACTCGCCGAACAGGAACGAGAACGACAGCAGCAACGCCACCATCAGGCCCTTGCGCAGGTTGGGCAGCACCACCAGGAATGCGGCCTGGAAGGTGCTGGCGCCGAGCAGTTGGGCAGCGTCCATCAGGTCCCGCAGGTTGATCGCTTGCAGGTTGTTGGTGATCGCCCGGTACATGAATGGCAACGCCACGGTGAAGTAGCAACCGATCAGGATCCACGGCGTACCCACCATCGCAAACGGCCCCGACCCGTAGAGCTGCAACAGCCCCACCGACGACACCACCGGCGGCACCGCGAAGGGCAGCAGGATCAGGATGTTCATCAGCGCATCGAGTTTGGGGAAGTGGTAATGCACCACAAACAGCAGCGGCAGGATCAGCACCACCGACAAAATCAACGCACCCACGCACACCAGCAATGACTGGCCAAAGGCATTCAGGAAGCGCGGGTCACTCCACAGCTGGATGTACCACTTGAAGGTAAAGCCGGAAGGCAGGATGGTCGCCGACCAACTGCTGGCGATGGAGTAGACCAGGGTGCCGAGCAAAGGCAGTACCAGGATCGCAAACAACAGGTACACCACTACCCGGTGGTAGAGGGCGGCCGAGCCAGGTTCAGCGCGAGACATGGTAGCTCCTCTTGAGCAGCAGTTGATGGACCACGGTCACCACGGTCATCAGCGCCACCAGTACCACGGCCAGGGCGCTGGCCATGTTCGGGTCCAGGGAAATATCGCCGGAGACCATCGCCGCGATGCGGATCGGCAGCACGTTGAAGTTGCCGGTGGTCAGCGCGTACACCGTGGCGTAGGCGCCGAGGGCGTTGGCCAGCAGGATCACGAACGTGCCCAGCAGCGCCGGGGTCAGCACCGGCAAGCCGATATGCCGCCAGTACTGCCAGCCATCCGCGCCGAGCAATGAAGCCGACTCGCGCCAGTCTTCGCGCAGCGCGTCAAACGCCGGGTAGAGCAGCAGCACGCCAAGGGGAATCTGGAAGTAGGTATAAAGGATGATCAACCCGGTCTTGGAGTACAGGTTGAAGTCCTGAATGATCCCGGCCTGCTTGAGCATGATGGTAATGCTGCCGTTGAACCCCAGCAGGATGATGAAGGCGAAGGCCAGGGGCACGCCGGCAAAGTTGCTGGTCATGTTGGCGAAGGCGGTCACGAAGTTGCGTAGCGGGCCGTCAACCCGGCGCAGCGAGTAACTGCCCAGCACGGCGATGATGATCCCGAACACGCTGGAGTAGAAACTGATCTCCAGGCTGTACTGGATCGCCTGCATATAGAACTTCGAACTGAAGATCTTGCTGAAGTTGGCCAGGCCCCAGCCGAACTCTTCCGACTGAACGCTGCTGATCATCACCCACACCAGCGGAGCGATCTCGAACACGATAAAAAAAATGGCGAAAGGCACCAGGCACAAGGCAGCCAGCCATTTGCCGCGGATCACGGAATTCACTTCAACAGCTCCCGGCATACAGGTTTGTCGTGGGGCACACCCAGCAGCTCGCAGACGGTGCCGCACAGCTCGGTTTGTTTGGGCGTGGCGTGGGCATCGAGGCTGAAAGCGTTGCCCAGCACAAACAGCGGCACTTCCCGTTCTTCCGGCAGCAGGCCGTTGTGGGAGCGGTCGTTGTTCATGCCGTGGTCGGCGGTCACCAGCACCTGATAGCCGGCGTCGAGCCAGCCTTGCAGGTAGTCAGCAAGGATGATGTCGGCCGAACGTGCGCTGTTGCGGTATTGCGGGGTGTCGAGGCCGTGCTTGTGGCCGGCATCGTCGATGTTCATCGGGTGCACCACCAGGAAATTCGGCGCGTGTTTGAGGCGCAGGCTTTCGGCGTCGGCAAACAGGTGTGAGTCCGGGTAATGGTCACTCCAGTAGAAATGCCCGTGCTGGATCGCCAGCGCCGGGTCATTGGTATGACGGTCACGGGCGGCGATGAAAGGGCTGCGGTTATACAACTCGCTGACCCAGTGATAAGCCGCCGCCGCTGTGGATAAACCGGCGTCGGTGGCGTAATGGAAAATGCTGCGCTGGTTGGACAGGCGCGAGACGTTGTTGTGGACGATGCCGCTCTGAATCGGCGGGACGCCGGTGAGGATGCATTCGTACAGGGGCCGGGACAGGGCCGGCAGTTCACATTCCAGTTTGTAGAGTGCTGCGCGTCCTGCGCCGACATAGGCCTGCAAGTGCCCCATGGCGTGTCGGGCAACCTCGTAATTCAGGCCGTCGAGCACGACAAGGATGACGTTGTGCTTCATAGGGGCTGGGGCTCCGCAACAAATAGGCTTGACTCGGTTTTTCGGTTGGAACACGGCTCAAGTGTGGGAGCTGGCTTGCCTGCGATAGCGGTGTGTCAGTCGACAACAATGCTGAATGTCATACCGCTATCGCAGGCAAGCCAGCTCCTACACTGGCCGCGTTCTTACTGCATATTGATGATGACTTCTTCCTGCCACTTCTGCGGCAGTGCCTTGGAGGTCTTCTCCCAAGCGTCGGCATCTTTGATCGGCGTTACTTTCTTGTACTGTTCGTTAGGCAGCAGTTTGGCCTGCACGTCAGCTGGCAAGGTCAGGTGTTCGGCACGAATCGGCCGCGCATTGCCGCGCGCCAGGTTGGTCTGGCCGGCGTCGCTGAAGATGTATTCGCGGGTCAGCTTGGCGGCGTTCGGGTGCTTGGCGTATTTGTTGATGATGGTGGTGTAGCCGGAAATCACCGAGCCGTCCGACGGGATCAGCACCACGTAGTCATCCGGGTTGGCCATCTTGGCTTTGTAGCTCAGGCCGTTGAAGTCCCAGACCACGCCCACTTCCACTTCGCCTTTTTCCATGGTGGCGATGGTTGGGTTGGCCAGCGACAGGCGGCCTTGCTTGGCGATGTCGGCGAACATCAGCAGCGCAGGCTGGATGTTCTTCTCGTCGCCACCGTTGGCCAGTGCTGCGGCGAGTACACCGTTGGCAGCCTGGGCGGCGGTGCTCACGTCACCGATGGAGACCTTGTACTTGCCGGTCTTCAGGTCAGCCCAGCTTTTCGGGGCTTCGGAGCCGTGCAGCAGCTTTTTGTTGACGATAAACGCGATGGTGCCGGTGTAGGCCAGTGCCCAGTTACCGTCTTTGTCTTTCGCCCAATCCGGGACTTGTGCCCAGGTGGTCGGTTTGTACGGCTGGGTCACGCCCTGTTTGACCGCGATCGGGCCGAAGGCGGCACCGACGTCGCCGATGTCGGCGCTGGCGTTGTCTTTTTCCGCCGCAAACTTGGCCACTTCCTGGGCCGAGCTCATGTCGGTGTCGATGTGCTTGAGGCCGTAGGTCTTGGCCAGGTCGTCCCAGGTGCCTTTCCAGTTGGCCCAGTCATCGGGCATGCCGACGCTGTTGACGGCGCCTTCCGCTTTCGCGGCGGCTTCAAGGGTTTTCAAATCGGTATCAGCAGCCATGGCGGCGGTGCACATGGCAATGGTCGAGCCTAACAGTGATGCCAGGAAAAGCTGTTTCATCCGAAGCTCCTTTGGGCGTTTTCAACGCTGCGTTTTTATCGACGTTTGCGGTGGTGTTGGTCTAGGTCAGCAATACACGAGCCAATTTAGGCGTGGCGGATGACAGTTTCATGTCGATGTCGTTTTTTGTTGGCCTGGACGGGGGATCGCCGGGTAAGCGTAGACCATGCCCAACTCCCCGGAAGCCTTGGACTTGGCCGATGTATTGCAGGTCTTGTGGCAGGACGTCGCGGGGCGCTGTCATCTGTCGGTCATGTGCAATGCCTAGGCTTGCACGCAATAGCAGAGGCGCGTTTAGAGGGCGTTTTGTGCACCTGAATAGTGCTGGTCTAGTCCAGATAGGTAACGTTGATGCGTGATGAGGCAACCAAAGCGGTGACAACCATTGGCCTGGCGCTGCAAGAGCAGATCGACCATGGGTTGTTGGCGCCTGCCAGTAAGCTGCCGGCCGAGCGCAAGCTCAGCGAGTTGTTTGGTACCACCCGGATCACGGTGCGGGAAGCCTTGTTACAACTTGAGGCCCAAGGGCAGATTTATCGTGAGGAGCGGCGCGGGTGGTTTGTGTCGCCGCCCAGGCTTGCCTACAACCTGATGCAGCGTAGTCATTTTCACGCGATGGTGAGTGCGCAGGGGCGGGTGCCGTCCACCGAGGTGATTTCGGCGCGGTTGCAGCCGGCTTCGGCGGCGGTGTGTGCGTGGTTGCAGTTGCCGGCGTTGTCCAGTGTGATCCAGATCTGCCGGGGGCGCAGGATTGATGGGCGGTTGGTGTTGTATGTGGAGCACTATCTGAACCCGCAGTATTTTCCGGGGATTCTGGAGTGTGATTTGAATCAGTCGATTACGGAGTTGTATGCGCGGGTGTATGACTTGCATTACGGGCGGGTGCGGTTTGAGATTGTGCCCACGTCGTTGCAGGTGGAGGCGGCGGCGGCTTTACGGGTGTCGGTGGGGAGCCCGGGGTTGCGGATTGCTCGGGTTAACTACGATCAGCATGAGCGGTTGATTGATTGTGATCTGGAGTTTTGGCGGCATGATGCGATTCATGTTGGGGTGGATGTGGTTTGACGCTTTTACGGTTTGACCGTGTACATATCCGTTGCTGCGGTAACGGCTGCTTATGGTTCCGCTCTTACAGCGGGTCACTTTTGGCAAACGCCCTGTACGGACCGGACACATGGTTGACGGGTGTACGGGGACATGGTGGACACTTTTCGGCGAGCCAATTTCGCCGGAAATCCATCATGCCCTGGGAC
>NZ_JANUEW010000082.1:0-6622 GCF_024807515.1 Pseudomonas sp. BIGb0558
GGCCATCGTGGTTAACGGGGCCCGCAGATCAAGATCAAAAGCACGCAGCCTCGCTGGCGCTCGACAGCTGCTACGGGGTGGCTTTGCTTTTCTGTGGGAGCTGGCTTGCCTGCGATGCAGGCAACTCGGTACATCAGATACACCGAGGCGATGCCATCGCAGGCAAGCCAGCTCCCACATTTTTGACCGTGCCCGCTGTAGCTTTAGATTTTGATTTTGTCTTTGCTTCACCACACTCAAGCCGGCCTGTAGGCCGCTGTGCTCTTGCTTTTGATCTTGATTTTGATCTTAGGCGCCCCGTCGCGGCGGCCCGCTTCGTGCTGCCTGCGTTCGGGCACACCGAGCCCTAGCGAGGTGCCGAGTGGTGGGGCAAGAGCGTTTTGCTTACTTTTGACTGGGCCGGCATTCCGGCTTTTCAAAAGTGAGCCGCTGTAAGAGCGGAACCAATATCAGCCGTTACCAAAAAAACGGATATGTACTCCGAGCCAAAAGCCGGACCAACTTCAACACCTCTCATGGTCATTTATGGAAAAGTCAAAGTATCGAAAAGCAGGATTGGCCCTGGTGTTGACCGTCGCAGCCGGCCTGATCATCTACACCGTGCAGGCCCCCGCAGACGCGCCGCAATACCTGACCGCCACCGCCGAACGCAGTGACATCGAAAACGCTGTCCTGGCCACCGGCCTGCTGGAAGGCGTCAAACAGGTCGACGTCGGCGCCCAGGTCTCCGGCCAACTCAAGTCCCTGAAGGTCAAGGTCGGCGACAAGGTCAAGAAGGGCCAATGGCTCGCCGAAATCGACCCACTGATCCTGCAGAACACCCTGCGCAAAGCCCAGGTCGACGAAGAAAACCTCCAGGCCCAACGCCGTGCCACCGCGGCTCAACTCAAGGAAACCAAATCCGTCTACCAACGCTACCAGGGCCTGCAGGAGGACGAATCCGTCTCCCGCCAGGACTTCGAAACCGCCGAGTCCAACTACGAAGTGCAGCGCGCCAACCTGATGTCCCTCGACGCCCAGATCAAAAGCGCCCACATCCAGATCGACACCGCCAAGATCAACCTGGCCTACACCCGCATCGTCGCGCCCATCGACGGCGATGTAGTGGGCATCGTCACCCAGGAAGGCCAGACCGTGATCGCCAGCCAACTGGCGCCGGTGCTGCTCAAACTCGCCGACCTGGACACCATGACCGTCAAGGCCCAGGTCTCCGAGGCCGACGTGATCCACATCAGCCCCGGCCAACAGGTGTACTTCACCATCCTCGGCGAGGCCGACAAACGCTACTACGCCAAACTGCGCGGCACCGAACCGGCCCCGCAGAACTTTCTCGAAACCCAGACCGCCGGCACCCCCAAGCAAAACACCGCCGTGTTCTACAACGCATTGTTCGACGTGCCCAACCCCGACCACCGCCTGCGCATCGCCATGACCGCCCAGGTGCGCATCGTGCTCGACACCGCCAAGGCCGCGCTGACGGTGCCCGTGGCCGCACTCGGCCCGCGCAACGCCGATGGCAGCTTCCCGGTGCGGGTGCTGGATGCCAAGGGCCGGGCCAACACGCGGCAGGTGCAGACCGGCATCAACAACAACGTCAAGGTGCAGATCCTCGATGGCCTGGCCGAAGGCGACAAGGTGGTGATCGGCGATCCATCGCCCGCCGTGGCGGGGGGCTGATCGATGACTCAGCCACTGCTGGAGCTTAAAGGCATCGTGCGCAGTTTCATGGCCGGTGACCGTGAGTTCATTGCGCTCAAGGGTATCGACCTGACCATCCACGCCGGGGAAATGGTCGCGATTACCGGGGCCTCGGGCTCGGGTAAATCCACCCTGATGAACATCCTCGGCGGCCTCGACTACGCCACCGCCGGCAGCTACAAGATCAATGGCATCGAAACCCGCACCCTGGGTGATGAACAGCTGGCGGAACTGCGTCGTGACTACTTCGGTTTTATCTTCCAGCGTTACCACCTGCTGGCGCACTTGAGTGCGTTGCACAACGTGGAAATGCCGGCGATTTATGCCGGTACGCCGGAAAGCGCGAGGCACAGTCGGGCAGGGGAGCTGTTGGCAAGGCTGGGCTTGTCGGGGCATTTGACCCATCGCCCGAGCCAGCTGTCCGGCGGCCAGCAACAGCGGGTGAGTATCGCCCGGGCCTTGATGAATGGCGGCGAGGTGATCCTCGCCGACGAACCCACCGGCGCCCTCGATACCCACAGCGGCAAGGAAGTGATGCGCATCCTGGCGGAGCTGCACGCCGCCGGGCACACGGTGATCATCGTCACCCACGACCCGAAGGTCGCAGCCAATGCCCAGCGGATCATTGAGGTGCGCGATGGCGAGATTGTCAGTGACCGCGCCAACGAAAGTGTCGGCCTCGACCTGCCCACCGAGGCGCCCATCGAGCCTAAACGCAGCGGTGCGCGCAAGTTGGTGGCCAGCCTCGGGTTGTTCAAGGAGGCCTTCAACATGGCCTGGGTCGCGCTGATTTCCCATCGCATGCGCACCTTGCTGACCATGCTCGGCATCGTCATCGGCATCACCTCGGTGGTGTCGATCTCGGCCATCGGCGAGGGCGCCAAGCGTTATGTGCTCAAGGACATCCAGGCCATCGGCAGCAACACCATTGATATCTTTCCCGGCAAGAGTTTCGGTGACAGTCGCGCCTCGGCTATCGAGACGCTGTTGCCGTCGGATGTGGAGGCGCTGAACCAGCTGTATTACGTCGACAGCGCCACGCCGGTGGTGGGGCGCAACCTGTTGCTGCGCTACGGCAATATCGACCTGGACGCGCAGATCAATGGGGTCAGCGATCGCTATTTCCAGGTCAAGGGCCTGAAGCTCGAAGCCGGGATTACCTTCAGCGAAAGCGACGCCCGGCGCCAGGCCCAGGTGGTGGTGATCGATCACAACGCGCGTCATCGGTTGTTCGGCCCCGGCGTGGATCCGCTGGGCCAGGTGATCCTGGTGGGCAACCTGCCGTGCACGGTGATCGGGGTGACGGCCGACAATAAAAACATGTTTGCCGCCAGCAAGGCGCTGAACGTGTGGGTGCCCTATGAAACGGCGGCCGGCCGGCTGTTGGGCCAGCGTCATCTGGACAGCATCACCGTGCGCATCAAGGATGGCCAGCCGAGCAAGGTAGTGGAAGAGAACGTCACCAAGCTGATGTTGCAGCGCCACGGCACCAAGGATTTCTTTACCAACAACCTCGACAGCATCATGCAGACGGTGCAGAAAACCAGCCGTTCCCTGGCGTTGTTGCTGTCGTTGATCGCGGTGATTTCATTGCTGGTGGGCGGCATCGGGGTGATGAATATCATGCTGGTGTCGGTGACCGAACGCACCCGTGAGATCGGGATTCGCATGGCGGTGGGCGCGCGGCAATCGGATATTCGCCAGCAGTTTCTGGTGGAGGCGGTGATGGTCTGCCTGATTGGCGGGATGATCGGCATCTCGCTGTCATTCGCCATCGGCTATCTGTTTTCGTTGTTTGTGAAAGAGTGGGAAATGGTGTTTTCCCTGGGGTCGGTGGTGACGGCGTTTGCGTGTTCGACGTTGATCGGGATTGTGTTCGGGTTTGTGCCGGCGAGGAATGCGGCGCGGCTGGATCCGATTGAAGCCCTGGCGCGGGATTAACCCGGGTAGAGATCAAAAGTGTGGGAGCTGGCTTGCCTGCGATAGCGATGTGTCAGTCAACATATCAGGTGACTGAGACACCGCTATCGCAGGCAAGCCAGCTCCCACATTGGTTCTGTGGTGTTCTAGAGACCGGTGCTTTCTTCCGTGGAATACATCCACCGCATCAACGAATGCCGACCACTGATGCCCATCTTGATCGCCGCCCGCTTGAGGTAGCTCTCGATGGTGTTGACCTTCAACGCCAACTGCTCCGCCAGTTCCGGCGCGGTGCGTCCGGCCAGCAACCCCACGCACACTTCAAGCTCGCGGCTGGACAGGGCCAGCCCCGATTGCGCAAGGCGTTCTTCAAAGCGCCGGCGCAAGGTGTCGATGCCTTGCTGCTGCGGCACTTCATTCTCCGGGCCGCTGGGTTGCAGGGCGCTGATGTGTTTTTCAACCATCGGCAGCAGCAGGGAAGAGAAGTCTTGCAGGATGATCCGTTCCTGCTGGGAAAAACTCTCGCAAGGGTTGGAGCGGTACACCGACAGCACGTAGCTGACGTCATTCTTGCGTCGGGTCAGGTGCAGTTGGGCGGCGGCCTGGGTTTCGTCCAGGTCGGGCGCCGGGGCGTGGTCCCTTGAACTCACGGGCATTTGGGTGATGTGCGTGGCGTCGACCGCCAGTTGGGTGAGGATCAGGTCGTGCAGCATGCGCGGGAAATGCCGGCTGCCGGTGCTGGCGATGACTTTGCCAATGTGAGGGAACAGGTGTGAGTTCATCATTTCATCCATGAGTTTCAAGGAGGGCGGCGTACAGGGCAGTGATATCCATGACTGCCGCCTCGTATGCTAGTACAGGCTGTCGCAAACGGGCCAATGAATGGATCAAATTTTTTGCGGGGCAGGGCGCAACGGGAAAAGCCCGACCTTTGCAGGCCGGGCTATTGGTAAACGTCGGGCCTGGTGATGAATTTACTTCAAGCGTGATGAACGTTGTGTTGCACCGCCCGGGATTTCGGCTTTTCGGCACAGGCGTGAAGGGCCTGGGCAACGTCGGCCAGCAGGTCGGCGATATCTTCCAGGCCTGCCGAGAGCCGCACCAGCCCTTCGGAAATTCCGTGATGGGCGCGTTGTTCCGGGGTGTAGGTGGAGTGGGTCATGCTGGCCGGGTGCTGGGCCAGTGACTCGGCGTCCCCGAGGCTCACTGCCCGGGTGAACAGCTTCAGGGCATTCATGAAGCGTCGGCCCATGTCGATGCCACCCTTGAGTTCGAACGCGATCATGCCGCCGGACTGCTTCATCTGCCGCGCGGCCAATTCGTACTGTGGGAAGGAACGCAGGCCGGGGTAGGTCACCCATTCCACCAGTGGATGGGCCTGCAAGGCTTCGGCGATGGCCAGGGCGTTGCTGCAATGGCGATCCATGCGCAGGGCCAGGGTCTTGAGGCCGCGCATCAGCAGGGCCGCATCCTGGGGCGACATCACCGCGCCGGTCAGGTCCTTGAGCCCTTGCAGGCGAATGCGCTGGGCCAGGGCCTGGCTGCTGACGGCGATGCCGGCAGTGATGTCGCCGTGGCCGCTGAGGTATTTGGTGGCCGAGTGCACCACCACGTCGGCGCCCATTTCCAGCGGGCGTTGCAGGTAGGGCGTGCAGTAGGTGTTGTCGACCACTACGGTGATGCCGGGTTGGCGGTGGGCGATCTCGGCGACGGCGGCGATGTCCACCAGTTGCAGGTTGGGGTTGGCCGGGGTTTCGAAGTAGATCATGCGGGTGGCCGGGTTGATGGCCTCGCGCAGGGCGTTCAGGTCGGTGAGGTCGACATGGCGCACCTTGATGCCGAACTCGCCGATGCCATGGTGCAGCAGGGCGAAGGTGCAGCCGTAGAGGGTCTGGCTGACGATGATCTCGTCACCGGGGCGCAGCAGGGTCCAGAACGTCGCGGCGATTGCGCCCATGCCGGAACTGAAGGCCACGGCGGCTTCGCCGTTTTCCAGGGTGGCCATGCGCGCTTCCAGCAGGGCCAGGGTGGGGTTGGAGATGCGCGTATAGAAGTGCCCGCTCTCTTCACCGGCGAAGCAGGCGGCGCCGTATTCTGCGGTGGGGAAGGCGAAGGTGGCCGACAGGTAGATCGGCGGCACGAGGGCGCCGTGGTGGTCCTGGGGATCGTAGCCGTGGTGGATGGCTCGGGTGGAAAAGCCGAACGTATTGTGTTTATTTTTCATGGTCGGACGCTCCTTATTTCCTACAATGCTATGCTTATAACTGCGGCCGAACGTTCCATAGTTTGCCGGTAAAAGCCGGTAGATTGGGATGAAAAACAATAAAAACGAGGTTTTGAGGCAAGATATGCCCACTCATCTGGATCGGACTGACAAGGCGCTTTTAAACGCTTTGCAGGGTAATGCGCGGTTGACCGTGGCGGAGTTGGCGGAGCGGGTGTCGCTGACTACTTCGCCTTGTTGGCGGCGGGTGAAGAACCTTGAGGACAGCGGGGTGATCGGCGGTTACCAGGCGATCCTGTCGCCCAAGGCGCTGGGGTATGGGGTGACGGCGTTTGTCAGCATCATGATGGACACCCATTCGCGCGAAGTGGCCCGGGCGTTTGAGCAGAGGTTGCTGGAGATTCCCGAGATTGTGGCGTGTCATAACGTCTCGGGGCGGTATGATTTTTTGTTGGAAGTGGTGGCGAAGGATCTGGAGTCGTTTGGGGAGTTTGCGCGGGAGGTGTTGCAGGGGTTGCCGTGTGTTAAGGAGATTTATTCGAGCTTCTCGTATAAATCGGTGCGGCCGTTGCGGGTGATTCCTTTGCCGGGGTGATGGTGTACATATCCATTTCTGCGGTAACGGCTGCTTATGGTTCCGCTCTTACAGCGGGTCACTTTTGAAAAGCGCAAAAGTAACCAAAACGCTCTGCCCCGCCTGTCGGCGCCTCGCTGTGGCTCGGCGTTCCCTCACTTCGGGATTGCTCCGCGGGCCGCCGCGACGGGGCGTCCCTGCCCCGT
>NZ_JANUEW010000083.1:0-5846 GCF_024807515.1 Pseudomonas sp. BIGb0558
CCCGCAGCATGCAGGTGGATAGCGAGCTGAATATTGCGCATGAGTGGGTGAGTGTGACGCAGGCGATGAGGCGGCGGTTGTGGGAGCTGCATACGTCGGGTATGGGGGGGCAGGATGAGGCGGGGGAGGCGTTTGAATCTTGGCAGGACGTTATTGAAAGGAACAAGGACTTTCAATCGCTGAAGCAGCCTCCCTGCGCGCCCCTTATTGAGTTTTATTATGACAAACCAAAGATATCGGACCTCGACTGATGCGCAGACTTTTATTACTGCCATGTCTGCTGCTGGCCGCTTGTAATGCTGGCGACTCTCTTTTTCCATCAACCAAGGATATGCACTTGACGCCACTTACTGAGATCAAGGCCAACTTAGCCTTCACTTGCTCGTGCGAGAAAATCCCCGAGCCATCAACCGAAGCCGATGCACTATTCCAGTACGCCCGCTGGCTACAAAAGGGCAACTTGCTCAAGCAGGACAAAGCTGTCGATGCCGAAATTGAACGCTTATATCGCATCGCAAGCGAAAATGGGCACTACAAAGCCAATATCAATTTGCAGAACGGTGCGATGCGCGGTCATTTCAAACTTCGTGGTGAAGAACATCTGCGCATGAGTCAGCAATTGATCGAATCAGATGTTGCGACGGGTTACTACTTTATAGCCATTTTTCTGAAACGTGGAGCGGCAGGTTTGAAGCAGAACAGTGATATGGCGCTGCGTTATTTTCGCAGAGCTGCCAATCAAGGAAGTGCTCAAGCACAGGTTTATATAAGTAATAAGCTCGCACCGATCGATATCGCGCCTGATGTTGCTCGAGAACTACGTCACTGTGCCGCGAGGCAGGGGAACGGGGATGCAGCAAATGCACTGGGTGTGAATTATTCAGGACGTGGGGATTATCAAGAAGCACTTGAAGCATTTCAATTGGGGGTCGCCGCAGGTAATAGCTCCTCTGCTTCCTTTCTTGGGAACGGATTTCGAGGTCCAAAACCGGATAACCGACTGTACTACCTAGGTCAACAGGAAGACTTTGAGCGCGTCGAACGATACAAAAAAATTCAGAAAATCCTTTCCGGGTACTCCTACGCGAACCCCACCGTCCCCGAAGTCAACGAAATCGTCCCTCTCCCTCCCGCAAAACTGCCGGAATGGGACGGCAAGCTCCAATGGCTCGAAGCCTGGATAGCCAACGTACCACCTCCCAAACCTGACGAAAGCCGGATCCGCCAATTGGCCAACGCCAAAGCCCTTGACCCGGCCAGCGGACGCCCAATGCCCGGCTCACAGGGCTTTATTCAAGCGACCTCTCCGATGCCCACCTGCTACAGCGGCCAATGCTGCCCACAAACCGGCTATTGGCAGGTTGCCGGGCTCCTGCAGGGAGTTTACTCGGTCTCCGAGGGTGAGTCCCTTCGCCGGTTTGAGCGAGGTGAAATCATGCCCACACCAGTGATGCAAACACGCAATGAGCGTTTGCTGCTTCCCGACAAAATTACGGTGCGTGAGGAGCGGGTGAAATGGAGGTTATTCGGTGAAGCTTGAATATTGCTCCATCAGGGTTGTGCGCATAGTGCTGCTTGTTTTAATAGCTGCCGATGTATTAGCCGCCCCTGCTGACTCAAAATTAGAGGCCGATGAAAAATTTGATGTTTGCCGCGAATTTACCAATGGGGTGCAGGGGGAATGTACCCGGAATTTAAAATATATCTCCGCTCATTACGTTGTAAAGGCGGGAAGCGTTTATTGGATGAGAAAGGAAGAGAGTTATGAGCGGCCGTGCCTGATCGGGCCAGGTGCATTTTTTCATAATCTATTGTCTTTGAAGTGTATGAGGTCGAAAGATAATCGATCTGTCAGTGTCCAAAAACGCTATCTTGATAGGGTCGCAAAGTATTCGCAGGCATTTCAGTCGTTGGACGGTAGTGAGTTTTTACTTGAGAACTGGCAGCGAGTCCAGTTGGCGAATTATGCAAAAGATCAGAGTGCTGTCTATTATAAAGGCCAATCAATAAAAGGTGCTGATCCGCGCTTCTTTTCAGTCATATTTCCCTTTGGGCACCATCCCCGTTGGGATAAGTACAGCGTATCGCAAAGTAGTAAGGTTCTCTTTCTTGATGGGCGTGAAAATAAATATGTAGATTTAAGTAAGTTTCGTGCTTTTACTCCTGTTCAGTGTCCGGGGCAAGGACTGCATTTGTGCACCAAGCGACGAGAGCTGGATGATTTCTTCAAGTACGGAAATTGGGGAGGAGGACTGCTGGGGTGGATAGGAGACGATATTGTTTTTTTAGTGAATTCGAAAGTTGTTAGATTTTATAATATGGCGTCTCCAGAGATGTTCATGTTTGCTAGTAACTCCCGGATGTATGTCTTTACGAGAGGAAGGTTTTATGAGGTGGCGGAGCCTCGTGGGAATTTGTTTGAATATACTTTGATTTATATGGATGTTGAGTATTTCAAAAATAATAATTATTGAATGGTTTTTAAGGGCCGACCACGTAGAGAGTTAAAAAGCTTGTCTCTGGAGATACTGTTGCAGAGTCTCGGAGTGGATCTACGGACCCTGCAAACATGAAAATTCCGTCAGCCACCCATTTCCCCACTGAAAAAAAACACCGCTGCCCGTAATCTAGACACCTTTGCCACGTGTGCGGATTGTCCATGTCTTCAGTAGCTGATGGGTTGCCCAGTGATAAACGTTTAGCGGCGGTGGTCGCCATTTCCCTGGGGATCGGCATGGCGACCCTCGACACGGCCATCGTCAACACTGCATTGCCGACCCTGGCTGAAGGGATCGGCACCGACTCAGCCTCGGTGATCTGGGTGGTCAACGCCTACCAACTGGCGACCATCGCCGCCGTGCTGCCCTTTGCTTCCCTGAGTGACGTGGTGGGCCACCGTCGGGTGTTCCTCGGCGGCTTGCTGGTGTTTGTAATAGCGTCGCTGTTCTGCGGGCTGGCCTGGTCGCTGCCGACGCTGACCGCCGCCCGGGTGGTGCAGGGCCTGGGCGCGGCGGCGATCATGAGCGTCAACATTGCGCTGTTGCGGCATATCTATCCGGCAAAAATATTGGGCCGCGGGCTGGGGTATAACTCGCTGGTGGTGGGGCTGGCCTTTACGCTGGGGCCCACCGCGGCGTCGGCGATTCTGTCGGTGGCCACCTGGCACTGGCTGTACCTGATCAATCTGCCCCTGGGCGCGTTGGCTTTGTGGCTCGGGGTGCGGGCGATTCCGGTGATCCCGATTACCGGGCATGCCTTCGACCGGCTGGCGGCGATTCTCTGCGCCGGGTTGTTTGCCTTGTTGGTATTGGGGCTGGGGTCGGCGGTGCACGGTGCGCAGGCGGTGTTGACCCTGGGGCTGATCGCCGTGGCGCTGCTGTGCGGGGTGTTGCTGATCCGTCGTCAGGCCGGGCACCCGGCGCCGATGCTGGCGGTGGATCTGTTCAAGCGCCCGCTGTTCACCTTGTCGGCCCTCACCGCGATTTGTGCGTTCAGTGCCCAGGGCCTGGCGTTTGTGTCGCTGCCCTTCCTTTTGCAGACGGTGCTGGGCCACAGCCAGGTGGCCACTGGCTTCCTGATGACGCCGTGGCCGGCAGTGGTGGCGGTAATGGCGCTGATTGCCGGGCGCCTGGCAGACCGCATCTCCCTGGCGTTGCTGTGTGGCATTGGCCTGGTGATGTTGAGCGCGGGCATGGCCTCGCTGGCGACCCTGGGCAATGACGCCTCGACCTTTGATATCGGCTGGCGCATGGCCTTGTGTGGTGCCGGGTTCGGTTTCTTCCAGTCGCCCAACCTCAAGGCGATCATGACCAGCGCGCCTATCGCCCGCAGTGGCGGGGCCAGCGGGATTGTGGCCACGTCGCGGTTGATGGGGCAGACGCTGGGGGCGTCGCTGGTGGCGTTGTGTTTCCACCTGTCCCTGAGCAGCGGCCCGCAGTACGCGTTGTGGCTGGGCTGCGGGTTTGCGCTGGTAGGCGCGGTGGCCAGTGGTTTGCGCCTGATGCAGGACGGCACCAAGGTTTAATTATTCGGGCCTTGTAAAACAGAGTGATAGACGGCTACCGTGGCCGTCTAAATAATTCTGAATGTTTCAGCTTTTATGTCTGATCTGGCCCAACGCAGTGCTGATTCCCACTCCCGCCGTGCCGCGCTGACTCTCGGCCTGTGCCTGCCCAGTGACGTGTTGCTGTACCTGGTACTGCCGATGGAGTCCCAGGCCTTTGGTATCACCCTGGCCCAGGCCGGGGTGCTGCTGGCGGCCAACCGCCTGGTGCGGATCTTCGGCTACAAGCATGTTCTGAATTTCTATGCTCGTAACGGAGATCGGCTGACGTGCTCCATCGCCGCCGGCGCGGCTGCGGTGTGTGCGTTGGGCAATTCGATGCTGTCCGGCTTCGCCGCCTTGCTTGGGCTGCGGCTGATCTGGGGCCTGTGTTTTGCGGCGTTGAACCTTTCCACCCAAGTGTTGGCCACCTCCGAGCCGCTGGGTGCGGCGCGGCGGGCTGGGCGCTCGCGGGCGCTGATCGCCCTGGGGCCGATGCTGGCGTTGCCGCTGGGGGGATGGCTGACGTTACATGTCGGCCCGCGTCCGATTTTCCTGATTCTGGCGGGGTGTTGCCTGGTGGGATTATGGATGGCGCGGGGGTTGCCTACGGCCGGCCACAATTTGCACGGCACGCCCGGGCGGCGCTTCAAGCTGCCCGACAGCGTGGCGACCTGGTCGTTTATCGAAGGCGTGGCGCTGGATGGGCTGTTTATCTTTGGCCTGTCGATTCAGGCGCAGAAGATCCTCGGTGGTGATGCGGTGTTGATCGCCGGTGGCTTGATGGCGCTGCGGTATGTCTCGGAACTGCTGCTGAGCCCATTGGGCGGGCGGGCTGCGCAGCAGTTTGGCGCCACGTCGATGTTGTTGCTGTTTTCCTTTCTCAGTGCGCTGGCGCTGGGGGCGTTTGGCAGCCACTGGGTGATTGCCGGTGCGGCGGCGGTGCTGGTGCTGCGGGCGTTGCAACTGCCGTTGGTGACGACGCTGGTGGCGGAGCGCAATCCGGGCGCGATGCGGGTTTCGGCGTTAGCCTCGAATGCTGTGTGGCGGGATGTGGGCGCGGGGCTTGGGCCATTGCTGGCGGGGTTGTTGCTGCCGGTGGCGTCGGCGCCCTGGGTGTTTGGCGTGGCCGGTGCGGCCATTGCGGTCAGCGCGGTGTTTTGCTGGCGGGCGAAGATTTCGACTTGATGATGTGAGGCTGGTTGTGTCTTTTGACGAGCATTTTGTGCGGTTGCTGGATGAGGCTTATCGGCATTGGACCGGGCAGGGGTTGCCGGCGCCTCAGGGGTTGGGGTGTGAGGAACGTCTGGTCTGGTTGCATGAGCAGGCGCCTTACAGTCTGCTGGCCCATGATGGGGC
The DNA here is from genome assembly GCF_024807515.1 of Pseudomonas sp. BIGb0558. Classification (NCBI taxonomy): domain Bacteria; kingdom Pseudomonadati; phylum Pseudomonadota; class Gammaproteobacteria; order Pseudomonadales; family Pseudomonadaceae; genus Pseudomonas; species Pseudomonas sp. BIGb0558. The sequence goes on from NZ_JANUEW010000083.1 coordinate 5,402, forward strand.
GGTTGATCCGCGTTTTACCTATGTGAATGAGTGCGCGTTGCGCTGCTTTAAGTATCCGCGTGAGGATTTTATTGGGATGCCTTCGCGGTTCAGTGCCTCGGAGCTGGATCGGCCGGCGCGGCAGGTGCTGATGGAGGAGGTTGGGGCCAGGGGGATTGCTCATGGTTACAGCGGGTGGCGGGTGGATGCGCAGGAACAGCCGTTCATGATTCATGCCGGGGTGGTTTGGAATTTGTTGGGCGGGGTGGGGCAGGCGGCTTTGTTTTGGTTGGATGAGGGGGGGCGGGGTACATATCCGTTGCTGCGGTAACGGCTGCTATTGGTTCCGCTCTTACAGCGGGTCACTTTTGAAAAGCGTGTACGGACCGGACACATGGTGGACACATGTGCGGGGACATGGTTGACACATTATGGTCCGTAATCTGGCTTATTCACGTCGATAGTC
>NZ_JANUEW010000084.1:0-5818 GCF_024807515.1 Pseudomonas sp. BIGb0558
TGCTCCCGCTGGGCTGCGCAGCGGCCCCAAAATCCTGGGAGCGCTGCGCACTCCAGCGGGAGCAAGCTCCCTCGCCACAGCAAGCCCCCTCACCCCATAAAAGCATCTTCAGCGCCGACCTTCGTAACCCATCAGTGAGCAGACCATGCAACCGATCTACATCGACTTTCTCAACGGCCTGGACATCGACGAACTGGCCCTGACCAACGACGAAATCCTCAACGCCATCGAATCCAGCCTGGCCATCCAGGGTCGCAGCGAGGCGGTGATCGAGCCGCGCATGCACCTGATTCCCGGCGGCGCAATCAACGGCCACTTCAACGTGCTGCGCGGCGTATTGGGCGGCGCGATCGGCTACGCCGGGGTCAAGGTGGTGGGGGATTTCGTCGACAACTACCGCAAGGGCTTGCCCTCGGAACTGGCGATTCTCAACCTGCTGGACCCGGCCACCGGCATCCCCAAGGCCATCCTCGACGCCTCGGCAATCACCGACATGCGCACCGGCGCAGTTACCGCCATCGGCGCCAAATACCTGGCCCGGCCCGACAGTAAAATCCTCGCGCACATCGGCGCCCGTGGCACCGCCTACTGGAACGTGCGGCTGCTGGACCACCTGTTCGACTTCGACGAAATCCGCGTGCACTCGCGCCGCAGCGAAAGCCGCGAAGCCTTCGCCGAACGCCTGCGTCGCGACCTCGCCAAGCCGGTGATTGTCACCGACGATTGGGAGTCCACGGTGCGCGGCGCCGACATCGTGGTGGAGGCCTCACGCCTGGACCAGCCGCAACCCTTGCTGCACACCGAGTGGATCAAACCCGGTGCGTTCGTGGTGCCCTACGGCACCATGAGCGCGGTGGAACTGTCGTTGACCGACATCATGCACAAGTTGGTGGTAGACGATTGGGGCCAGTGCAAAGGCGGGATGTTTGGCGCCTTGCGCGCTCATGTCGACGCGGGAAAACTCAGCGCCGAGACCTTGCATGCCGAGTTGGGGCAGATCGTGGCCGGCTTGAAAACCGGTCGGGAATCCCCCGAGGAAACCATCCTGTTCTGGCACCGTGGGTTGAGCCTAAGCGATATCGCGTTGGGCCATGCGTTGCTGGAAAAATCCAAACGCCTGGGGATCGGCCAGCGGCTGCGCTGGGCATGATTCACTTCGATCCCGCGGGTTTGGCAATTGAGGATCTGCTGTCAATTGCCCGGCAAGACGCGCCGGCTGACTTCAGCGAAGTGGCCCGCCAGCGCATCGACGAAGGCCATCAACTGTTGCTGCGTCTGGTGGCGACAGGCACGCCGATTTACGGCGTCACCACTGGCCTTGGTGCGGCAGTGGATACGCAGGTCGCGCCGGTGCAGGCCAGCATTCCACTGGGGCGTGCGGTGGGGGTGGGGCGCCTGGCCAATCGACAGGAACTACGGGCAATCACCGCAGCTCGCCTGGCCGGATTGGCCCAAGGGCGTTCGGGTATTTCACCGGGTGCAGCGCAGGCGCTGTTGGCGTTACTCAACTCCGGCGTCGAGCCCGAGGTGCCGTTGCTCGGTTCGTTGGGCGAGAGCGACCTGGCGCCGTTGGCGCATTTGAGCCTGGCGCTGAATGTGCCGCTGACGGGCAAGGATGGCCTGGCGCTGGTGTCGGCCAATTCCGCGAGTATCGGCCTCGGCGCGTTGCTGGTGGCCGAGGCCGAACAGGCATTGCAGGCCGTGTTGGCGGGGCTGGCGTTGTCGTGTGAAGGCTATCGGGCCAACCTCAGTCCGTTCCAGCCATGGGCTTCGCGGTTGCGTCCGGCGCCGGGGCAAAGCGGGCAATCAGCGGCCTTGTTGGCGTTGCTGGCGGGCGGCGAATTGGCCGATAACCCACGCCGGCTCCAGGACCCGCTGAGCTTTCGTTGTGCCACGGTGGTTCAGGGCGCGGCGCAACAGGCAGTGCAGGCATTGCGCGAGTTGATCGAACTGGAACTGGCCAGCGGTGCGGACAATCCGGCGTTGATCAGCGAAGAGGCGCTGGTGCTCGCCACGGCGAATTTCGACAGCACACATTTGGCGCTGGCGGCCGAAGGCTTGGGCCTGGCCTTGAGTCGCGTGGCGGTGTGCAGCGCCGAGCGGATTGCCAAGCTGTTGTCACCGGCCTCCAGTGAACTGCCGCGCTTTCTGATCAACCAGCCCGGGCACGTGGGCATGGCCGCGTTGCAGCGCACCAGTTCGGCGTTGGTGGCGGAGATCGGGCACCTGGCCAATCCGGTCCCGGCGGTGAGTGTGCCGGTGGCGGATCGCGTGGAAGATTATGCGGGGCAGGCGCTGGCGGTGATCGAGAAAACCCGGCAACTGGTGCAGCGTGTGGTGTGGCTGGGCAGTATCGAATTGATCGTGGCGGCGCAGGCAGTAGACCTGCGCGGCAGCGTTGAACTGGGCGAGGGCACCCGGCGTATTCATCAGGCGGTGCGCAGCCAGGTGGCGCACCTGGATCGGGATCGCTCGGGGTCAGTGGATGTGTTGGCCCTGGCCGCCTTCATCGAGAACGCAGGCTTGAACCCCATTCTCTAAATCAAAGAAGCTCAACTGTGGGAGCTGGCTTGCCTGCGATAGCGGTGTTGAATTCACCATCGCTATCGCAGGCAAGCCAGCTCCCACATTTTTTACTGCATTTCAGGTCATGGGTTTTCAGCGGCCAGGGCGGCAATCACTGCCGGGCGTTCACCGATCCGCTGTTGAAACTTCGCCAACGCCGGCCACTGCTGCAAGTCGATATCAAAGAACCCCGCCCAACGCAGCACCACAAACAGGTACGCATCCGCCACCGAGTACTGCGCGCCCAGCAGGTAATCCTGGCGCTCCAGTGTCTGCACCAGAATCGCAAACCGCTTGAACAGCGTGGCCTTGAACAGCGCCTTCACGTCATCTGGAATCGCGTCCTTGAACAACACCCCCAGCCCGCCATGAATCTCGCTGGAGACAAAGTTCAGCCACTCCTGCAAACGCACCCGCTCCCAACTGCCATTGACCGGCGCCAGGCCCGCCGCCGGCACCTGGTCGGCCAGGTATTGCAGGATGGCGGCGCCTTCGGTCAGCACCTCGCCATTGTCCAGTTGCAGCGCGGCGACATAACCCTTGGGGTTGATCTGCAAGAAATCATCACCGTCAGCCGTGAGCTTTTTCTGGTTGTCGACGCGAATCAATTCAAACGGCAGGGCCAGTTCCCGCAACACGATGTGGGAGGCGAGGGAACAGGCATTCGGGGAAAAATACAGCTTCATCAAGGTAACTCCGCAGGACAGTTGCCTTCAGTCTCACGGGCGTGGCACCTTGCGTAAAATTAATCTTTCAGAATTCTGCCATAAGGACAGCTACTGTCATGATGAACCTGATGCACTGGCGCCTGCTGGTGGCGGTGGCGGACAACGGCAGTATCACCGCCGCCTCTGAACGGGTGGGCATGACCCAGTCCGCTGCCAGCCAGGCGATGGCCGCTATCGAAGCCAATCTCGGGGCGCAGTTGTTCACCCGCGAGGCGCGCCAGACCGTGCCCACCGCTCTGGGCTTGCAGGTGATTGAGCAGGCGCGGGTAATGCTGGGGGCCTTGCAGGCGATTCGCACCACGGTGGATGAAGCGCGGCCGATGCTGCGTGGGACGATTCGCATCGCGAGTTTCCCCATGGTGCTGGCGGTGTTTCTGCCGCCGCTGCTGCGCCGGTTCAACCAGCTTTACCCGGGCATCGAGGTCACGGCCCTGGAAGTCACGGACGATGAAGTGAATACCTTGCTCGACGCGAACCTGATCGACCTGGGCGTGGTGCTCAACCCACCGTCGGAGCGCAGTGCGGCGGTGCTGGGGCGCGATAACTGGGTGGCCGTGCTGCCGATGGCCCATGTGTTTTCCCGGCGCCCGGCCCAGGCCACGGTCACCCTGGAAGAACTGGTGGAGCAACCGTTCGTGCTGGCCACCGGCGGCTGCACCGTCAACGCCCGCAGCCTGGCCCAGGAAGCCGGCCTGGTGTTGCGTGAGGTGCGGGTGGAGGTGCGGGAATGGAACAGCGCCTTCAGCCTGGTGCGCGAAGGCGTGGGCGTAACCCTGGTGCCCGAGATGACCCTGCCAGCCCAGCGCCATGGCTTGCGCGTGATGCCGTTGATGGCGCCGGTGCACCGCGAGTTTGCCTTGGTGACTTCACGCCACCAACCACCCTCCGATGCGGTTAATGCTTTGTTGCAAATGCTGGCTGACTAGTGGCCTTGCATAGCGCCAACGCCTGTCTATGCTCACCCAGAACCGTTGATGACGCTCGGCATATAAAGCGTTTCGGATAGGTTTCCCCATAAAGGTCTGCGATCAAGATTCAAACCGTGAATGGAATGCGCCCGCGTGGGCGTCGGGATAATAAAGGGTGATCTGACATGTTCAACCGCCAACACAAATCCGACCTGCTGGAAATCGAACGCTTCTCCTGTGCCCTTACCGAAGCCAAAGCCAAATTGGCCGCCATCAGCCGTTCCATGGCAATGATCGAGTTTGATCGCGACGGCATCGTGCTGGATGCCAATGAAAACTTCTGCAAGACCATGGGCTACAGCGCCGAAGAAATTCGCGGCAAGCATCACCGGATTTTCTGCGAAGAGGCCTACACCCACACCGACGCCTACGCCAAGCTCTGGCGCGACCTGGGCCGTGGCGAGCCCCTCAGCGGCACCTTCATGCGCTTGAACAAGCATGGCCAGGAAGTGTGGCTGGAAGCCAGCTACATGCCGGTGCTCGGTGCCGACAACCAGGTGCAGAGCGTGATCAAGGTCGCCTCGGACATCTCCGCACGGATTCACCGCGAGCATGAAAACCAGAGCCTGATCGACGCCATCGGCCGCTCAATGGCGGTGATCGAATTCACGCCACAGGGCCAGATCCTGAATGCCAACGACAACTTCCTGAAGACCGTGGGCTATTCCCTCGGCGAGATCGTCGGCCAGCACCACAGCATGTTCTGCCATCGCCAGGAAACCGAGTCGCCGACCTACAAGGCGTTTTGGGCTTCCCTCAATCGCGGCGAGTACCACTCCCATCGTTTCGAGCGCAAAAACAAATACGGTCAGACGCTGTTTTTGGAAGCTTCCTACAATCCGATCTTCGATACCAACGGGCGCCTGTACAAAGTGGTGAAGTTCGCCAGTGACATCACCGACCAGGTCACCACCCTGCGCACGGCTGCCGACTCGGCCCACGCCACCTCGGTGCAGAACGACGCCTGCGCTCGCAAGGGTTCGGAAGTGGTGCAGCAGACCGTACAGATCATCGAAGAAATTTCCCGCGACCTGAACGAAGCCGCCGTGAGTATCGACGCGGTCAGCAAGCAGTCGGACATCATTGGCAGCATCGTCCAGACGATCCGTGGCATTGCCGACCAGACCAACCTGCTGGCGCTGAACGCCGCAATCGAAGCGGCCCGGGCCGGTGAGCATGGGCGCGGGTTTGCGGTGGTGGCGGACGAGGTGCGCAGTCTGGCGGCGCGCACCAGCCAGGCGACGATCGAGATTGTGGATGTGGTGCGCAAGAACCACGACCTGTCGATCAGCGCGGTATCGAGCATGCAGTCGAGCTTGAGCCGCACGGGGCTTGGGGTGGAACTGGCGAATGAGGCGGGGCAGGTGATCCTGGAGATTCAGGAAGGGTCACGGCATGTGGTGGATGCGATCAGTCAGTTCAATTCGACACTTCAACTGCAGTAACACACCGTTATGGCCGAGGGATAACCTGTGGCGGGGGGGGGTGGGGCCCCGGGGGGGGGGAGCGGCCCCCAAAAAAAATGGGGGCCACGACAAACAACGGCGACAAACACCA
>NZ_JANUEW010000085.1:0-5810 GCF_024807515.1 Pseudomonas sp. BIGb0558
GCCCCAAACAAACCAAGGGTTTGCTCCTGTGTCGCTTGGGCTGGTGGTGTTTGGGGTTTGCCCTATAACCCGCAATGCCCCCCCCCCCACGGCTCGACAGCTGCTACGGGGGGTGTTTGTATCCTGGGGGTCAGCGCAACAAGCGCGGGTCGAACGGGTAATCGGAGAGCAGCTCGATGCCGTGTTCGTGGATGTAGATCTGCTCTTCCAGTTTCACCCCTTCGCCGCCGTCATCGTGGCCGATGTAGCTTTCCACGCAGATGGTCATGCCGGCTTCGAACACGCCGTCGTAGCCCAGGGCATCGATGTCTTCGCGGTGCACCACGTAGGGGTATTCACCGGTCATGCCCACCCCGTGCACCAGGGCGAAGTAACGGTTGTTTTTGTAATGCTCGGGAATCTTCCAGGCCAGTTCCGCGTACTCCTTGAAACTGCGCCCGGCCTTGAGCATTTCCATGTTGGTTTGCACTTGCTCGTAGGCCAGCTTGTACAGCTCCTGCTGCTTGGCGGTGGCGGCCTGTTCGCCGCAGAGAAAGGTGCGCGAGAAGTCGGCGTAGTAGCCGAAACGCCCGACCACGTCGGTGTCCAGCGCCACCAGGTCGCCGGCTTCGATGGGCCGGGTGCTGCATTCCTGGAACCACGGGTTGGTGCGCGGGCCGGAGGACAGCAGGCGGGTTTCGACGTAATCGCCATCGGTGGCAATCACATGCTGGTGCAGGTGCGACCACAGTTCGTTTTCGCTGATGCCGGGGGTGAGTTTGCTTTCCATCAGCCGCACCCCGGCTTCGGTGGCGCGCAGGCTGGCGCGGATCATCTTCAGCTCGTTCGGCACCTTGATGCAGCGCGCGCGTTCCAGCGGTTCCTGGGCATCAAAAATCTGATAACCGAGCTTTTGCAGTTCGAAGGCCGCGGCCGAGGTCGCGCTTTCAATGGCGATGCGTTTGCCGCCGCCGCCACATTTGCGCACCAGCTCATCGATTTCGGCAGCCCAGTCGGCGGTGACGTTGCCCAGGAAACTTTCGCAGAAGTAATAGGAGATGGCTTTGGCCGGGCGTACTTCGTCGACGGTGTTGAGGGTTTCGGCCAGGTGCAGGCAGCCGCCGAATTCGAACACCACCACCGGGCCTTCAGCCGGGATAAACGCATAGCGGGCCGGGTTGCGTGCCGAGTACACCTGCATGTTGCGCGAGCCGGTGGCGTAGCGCATGTGGGTGGGGTCGAACAGCACGCAGGCGGCGTAGTCGCGCTTCTTCAGTTCGTTGCGCACCCGTTGCAGGCGGTCCAACTGGATCTGCTGGATCTCGTCATAGGTAGGTTCACAATCGGCGGGGTTGCGGTTGGGGCCGGACAGACTCATGGGGTGTTCCTCGCAGGGCAAATACGGGTTTTTAGTTTTTTGAGGGGGTGAATCAGTCGAGCAACTGGTCGCTGCGCACCAGGTTGCGTTCGGCTTGCAGATGGGCTTCGGACAGGCGTCCGTAAAGCTGCTTGGTGCGTTGGGCGCGGCCAATGATTCCGGGCTTTTCGGAGTAGGCGAAGATCGCCGTGTTGCGCTCGGTGGCGCCTTCCACGCGGGTGACGCGGTGCACCGAGAAACGGCCCTTGAAGATCTGCAAATCGCCCGGGTTGAGCTCCAGTTCCTGCACCCGCGAACGGTCTTCGCCGCGCACCACCTTACCCACTGCGCCGAGGTTCTCCTGGGTGCGGGAGCGAATCATCGGCGCGTACTCGAACAGGCCGCCGGCCTCGGGCTTCTGGGTCATCATGCTGACGATGAATTCGTTGGTATCGAAGTGCCAGGGCTGCTCGGTGCCGTCGGGCATCACGTTGATCACCAGGCCCGCGAACGGGTCGGCGTACTCGAAGATTTCCGGCTCATTGAGGCAGGCGCCGATAAAGCGTTTCATCATCGGCGACACGTATAGCCGGTGAATGATTGCGTCCGGGGCGATCATGTCGCGGGTCACAAACCCGCTGGTGCGCTCCATGAACGTGCGGCGCGGATCATCCTGGGGCAGGGTGGTGTCGTCTTCGGTGAAGTAGGCGTTGACCTTGCGCACCGAATAAAACGTCTTGCCCGACAGCGCCAGGCCTTCCAGGCGCGCCTGCTCAAGCGCTGCGGGGCGCAGGAAGTTCTTCAGCAGGCAGCAACCGTCTTCGGCCAGTTCCGCCCGGGCGTGTTCGATCAGGGCCTGTAATTGAACATGGCCCGAATCATGTATGGGATACAGCTCGGTATTAATAATGTCGCTGATATCGCCCACTTCAGCGTCAGCAAGTTGAAGGCTCATGCAAGACTCCCGGAACTATCAGTTGGTGTTTTCTGGCTGGACCGATAGTTGCTGAACGAGGTGCAAAGTGGAAATTACAAGTTGTGATCGAATCCATCGGGGAGGGCGATAGTTATGTCGGGCGAACTGGATGGCACCCTGCTTAAAGTGTTTGTGGCAATTATCGAGTGCCAGGGTTTCTCGGCCGCCGCCGAGCGCCTGCACAAGACCCAATCCACCGTCAGCCAGAGCCTGCAGCGCCTGGAGGACATCGTCGGCACGCCGCTGATCCGCCGCACCAGCCGCTCGGTGGGCCTGACCCCCAGTGGCGAAACCTTTTTGATCTACGCCCGGCAGATCCTCAAGCTGCACAGCGAGGCCGTCAGCGCCGCGCAGTTGCCCAATGAGCAAGTGTGTATCCACCTGGGCATGCCCGAGGACTACGCCGAATATTGCCTGGGCGGGATGCTCAAGGACTTCCAGGCGCAATTCGCCCAGGTACGGCCCGACGTGTGCTGCGAGATGTCCACAGCGTTGGTGGGGCGCCTGCAACGGGGCGAACTGGACCTGGTGCTGGGGGTGGAGCACGCCGGTTTGCAGGCTGGGGAATACCTGTGCGACGAGCCGCTGGTGTGGGTGGCGGCGCCCAGTTGGAGCTGCGTGGGGCGTCAGTCAGTGCCCTTGGCGGTGTACGCCGAGGGCTGTGCATTTCGTGCGAATGCGGTGCAGGCACTGGCCCAGTCCGGACGCTCGTGGCAGGTGGTCTACACCAGCCAGAGCCCGCGTGGCATTGCGATCGCGATTGAGCAGGGGCTGTCGGTGGGCGTGATGGCACGGCGCCTGGTGCCGTCCGATTGGCAGATTCTGGACGAGCGCCAGGGCTTCCCGCCGATCGCCCCGGCGCGCCTGATGTTCTGGCGCTCAGCCGGTTGCCAGGTGCCGGAGGTGGATGCGCTGGTGGAGATTCTGCGCCGGCAATTGGGCCACTCAGGGCATCTGGGCGGCCAGCGCCTCGGCAGTTTGTCGATGGGCCATGCGCTTCAGCAATAACAGGCTCGCCAGCACCCAGGCCACGATCCAGCCGTGGACCACGGCAAACTCGCCGGTCACTTGCAGCAACCAGCCGCATAAGGCATTGCCGGTGGCACTGGCCAGGCCGTAGCTGACCATGCTCAGGCTCACCACTTGCAGGCTCTGCACCGGGCTGAGCCGGGCGCCGACGTAAGCGGCCATCAAGCCCCAGCACGGGAAATAAAACAGCGCGAACAGCCCGGCCGCCAGCCAGCTCAGCAGCAGGCTGGGGTGCCCGAGCACGCCGAGCATGCTGAGACCAAACGCGCCGATACTCAGGGCCATCACCCGCAACGCGCCCCAACGGTCTGCCAGCGTGCCCAGCAGCAAGCCGCCGATGACCCCGCCGATGCCGATCAGCGTCCACATCGAGCCGGTGACCGAGGCGCTGGCCTGCAACTGTTCGCTTACAAACGCCGACAGGAAATTCAGAAAGGGCCCGCTGATGGCGCCGATAAACGCGCTGAGCAAAACGATCTGCATCGCCACCGGTTGCGCCACACACAGCTTCAGCCATTGGCGCAGCACCTGATTCAGCGCGGGCGCCTTGGCCTCACGCGGTGCGGGTTCCTTGATCGGGGCCAGTGCCCACAGGGTCAGCAGCGTTACCAGCAGCGTCAACCCGGCACAGATCAGCCAGAACTGACGCAAGGACAAACCCTGCAACAGCGCAATCAACAGCCCGTTCAAGCACAGCGCAAACGCGGACCCCGATGAAGCTAATCCCAACACCCGGCTGCGGTGCGTGGCCGGAATCACGTCCTGGGCCAGGGCCGAAATCGCATTCCAGTTCGACACCGCACAGGCCGACACCAGCGCCAGGCACAGGGCAAACGGCAGCACCCACGGCGTGGCCACGGCCAAGGCCAGCAGGGCGGGGCTGAGGACGATGGTCAGGCGCACCATATTGCGCGGGCTGATCCACGCCGCCGCCAGGCCGCTGGCAATCGAGGCGCCCATGTAGAACAGCTGCAACAGCGCGGCAATCAACGCGGCCTGGCTGTAACTGAGGTCAAACCCCAGGCGAATCTGCGGCAGCAACGCCGAATACAGGAACACACTGAAACCGTGGGTAGTGGCGTTGCACGCGGTAAATATCAGTGCGAGCAAGGCAATACTTCGCCGAGATGAAGCGGGGGCTTTCGACATGGCGATGACTCGATAAGTTAATCGCGAAAGAGCGGGGCGAAGTAATAAGAAATACATCGGCAGACTAGCGTTTATAGTCCGGCGGCGACCAATGCTTATTTGTCTTAGTGTGCATGCGTTATACGCAGGCTATTTATGCGTGAGCGACGGTCTGCGTCGATAAACGACACTTTCGGTGCCTGGAGGGATTGTTTCTCCGTCAACGCAGCGCGCTACCGCTGACCCAATACAAAAAGGTATGTTGTGCAGGTTATTTCCCATGTGCTCCCGAGTGTCGTCCATGAAACGCAAAATGCCCGGTCTCAACGCCCTTAAAGCTTTCGAAGTCGCCGGCAGTACCGGCAGTTTTACCCGGGCTGCCGAGCTGTTGAACGTGACGCAGAGTGCGGTCAGCCGCCAGGTGCGTCAGCTGGAAGAGCAGTTGGGCGAGGCGCTGCTGGAGCGTCGTCACCACCATCTGGAATTGACCAGTGCCGGGCGGGTGTTGCTGCGGGCGTTGCATCAGTCGTTCGACAAGATCGAGCTGACGGTGCGCAGTATCCAGCAGAAGTCCCATGCCAATCGGTTGCACATCAACGCGCCGCCGACCTTTACCAGTCGCTGGTTGATGCCGCGCCTGGGGCGCTTGCGCGAGCAGCATCCGGAGTTGGAGTTGAGCATCACCACGCGCTTGCAGGACAGCCTGGCGGAGACCAGCACGCTGGATTGTGCGATTCGGTTTGGCGATGGGGAATGGGATGGGTTGGACAGTTCGTTGTTGATTCAGGAGCGGCATATTGCGGTGTGCGCGCCGTCGTTGTATGCCCGGGAGTGGAGTGACGGGATTGATCTGAATCGCATGACGTTGCTGCATGTGTTGGCGCGGGAGGATCAGCGGTATCTGACGTGGAAGCACTGGCTGGATGCGGCGCGGATCAGTGGGGTTGATATCGAGGGTGGGTATGAGTTTGACCTGTTGGACCTGGCGATTCGGGCGGCGATTGATGGGTTGGGGATTACCATTGCGGATTGGCACATGGTGGCTTCGGAGTTGGCCAGTGGGCAGTTGACGCAGGTGTTGAATGTGCATGTGGAGGGGCATCAGTCTTATTGGTTGGTGACGCGGCCGGAGCAGACTGACTCGCCGCAGTTGCAGGTGTTTGCGCGGTGGTTGCAGGAGGAGATTTGGTTGGCTCAGCGGCAGTTGGAGCCTTCTTTGGCGGCGGGGTGATTGAGTACATATCCGTTGCTGCGGTAACGGCCACTTAGGGTTCCGCTCTTACAGCGGGTCACTTTTGGCAAACGCCCGGAATGCCGGCCCAGCCAAAAGTAACCAAAAGG
>NZ_JANUEW010000086.1:0-1901 GCF_024807515.1 Pseudomonas sp. BIGb0558
GGGCAGAGCCCTTTGCTTACTTTGGGGCTTTTCCAAAGTGAGTCGCTGTAAGAGCGAAACCATAAGCCGCCGTTACCTAAATAACGGATATGTACCCCGCCCCGGACGCCTGGCGAACCGTCAAGGTTTCCAAACCTGCACATCCTGAGCATCCACCGCCTTGGGCAACAACCCCGCCTTGAAGAACGCATCCGCAATCTTCTGCTGTTCACCCAACTGGTCCAGCGTCACCGGTTGCACCTGATAGCTGCGATGGGCATTCGCGGTTTCCACCGTCGCTGCATCCAGGTTGCCCCACAGTGGGCCCAACACATTCGCCGCGTCTTGCGGATGCTGCTTCACCCACTCACCGGCCTTGAGCAATTGCTCATAAACCACTTTCAGCACTTCAGGATGCGCCTTGGCATAAGGCGTACCCGTCAGGTAATAACGCTTGTAACTGGCCAGCCCAGTGCCATCCGCGAGGGTGCGGGTAGGCAGTTGGCGTTGCACGCTGGTGAGGAAGGGTTCCCAGGTAACCCAGGCATCAACCTTGTTGTTTTCAAACGCGGCGCGACCATCGGCAGGCGTCAGGTACGCCGGCTCGATATCGGAGAAAGCCAGCCCCGCCTTGTTCAGGGCCGCGATCAATAAGTAGTGAGTGCCGGCAGCCTTGGTCACGGCGATTTTCTTGCCTTTCAAATCCGCCAGTTGCTGAATCGGCGAGTCCTTGCGCACCACGATCGCCTGCGCTTGCGGCGAGGGCGCTTCCTGGGCGAAGTAGGTGAGTTTGGCCTGGGCGGCCTGGGCGAAGATCGGCACGGTGTCGGCCACGTCGGCGCTGATGTCGACGTTACCGACGTTCAGTGCTTCCAGCAGTGGCAAGCCACTGGGAAACTCGTGCCAGCTGACGTCGATGCCATCGGCCTTGAGGGCTTTTTCCAGGGTGCCCTGGGTCTTAAGCAGGGTGATCAGGGTCGAGGATTTCTGGTAGCCGATGCGTACGGTTTCCTGGGCTTGTGTGCTCAGGGTGGTGCAGAGGCCCAGTGTGGCAAGGCCCGCGATGAAAAGGCGATGGAGCGTAAACTGGGGCATGGCGTGCTCGACTCTTAATGGATTAAGGTGAGCTTATTGTTCTAAAAAACATTCGATAAATAATTTTTCGATCTTAGCTTAGGCCTTTATCGGGTGCGCCGTTCGCGGCCTTTCAACGTCAGGGTGAAGGAGGCGGTATGCAGTTGTATGTTGTTCGTCACGGCGAAACCGATGCCAATGCCGAAGGCCGTTATCAGGGTTCGCTGGACATCGATCTCAACGAACGGGGTGTGCTTCAGGCGCGTGAGCTGCGGGCAAGGCTGCCGGCGCAGATCGATGCCGTCGTGCTCTCACCGTTGCGCAGGGCACAGCAGACGGCGGCGATTGTGTTTGCGGATGACGGGCTTGAACTGCATACGCTGGATGCGTTTCGCGAGCGCAGCGTGGGGGTGTTTGAAGGGCTGACCCAGGCGGAGGCGGCGCAACGTTATCCCGAACTGTGGGCGCAGAACATTACCCGGCAATGGGAATTGGCGCCCACCGATGGGGAGTCTGTCTCGCAGTTTGTCGAGCGTATTCGAAAGGGGTTGAATGAGTTGCTGGTGAACCATGGGCAACAGGTGGTGGTACTGGTTGCCCATGGTGTCGTCGCCAAGGCGATTCGCGCATTGGTCCGCGATGACTTTTCAGACTTCTTCGACTGGCAATTGCGCAACGGCGAAGTGCTGACGCTCAAGATAGCCACAGAGCCAAATGTGGCGAGGGAGCTTGCTCCCGCTGGGGTGCGAAGCGCCCCCTTGTAGACCACTGCGGTCCTTCAGGATGAGCCGGTAGATGCTTTTGGGGTTGCTGCGCAACCCAGCGGGAGCAAGCTCCCTCGCCACAGG
>NZ_JANUEW010000087.1:0-1381 GCF_024807515.1 Pseudomonas sp. BIGb0558
AGACGCCAGAGCTCGATGCCGATGCACTCAAGGGCGCAGACGCCACCTTCGTGGTCGAGGTCTCCGGCCAGGGTTACATGACGGGCGACATCATTCGGGTGACCGTCGCCGGGCTGATCGACGGGGTACGCGTGACCTACACCTACGACCACACCATCACCTCGACCACTCGCGCCCAGCGCATCAACTGGCCAAACGCCGATATCCTGCCCCTGGTCGACGGGCGCCTGCTGCTGACCTACCAACGTATTCGCACCGGCGTACCGGCACGCGACTCGCAAGGCGCGCTCGTCAATATTATCGGCACTGCTGTCGACACCCGCCTGGCAGCACCGCAAGTACCCGACGCGGTGAGCGGCTCACTGCCACCCACCACCAACCCTGTATTCGTGGTGATCCCGTCTTATACCGGCCAGAACAGCAACGACCACGTCAAGCTGAAACTGGCAGGCACCTATGCCAATGGCCGTTCCTATTACGCCGAGTACAGTACCCGCGCTGGCAGCGGCGATATTCTCTTCGACCTGGCCAACGGGCCCGACGGCGAGATCGCCCAACTGGAAGGCGGTTCGTTGCGGCTCTACTACACCGTCAATGATTCCCGCGACCGGCCGCCATCGCGCACCCTGAGCCTGACGATCGGCGCAATAAGGGCGATCCTGCCGCCGCCCACCACCCGCGAAGCGGTGCCGCCTGATTATGTCTTCGACCCGGAAATCAACCGCGGCAACTTGAATGTCACCGTGCCGGCGAGCCCGGCCTTTACCCTCGGCGCCACGGTGTTCCTGCACGCCGACGGCAGTTCCCCCGGCGGCAGCGCCCCACCGGATGCTTTCCCGATCGACGTCAACTGGGTCGGTGCCGCCCTGCCCTTCACCGAGCCTCGCGGCTTTGTGACCGCCAACCTGAACGGTTCCCTGACCCTGTACTACACCGTGGTCAGGCCGGGGCAGCCCACCCTGACGTCCGAGGCGTTGGTCATCCGGGTCGGCTCGGCGCTGAACCTGCCGGTGCCCGAAGTGCTGGAAGGCACGGTGATCAACCCGACCCTGACCCGCCTCAACCCGCTGCGCGTGCTGCCGCCGCGCCCGGAAGTGGTGACGATTCGTGTGCGCTACGCGCCGATGTTGCCAACGGATGACATCAAGATGCACATCATCGGCAAACCGGACGTGGGCACACCGGATATTCCGGCGAAACCCGGCATTCCCAATCCTGGTAGCGACTTTGTCGACTTCACGGTTTCCAGTGCATTCGTCGCGGCTTACCTGGGCGAGAGCTGCCAGGTGTATTACGACGTCATTCGGGGCGGGGCGAGCACTCAGTCCAAGACCCTGAGCCTGGAGGTGGAAGCCCTGGCAGCACAGGAATGGGACCTGGT
>NZ_JANUEW010000088.1:0-1259 GCF_024807515.1 Pseudomonas sp. BIGb0558
TGTACGGACCGGACACATGGTGGACACATGTGCGGGGACATGGTTGACACATTATGGTCCGTAATCTGGCTTATTCACGTCGATAGTCCGCAAAAAGTGATGGCAGAAGTAGACGTCAAATAGACCCTCGCTTTCAGGCTTTGGGCGTATCGCGATGTGATGTCCAGCCAGGCCTTTGGCGATACTGAAATAGCGGTTCTGGAAGCGGAATCGGCTGTGATAGGCCTTGGCCAGCTTGTCGTCCGGTCCGTATTCAAACTCTGGCAGTTGCTGCGGATAAGCCCAAGGACTGGCGCGATACCGGTCCATCGGCACCTTGTAGTCCAATGCTTGATGAGGGCGTTGCAGGTTATAAATCTCACGCCATCGATCAAACGCTGTTTGGGCTTCTTTGAAGGTAGAAAACTGCCGCCCTTCAAGCACTTCGGCCTTGAGTGAGCGATGAAATCGCTCAATCTTTCCATTGGTTTGAGGGTGGTAAGGACGGCTAAAACTGATCCGGATTCCCAGACGAATCAACCAGATACTCAGTTCTGTGATTTCACCTGGATTACGCGGCGAGCCCCATGGCGGACCGTTGTCAACGTTGATGCGAGCCGGTAATCCGAAACGCTCGAATACCTCGATCATCTTCTCCTTCACCGTGGTCCCACGTTCGTTATCACACGCCTGAATAGCCAAATTGAATCGTGAGTGGTCGTCCAGCAACGTCAGGGGATGGCATCGGCCTTGCTGTGTCGCAAAATGCCCTTTGAAATCCATTTGCCAAAGATCGTTAGGCGCATCGTGCTCAAATCTCAGCTTTGCCGTTTGTTCCTTTGACGCAGGCTGAATCAGCCCGTGCCGGTGCAGAACATTAGTGACGGTGCTGGGAGCGATCTGCTTTTTCAAAATGCAACTGATCGTGCGCCCACCCCATGCAGGATGGTCTTGCCTGAGCGCTATGACCGCCGTCTCTAGAGCCGGATCGGTCAGCTTGGGGCTGGTGATAGGTTTGCGGGACTTCTCTTGCAGCCCCGGCCGGCCTTGCGTCTCGTAGCGTTCGAGCCACTTGTACGCCGTTTGGGGGCTGATACCGAATCGTCGACACAGTTCTCGTTTGTTACTGCCGGGTTGCCGCGCCAAGGCGACAAACTCTTCTTTCAGGCTCATGGCGTCTCTCGTGTCCCAGGGCATGATGGATTTCCGGCGAAATTGGCTCGCCGAAAAGTGTCCACCATGTCCCCGTACACCCGTCAACCATGTGTCCGGTCCGTACA
>NZ_JANUEW010000089.1:0-1231 GCF_024807515.1 Pseudomonas sp. BIGb0558
TGAATCGCCCCGGGTTCTCTAGACACCTTGCAAGCTCATTGCGTGACGCTTTTCAAACTCTATCGGTGACAGCTGATTGTTGAAACCATGTCGACGTTTTGAGTTGTAGAACATTTCGATGTAATCGAACACATCGCTACGAGCATCTTCACGTCTGGTGTAAATTTTTCGCTTGATCCGTTCACGTTTCAGAAGCTGGAAAAAGCTCTCGGCCACGGCGTTGTCATGACAGTTGCCTCGACGACTCATGCTGGCAACCAAATTGTTTGCCTTCAAAAAGCTGCGCCAATCGGAGCTGCTGTACTGGCTACCTTGGTCGGAATGAACCATCACCTCTTGCTTCGGTTTACGCCTCCAAACCGCCATCAACAAAGCATCAATAGCTAAATCACTGGTCATCTGCGACTTCATTGACCAGCCAACGACTTGACGAGAAAACAGATCCAGCACCACCGCCAAATACAACCAGCCTTCATACGTACGAATGTAGGTGATGTCGGTGACCCAAACCTTGTTGGGTTCCACGACATCGAACTGGCGCTTCAGCAAATTGGGTGAGGCGACCGCTGGCTTACCGCCGTACTTTCCAGGACGGCGTCGATAACCTGTCTGAGAACGCAGGCCTTCAAGACGCATCAGCCTCGCCACACGATGACGACCACAATCCTCACCGACCTCGCGCAGATCGTCATGGATTTTACGATAGCCATAAACGCCTCCGCTCTCCAACCATGAATGCTTGATCAAACCCAGCAGTCGCTGGTCGTCTTTAGCGCGTGCAGATTGCGGCTCAGACAACCAGGCGTAATAACCGCTGGGATGGACTTTCAGCGTCAGGCATAGCCGTCGAATGGAATAGTCGCCGGCTCGCTGCTTGATAAAGGCGTACTTCAACCGCACTCCTTGGCAAAGTACGCGGCGGCCTTTTTTAAGATGTCTCGCTCTTCAGTGACGCGCTTGAGCTCCGCTCGCAGACGACGTAGTTCAGCGTGCTGATCATCATCCTGCCGCCGTTCTTCTTGAGGTTTGCTGTAGCGCTTTATCCAGGCATAGAGACTATGCGTCGACACGCCGAGACGGGCCGCCACATCAGCGACAGGCAGCTTCTTTTCGGTCACTTGATTGACCGCTTGGATTTTGAATTCTTCGGGGTAACGCGGGTTGCTCATGGCACCTCCTAATTGGCCTCAGTTTAAGGCATGGAGGTGTCTACGAAACCCGGGGCGATTCA
>NZ_JANUEW010000090.1:0-1209 GCF_024807515.1 Pseudomonas sp. BIGb0558
TTGCCGATGGCAGGCAATCGTTTTGCCCAGGCGCGGCTGGCCTGAATGAACGGTTCCATACGATCGGTGCTGAACACTTCCAGGTGCAGTTTCTTTTCCGGGTGCTCGGCACCACTGTCTTGATACTCGCCCAGGTGACCGATCAAGTCGCCAGCCTTGATCGCTATGGGTTGGTCGAGCACTACGATGCGGTCCGCCACCGGTTCGCGCGCACCTTCCAATGCTTCGAAACGAACGTACTGATTCACCTGCTCCAGTTTTCGAAACTCACCCTCGCCGCTTACAGTCACTTCCGTGCCGTCGGGCAATTGCATAAGACGTTGGCTATGGACGTTCGCTTCGGCGCGTACGTTGAGTGTGAAACTCACCTCGACTCGATATTCGTCCCCGGCGATGGGGACCAAATGCTCAGAGGAAACGTAGCCGCGCAGCGACCCATCGGCACTTTTCAAAATGTCGGGGCCGTTGGTGTTGTTTAACTTACGGAATTCACCGTCGCCGCTGACCGTCACCTCCGTGCCCGGTGGCAAGAGAACGAGTGCATCGGCCGAGCGTTTCTGGCCGTAGACTTTCAGACCTCTCTCCCCGGGAAACCTGGAATGTACTTCTCTTGCGGTTGCCTTGACCCGTCGAGTCTCTGCGTCGGGCCAAAACGCCGGACGTGGGATGGAGGCGGCGTCATCCCGGTAAACCGCCCAATCCTGCAGGTGCATGTACAAACTGTAAAAGGTCAGGCTGGGAGGGACGTCCGGGCTGCCTGCCATCTTCGGCGCTTCGAGGCGGTGGCGTACCAAGACAAAATTGCGTGAAAAAGGCTTGGGTACGCACAGCTCATCGACGAAGTAGGTCGTGGTCGGCGAATGCTCGTCGATGCGATACGCCACCACTTCGCCGTCGGCAAGGCAATGCACGCTGGACTGTTGTTCCAGGGCGCCAGCGGTGCCACTGTCGAAATGCACGCCGCCGTGCCAGAGGCCATTGCGGCCCACTGGGTAGTAACCGGCAGCAGCCTTGGATAATTGGGTTAATTGCAGCAGTGGGTTGTTCTTGTCCTTGAAGGGGTGGCTCCAATTTTTTAGCGGTTGAAGTGTGTAGTCGTTTGTTTGTACTGAAGGTGCCTTCGGCGCTGGCAATGGCAGCGCATCCGGCACATAAATCGGTGCCGGCCGGTCTGGGCTGAAGAGGTTAAATAGCTGAGAGAACAAGTTG